>NZ_JBSHNU010000216.1:0-311 GCF_053601555.1 Lacinutrix sp. MEBiC02595 | reverse complement strand
GATTTACTTCTCCAGTAACTGTATTTGCTGATTTAGATGGCGATGGTGTATTAGACGCAGGAGAGCCAACAGCAACAACAGCAACAGACGGAACCTATACTACAGGAGGAGTGCCAGCAGGAACAGTTGATGTCGTAGTAGATACAACTACTTTACCAACAGGATCGACATTAACAGATGGAACAGAGCCAACCGAAGTAACGGTACCAGTAAGTGGAACAGTTACAGCAGGAACAGATGGATATACTACAGCAGGAACGGTAACCGGAACCGTATATAACGATGAAGATGGTGATGGAACACAAAACGGA
>NZ_JBSHNU010000215.1:0-238 GCF_053601555.1 Lacinutrix sp. MEBiC02595 | reverse complement strand
AACGCCATCTTCATCCGTATAATCGATGTTTGTATTATCTGTGTTTAAAGCAATGGATGTTAATGTTTCCAAGTTAGCAACATCTAAAACAGTCGGGTTTCCATCTTCATCGGTGTAAGTTAATGTTCCGTCGTTGTTGTCTACTAATGTTGTTAAAGCTTCCAGGTTTGCTATGATTGCAGATAAATCTAATTGTGTAGTAATGCCGTCTTCGTCTGTATAATCGATGTTTGTATTG
>NZ_JBSHNU010000214.1:0-507 GCF_053601555.1 Lacinutrix sp. MEBiC02595 | reverse complement strand
ACAAAATTTGCTTAGATAAATCGGAACTAAAAGTAAAACTGAAGTCACAAAGATTTTAATTAACTAAATAATAAACAGATTATCTGGTGCGAAAATCTATCTGCTCTTATTTAACGTTGGAAATTTCTTTTTATTAAGTTTACTACTAATTAGAGCTGCATTTGCTAACAACGTATATAAAAAATTGCTAGATTAGTGCTTAAATAAGGTTGGTTGTGCTTTTACTAACTTCTGATTTTCCTTCGGAAAATCCTCGTCACCAAAAACGCAACTTTCCATATACAAACACGTTATGTTTAATAATCCCAGACTTCTGGAACTTCCCGTGTTCATTGCAATTAGCCCATTGTAAATTACTGAGTTTGTAATAAACTTGAATTGGAATACTGGATTTTGAGGAATAATTGTACCAACCCAAGCTTTCGATTGAAATCGGATGAGAGTTCTACTCTCAAATACGAATTTTGATTCGCATAAAGCTTGTATAAGGTAGTGAAATTTTCGGAC
>NZ_JBSHNU010000213.1:0-587 GCF_053601555.1 Lacinutrix sp. MEBiC02595 | reverse complement strand
TAGGTTAAATCTCCATTATTCGTTAGGGTTGTAAGTGTTTCTAAGTTTGCAGCATTAATTATTGTTTGCGCTCCGTTTTCATCGGTGTAAGTGAATGTTCCGTCGTTGTTGTCAACTAAAGTTGTTAAAGCTTCCAGGTTTGCTATGATTGCAGATAAATCTAATTGTGTAGTAACGCCATCTTCGTCTGTATAATCGATGTTTGTATTGTCTGTGTTTAAAGCAATGGATGTTAATGTTTCCAAGTTAGCAATATCTAAAACAGTCGGGTTTCCATCTTCATCGGTGTAAGTTAATGTTCCGTCGTTGTTGTCTACTAATGTTGTTAAAGCTTCCAGGTTTGCTATGATTGCAGATAAATCTAATTGTGTAGTAACGCCATCTTCATCCGTATAATCGATGTTTGTATTGTCTGTGTTTAAAGCAATGGATGTTAATGTTTCCAGGTTAGCAACATCTAAAATAGTTGGGTTTCCATCTTCATCGGTGTAAGTTAATGTTCCGTCATTATTATCCACCAATGTTGTTAAAGCTTCCAGGTTTGCTATGATTGCAGATAAATCTAATTGTGTAGTAACGCCATCTTC
>NZ_JBSHNU010000212.1:0-462 GCF_053601555.1 Lacinutrix sp. MEBiC02595 | reverse complement strand
GTTGTTGCTGTTGGCTCTCCTGCGTCTAATACGCCATTGCCATCTAAATCTGCAAATACGGTTACTGGCGAAGTGAATCCGGTTTCTGTTCCGTTTTGTGTTCCATCACCATCTTCATCATTATATACAGTTCCGGTTACGGTTCCTGCTGTAGTATAACCGTCTGTTCCTGCTGCAACTGTTCCATTTACTGGTACGGTTACTTCCGTTGGCTCTGTTCCTTCTGTTAATGTGGACCCTACTGGTAAAGTAGTCGTATCTACTACGATATCAACTGTTCCTGCCGGTACACCTTCTATAATATAGCTTCCATCCGATGCTGTTGTTGCTGTTGGCTCTCCTGCGTCTAATACGCCATTGCCATCTAAATCTGCAAATACGGTTACTGGCGAAGTGAATCCGGTTTCTGTTCCGTTTTGTGTTCCATCACCATCTTCATCATTATATACAGTTCCGGTTACG
>NZ_JBSHNU010000211.1:0-222 GCF_053601555.1 Lacinutrix sp. MEBiC02595 | reverse complement strand
ACGGAAGTAACCGTACCAGTAAATGGAACAGTTGCAGCAGGAACAGACGGTTATACTACAGCAGGAACCGTAACCGGAACTGTATATAATGATGAAGATGGTGATGGAACACAAAACGGAACAGAAACCGGATTCACTTCTCCAGTAACTGTATTTGCAGATTTAGATGGCAATGGCGTATTAGACGCAGGAGAGCCAACAGCAACAACGGCAGCGGATGGA
>NZ_JBSHNU010000210.1:0-247 GCF_053601555.1 Lacinutrix sp. MEBiC02595 | reverse complement strand
TCCTAGATTTACATACATACACGATGCAACGTCATATTGAAAATCATCCCAACAGGTTACATTTCCTGAATTAGTGGGTGCTGTTCCTAGATTTACATACATACAGGAAGTAGCATCTAATTGAAAATCATCCCAGCAGGTAACGTTTCCTGGATTAGAAGGAGCAGTTCCTAGATTTACATACAAACATGAAGTAGCGTCTAATTGAAAATCATCCCAACAGTTTACATTTCCTGGATTAGTAGGT
>NZ_JBSHNU010000209.1:0-377 GCF_053601555.1 Lacinutrix sp. MEBiC02595 | reverse complement strand
TCTGTGTTTAAAGCAATGGATGTTAATGTTTCCAAGTTAGCAACATCTAAAACAGTCGGGTTTCCATCTTCATCGGTGTAAGTTAATGTTCCGTCGTTGTTGTCAACTAAAGTTGTTAAAGCTTCCAGGTTCGCTATGATTGCAGATAAATCTAATTGTGTAGTAACGCCGTCTTCGTCTGTATAATCGATGTTTGTGTTATCGGCATTTAAAGCAATGGATGTTAATGTTTCCAAGTTAGCAACATCTAAAATAGTTGGGTTTCCATCTTCATCGGTGTAAGTTAATGTTCCGTCATTATTATCCACCAATGTTGTTAAAGCTTCCAGGTTTGCTATGATTGCAGATAAATCTAATTGTGTAGTAACGCCATCTTC
>NZ_JBSHNU010000208.1:0-499 GCF_053601555.1 Lacinutrix sp. MEBiC02595 | reverse complement strand
TCCTAGATTTACATACATACACGATGCAACGTCATATTGAAAATCATCCCAACAGGTTACATTTCCTGAATTAGTGGGTGCTGTTCCTAGATTTACATACATACAGGAAGTAGCATCTAATTGAAAATCATCCCAGCAGGTTACGTTTCCGGGATTGATAGGCGCTGTTCCTAAATTTACATACATACAAGAAGTAGTGTCCAATTGAAAATCATCCCAACAGGTCATATTTCCTGGATTAGTAGGTGCCGTTCCTAGATTGACATACATGCAAGAAGTAGCATCTAATTGAAAATCATCCCAACAGGTGACGTTTCCTGGGTTAGCAGGTGCCGTTCCTAAATTTACATACATACAAGAAGTAGCATCTAATTGAAAATCATCCCAGCAGGTAACGTTTCCTGGATTAGAAGGAGCAGTTCCTAGATTTACATACAAACATGAAGTAGCGTCTAATTGAAAATCATCCCAACAGTTTACATTTCCTGGATTAGTAGGT
>NZ_JBSHNU010000207.1:0-265 GCF_053601555.1 Lacinutrix sp. MEBiC02595 | reverse complement strand
GAAGATGGCGTTACTACACAATTAGATTTATCTGCAATCATAGCAAACCTGGAAGCTTTAACAACATTGGTGGATAATAATGACGGAACATTAACTTACACCGATGAAGATGGAAACCCGACTATTTTAGATGTTGCTAATCTGGAAACACTTACTTCGATTGCTTTAAACACAGATAATACAAACATCGATTATACAGACGAAGATGGCGTTACTACACAATTAGATTTATCTGCTATCGTAGCAAATTTAGAAGCACTTACTA
>NZ_JBSHNU010000206.1:0-369 GCF_053601555.1 Lacinutrix sp. MEBiC02595 | reverse complement strand
AGCAGAAGCAGCGGCACAAGTTCAAGCAGAGGAAGACGCAAGATTAGCAGCAGAAGCAGCAGCGCAAACACAAGCCGATGAAGCAGCCAGATTAGCAGCAGAAGCAGAAGCAGAAGCACAAGCACAAGCCGATGAAGCAGCTAGATTAGCAGCAGAAGCAGCAGCGCAAACACAAGCCGATGAAGCAGCAAGATTAGCAGCAGAAGCAGCGGCACAAGTTCAAGCAGAGGAAGCAGCCAGATTAGCAGCAGAAGCAGAAGCACAAGCACAAGCCGATGAAGCAGCAAGATTAGCAGCTCAAGCAGCAGCGCAAGTTCAAGCCGATGAAGCAGCCAGATTAGCAGCAGAAGCAGCAGCAAAAGCGCAAGC
>NZ_JBSHNU010000205.1:0-213 GCF_053601555.1 Lacinutrix sp. MEBiC02595 | reverse complement strand
ACGGTACCAGTAAGTGGAACAGTTGCAGCAGGAACCGATGGTTATACTACAGCTGGAACCGTAACCGGAACAGTATATAACGATGAAGATGGTGATGGAACACAAAATGGAACAGAAACCGGATTCACATCTCCAGTAACTGTATTTGCAGATTTAGATGGCGATGGTGTATTAGACGCAGGAGAGCCAACAGCAACTACAGCAGCAGATGGA
>NZ_JBSHNU010000204.1:0-255 GCF_053601555.1 Lacinutrix sp. MEBiC02595 | reverse complement strand
TCCTCCAATACATGGATCCGTATCATTTGGATCCGTATCACTTGTTTCTCCATCACCATCACAATCTGTGATTGCTGTTACAGGTAATGTAATATCTGCTGCTGTAAATTCACATGCATCATTTGGATCTGTGTCGTTTGGCCCTTGAACGCCGTCTCCATCAGGATCTACTTCGTCTAAGTTACTTACTCCGTCACCATCACAATCTGCAGTTGCCCAGTCACTTGTTGTGTCTGTTAAATCTACATTTGTTAA
>NZ_JBSHNU010000203.1:0-507 GCF_053601555.1 Lacinutrix sp. MEBiC02595 | reverse complement strand
TCCTCCAATACATGGATCCGTATCATTTGGATCCGTATCACTTGTTTCTCCATCACCATCACAATCTGTGATTGCTGTTACAGGTAATGTAATATCTGCTGCTGTAAATTCACATGCATCATTTGGATCTGTGTCGTTTGGTCCTTGAACGCCGTCTCCATCAGGATCCACCTCGTCTAAGTTACTTACTCCGTCACCATCACAATCTGCAGTTGCCCAGTCACTTGTTGTGTCTGTTAAATCTACATTTGTTAAATCTCCTCCAATACATGGATCCGTATCATTTGGATCCGTATCACTTGTTTCTCCATCACCATCACAATCTGTGATTGCTGTTACAGGTAATGTAATATCTGCTGCTGTAAACTCACATGCATCATTTGGATCGGTGTCGTTTGGTCCTTGAACGCCGTCTCCATCAGGATCTACTTCGTCTAAGTTACTTACTCCATCTCCATCACAATCTGCAGTTGCCCAGTCACTTGTTGTGTCTGTTAAATCTACATT
>NZ_JBSHNU010000202.1:0-206 GCF_053601555.1 Lacinutrix sp. MEBiC02595 | reverse complement strand
GTAAAAATAAAAAAGCCTGAATATTAATTCAGGCTTTTTTACTATTTTCTTATTCTCTTGTTATTCTCTCGTTATTCTTTATGATCGTCTTTCACTTCTTCATCGCGATACTCACAACAAGGATGCACCGTTGCATACGCTTCATCGGTTGCTTTTAAATCTTTCGTATCATGACCAACCGCTGCAATACCAGTATGAATTGCATT
>NZ_JBSHNU010000201.1:0-317864 GCF_053601555.1 Lacinutrix sp. MEBiC02595 | reverse complement strand
GAAGTAGCATCTAATTGAAAATCATCCCAGCAGGTAACGTTTCCTGGATTAGAAGGAGCAGTTCCTAGATTTACATACAAACATGAAGTAGCGTCTAATTGAAAATCATCCCAACAGTTTACATTTCCTGGATTAGTAGGTGCTGTTCCTAGATTTACATACGTACAAGAAGTAGCGTCTAATTGAAAATCATCCCAGCAGGTAACGTTTCCTGGGTTGGTAGGCACCGTTCCTAGATTTACATACAGACATGAAGTAGCGTCTAACTGAAAATTATCCCAACAGTTTACATTTCCTGGATTGGCAGGTACTGGATTTACAGTAATCGAAAATACATCTGAAACCGTATTACATGACGAATTATTCAAGTTCACCATAGATTCGGCAACTTTTGATCTATAATAGGTTGTAGCAGTAATACCGTTTATAGTGCTACTTGCTGAAGTTTCCCCTGATATATCTGTCCAAGTAATCCCATCCATACTTTCTTGCCATTGATAAAAATGTGAAGTAAAGACAGAGAAATCTGGAGTTACGGTTAGTGTTGTTGCATAAGGCGTTTCACAGCTAGAAATGGAAATATTTGGATTATTTGCGCTATCACCAATCGAAATAAAATCACCACAAGTTTTAAAGACAATATCATCTATTGCTAAATCATTTCCATAACCACCAACGCCGTTATTTACCATTTTTAAAATCACTGAAGTCTGACCGACTAACGTTTGAAATACCAAGCCATATGGAACCCATTCTCCAGTATCTGTGCTTAGTCCACCAAAAAAATCACCAGTAGTTCCTGATGCTAGCTGCGTTGTATCTAAACTATCCCATATTTCAAAACTTACATTACATGGATTTGGCAAGCTACCAATGTTATACAAATCTCTAGGTGTTAAATTAACCAACCAAGAAGAGAATTCATAGGTTGTATTTTCACAAAGTCCAGAAACAGGTAAACTAAAAAACTCGCCTGGAGTATGACTAGCATTAACAATTAACATTCTTCCATTAGTATCGCCTGGTGTATGATCTTCGAATCCGTAATTAGGACCATCAAACCAATTCCAGTAGTCTGAACTATTGGAAACGGTATATTTACCATCACCAAATACTGTGGCACCTAAAAAATTATAAGTTGTTGTTCCTGAAGGCAAGGATACATTTTGCAAAGTAGCACTTGGAGCAGTACCAAAATTTTCCGTAAAAATGGGGTCTCCAGAATTACCAGAGCAAAAGCTTAATTGCGCATTGCTATCTAATGAAATAAAAAGTAAAATTAATAGTATACATACTCTATTTTTTAATGCCATGTCCAAGGATAATTAGTTACTGTATTGGTTATTACCTTGCTATATTACTTTAATATTTATATAATTCTCAGTGCTTTTTTAACTTATAATAAGAGTATTTTACCTAAACCCATTTTTAGAATTAATAAGAAATTTTATAAAATATGGGAATTGTTCCGAAATAAAATAATTAATAAACAAGAAGACTAGATTAGCAAACATTAATTTTTTTCAATTCTTCTTCCGAAAAACTTAAATTTTCTAGAGCTTTCACATTTTCTTTTAGTTGCTCTGTGGAACTAGCTCCAATTAAAACGGAAGTAATTTCTGGCTTATGAAGCAACCATGAAATTGCCATTTGCGATAATTTTTGTCCTCGTGATTCTGCAATACTGTTTAATACTTTTACCTTGGCAATCGTTGCTTTTACTTTCTCGGCATCCAAGTGTGTGTTTTCTTTTGCGGCTCTAGAATGCAGCGGAATACCTTTTAGATATTTATCGGTAAGCATGCCTTGCGCCAAAGGAGAAAAGGCTACACAACCCAAGGCTTCTTCTTTTAATGTATCTAACAATCCATCTTCCACCCAACGATCTAAAATAGAATATCGTGCTTGATGCACTATAAAAGGCACATTCCAGGCTTTTAGTAACTTTGAAGCTTTCGCTGTTTCTTCCGGTTTATAGTTAGAAATTCCAACATACAATGCTTTTCCTTGCCTAACGATATCCGATAAAGCTAGCATGGTTTCTTCTAAAGGTGTGTTTGGGTCGGGTCTGTGATGATAAAATACATCTACATAATCCAATTGCATGCGCTGCAAACTTTGATCTAAACTAGAGATTAAATATTTTCTAGATCCCCAATTTCCATAAGGTCCAGGCCACATATCATAACCTGCTTTGGTAGAAGTAAATAACTCGTCTCTATAAGACTTAAAATCCTTTTTAAATATCCTCCCAAAATTTTCTTCTGCAGCACCATAAGGCGGTCCGTAATTATTAGCTAAATCAAAATGAGTAATCCCTAAATCGAATGCACACCTTAAAATTTCTCTTGCATTTTGAAATGCATCCACAAATCCAAAGTTGTGCCATAACCCTAAAGATATTGCAGGCAATAACACACCACTATTACCGCTTCTATTATAGATCATTTTATCATATCTATCTTCGGAAGCTTTATACGTTTTAGTGTTTGACTTATCCTTTATGGTCATTTTGAAAAGTATTAATTTAGACTAAATGTCTTTTCAAAATGTGGCATTTTATCTGCTTTCCATTCTTCACCTGTTTTTTTATTATGCCACCATTTTGGTTGCACATGTGTTTCGCTCCACGCTTTGGCATCTGCTACTAATTTCCTTAAAACTTCAGGATGCGCTGCACTAATATCATTAGTCTCGCTAATATCTTTATCGATATCAAATAACTTCCAATCTTGTTTATACGCCTTTACAGCTTTCCATTTTCCATTTCTTACACCAACATCACTAAATCCATTTCTATGTCTCATAGTGAAGATATTACCATCTTCTCGAACTTCTTTATTCGTCATAAAATTATTCCACATATCTTTCCCATCTAATGTTTTAGTCGAAGGAATTGTAGCATCCGCTAATTTTGCAAATGTTGGATATAAATCTAAAGCAGAAACAGGATCGTTGTACACATTTCCTGCAGGCACAACACCATTCCAATGGAAAAACATTGGTACTCTGTAACCACCTTCATAAACACTTCCTTTCCCTTCTTTTAAAGGGAAGTTATTTGCTCCTTTATCTGGTCGCCCTCCATTATCACTATAAAAAACGATTAGCGTATTATCATATTCACCAGTTGCTTTTAAAGTTTCGACAATACTCTTAACACCTCTATCTACAGCATACACCATAGCGGCATAGGTACGACGGTCTTTATCCTTAATATTAGCAAACATTTCTAAATCTTCTTTCTTCGCTTCCAAAGGTGTGTGTGGCGCATTATAAGACATGAACAAAAAGAACGGATTGTCTTGTTTTGAAGATTCGGCAATAAAACGAACGCCATGATTAGATAATTCATCTGTTAAATACTCGGTATCATTGGTTACTTTTTCCCCATTATGTTCTAAAGGAGATAGGTAATCCCAAATCACTTTTACACCTCGTTTTTCAGCATCTGCATACTTTTTCTTATAATCTTCTGGATGGTAATTATGTCCACCTCCTAAAAAGCCATAAAAATCATCAAATCCTCTGTTATTTGGGTGGTATTTATCTACTGCTCCTAAATGCCATTTACCAACAAGACCTGTTCTATAACCAGCCTCATTAAGCATTTTACTCATAAATTTTTCATTTACATCAATACCTTGAGCAATGGTTTCGCTATTTGGTGGTAAATTGAATTGTGCACCAATAGTGTGTGCATAACGACCGGTTAGAATTCCTGCACGACTAGGACCGCAAAATGGATGTGGTACATACGCCGAAGTAAATTTTGTTCCTGTGGCAGCCAAAGCATCTAAGTTGGGTGTTGTAATATCTTTAGAACCGTTAAAACTAACATCCGAATATCCCAAATCATCACATAGAATCATGACAATATTTGGTCGTTTTGGCGTCTCCACCATTTTAGTTTCCACCGTTGTATTTTCTTCTTTTGTATCTTCTGCGCCTTGTTTGGTAGCGTTACAACCTACAGCTAAAAGTAGCAAAAAACTGCATGCTCCTATTATTTTTCTTGATATATTCATTTGTAAAAGGATTTAGTATTTCTATTCATTTTTAATTTCTTCGATAAATAACACTTCATAAGGTTTTAGCGTTGGTGATGCTTCCATTGGCACGCCATCTATTAGCTCTTTAAAGGCTATTATTGTATTCGATTTTCTATTTTTTACCCGCAACTTTACGTCTGTTTTTCCAACATTTAGTATCGATAACACTTGGTTTCCTGCCTCATTTTTAATCACTCTCCAGATACATTTTTTTACGTCATTCCCATCGTTTTCAATAATCTCTACGGTTGGCAACTGATTTTTAGCATCTAATATAGATAATGCTTTAACTTTCATTTCTTCTAAAGTTGCAACGAATAGTAATTGACCATTACTTGCTTTTAAAGCGGAAATTGGCCTTCCATATTCATCCGTCTTCAGACTTTCATTATCTATAACAATTATTCCTCCAGCATCTAAATGCTTTTGAAGCGTTAGCAATTCGGAAGAGGTAACTTGTTTTGTTTTATGAATTAATATAACATCCCAATCTGAATTATCTATACGTTTGATGATGTTTTGAGTGACAAAACCTAAAGGCAAACCTTCAAAATTTAAGCTTTCATATAAAGCAAACATCGTATCCATATATCCCGCATTCTGAGTAGCCGATGTTTTAGAATAAAATAAACGAATAGGTTTTCTCTGTTGCTGAAAGGCTGTAATCTCTTCCGAAAAACGATTTAAATCTAATAGTGTGTTTTCTAATTCGAATGTAACACGTGGCTGCTGATTGTTAGATCCTGCATACCCCTTCCCTGAATTTGCACGTAATGAACCATCTTCTCTTCTAGGCCAAAACCAAGTTTGTGAAACGTTTAAACCTAAAATATGTGCAGACCAATACGAAGCTCTAACGTATTTAGGATTCATATATAAATCACGAACATGACTGCCGCTAAGCAAATGGCTTTCCGAATTAAAATTGATTTGATTGGGTTGAATCGATTTTAAAAAGTCGTAACCCATATATAATTCTCTCCAGTTCCAAATATAATTATCGTCCCATTCAAAAGTGTCAGGTCGCGTATTATTGTAATGCGATGCAGCGTCGTTTCCGTTAATTTCACTCAATTCGGTTAATGCTTCCCAATCGATTCCAGAATCTGGATCATTGTCTGTAAAAATAGAAGGCATTACTTTTAGATGTGCTTTTGCTTTAGGATCGTATTTACGGATTTCAGATTTCATAAACGTAAACCAATCTGTTACTCGTTCTTGATTAAAAGTCGTCCAATCGTACCATTTCGCAGTACTTCTTTCTGAAATATCTACAGGTAAAACAGTAGCTATGGCATCAAAATCTTTCAAGTTTGTATTCCAAAGTGTATTTAAAACTGCTATCGTTTTATGCTTTTCTTGAAGCCAAGTTTTAAATTTTTGAATGGTATAATTGGAAACATCCGATCGAAACCAAACTTTCTTTTTACCATTCGTGTAATTAGCCCAACGAGGTTCATTTGTTAACATATACCCTAATTGCGTATATTTTTTTTCTACAAAAGTTGGAACTGTTGCCTTAAATAATTTGGATAACATATCTAGTGCTCCAGGATTATCAATATCATACGATGTAAATGGTTTACCAATAATTTGACCAAATTCTTCACCATAAGCACTGGAAGCCCATTTTGGTATCCCTTTATGCGAAATAAACACAAAACCTGTGTTGTTAGATGTATTGGCTTGCAATCGTTCTGTTACGGATTTATTTAGATTTCCTTCTTTATTTTCTAACTGACTAGGAGCAATAAAAGCATTATTTAATGCTCCAAAATATGTAGATAGCTTATCTGAAGTAGGTTTCCATGTGTAATCATGCAAAAATACCGGTCTATTTTTATACAACAAACTGCTTCCTTTTAATGTGATTTCTGACCAATTTGGTCTTATATAAGGTGTTCTTTTAATCTCATTATTGACTAATTTCTGAGCAGTTTCTATAGTCTCATCTAATAGTTTTATTACATCATTTCTTTCAAACTTTGGTAGTTTCTGCGCCATTATAGCTGCACTATCTTTATAGATATTTATTTGTTTGAATAGTTCCGTATTTTCTTCCAAATTACGTTCATCCCAAATGGCAAATTTTAAAAACGTTTCGGCAGTAGCAATTGCTAATTCTTCTTTATGCGTTTCAATATTTTGCTGTTCTAAAGTATGGATAAGTGTTTTAAGCGTTTTAATTTTTGTCTTAGCGATAGACTTTGTAGACTGCGATTGTACAGTGGTACAAGACAACATACTGACTAAAAATAAGATATACAAAGAAGCTCTAATCATCCTTTATTGAAAATATAAACTATCTAAAACAGTTTCATTTTTATTCGTATCGATAACCACGATTTGCATCGTATCAAAATACGCTGGTTTTTCGATTGCTACATTCATTTTAAAAACTTTTAAAGGATTCACGCTCTCTACATCGTAAGATTTTAAAAGAGTATCTCCTGTTTTAAATTGCAGTACCGCTTTACCTTCTATAAAAACCCCATACGTGCCTTCTACACTATTTCCGGAATTAGTAAATGTTATTTTTTTGGTTGTAATTCCTGCTAAATTCACGTTTAAAACGGGTGCATTTTCAATTTGAGCAGCACCATGAATTTCTCTGTAATCAAAACTTTCGTTTGGTGCTAAAGTATAAAGTGGTGTTTGTACTTCCGTTTCTATATATCCTTCCGACAAGCCACTACAAAAAATAGCATTGTTTAAACCATGATCGTATTCCAATTCTGGATTATAAGGCTCCATAATTTTCGCAAAAGCGGTATTGGTTTTTTTATTCACGTAACACAACCAAGACTCGGAAGCTATCATGTGAATTCCTGCCATTTGGTTATAATCGTATGCTACTTCATAAATTCCTGGAGCGACTTCACCATTCCAGTTGGTACCATGATTGTAATATTTCTCAATATGTTCTGGATTCTTTTTATCTAATTTAAAACGATTACGATTGAGGTAATTCCAACGTTGGTCTGCATTGGTTGTGATTTCGAATTGTTCTCCATTTGGTAACTTTAAATTTTTATCAAAAGGAACATAAGCCACATAGTTTTCACCATCATGTAATCCTTTTTCCGTTTCTGAAACATGCTGACTCGAAATTTTAAGTCCGCGTTTCACTTCCCTATCCCCAACATTTTTTAAGGTGTGATCGATATATACCAAACTACTATTGGGTTCTATATATAATGTTCTTGCATATTGTATTTCTTCCTCAATTTTATCGGGATACACAAATCCTATATTGCCAAAAAACTTAGGCACAGGTAATTGTTGCACTCCAGATTGCACTTCTATAGTTTCAAAACCTAAGTCGTTTTTCCCTTTAGTTACATCGTAAGTAGCAGCACCAATAATTACTGGTGGTGGCCAACGATTCCCTCTATTTCCTTCTCTATCTACAGAACAGTTTTCAAAAGGTAATGGTACTAATCTATAACCTCCAAAGTTGCGCCATTCGTTTTGTTTTATTTCGTCTGTTGCAGGAAATGTTTTCCCTAACATTTCTGAATTCAACCACAAAGAAGGCACTTCTCCTAAATTATATTCTAGAATTCGTCCTCCAGCATCTGACACAACAGCCAAGCTGATATATTTGTTTTTGGCAACATATACGTTTTCCCAATTCCAATTTTTATAATTTTCTTCTACAGAAACAGTTTTCGGGTTTTGTGCTATACAACTACATGTTATAAATACTATTAAAAGGGTTAAAAGTGATTTCATGTATTTATTTTTTAAGTGTTTTACTTCCTATTGTATATATGGTATTTAATTTACGAATTGGCACATCCACTTCTTCTCCATTAGTATATAAAACGGATGCGGATTCGATTTTGCTACAGTTACCTAAACCAACATGCAATTGTGTGTTAAAGCTATGGGAATAAGAGGATGATGTAGCACCAACTATTCTTTTATAGGTATTACCACAGGCTTTTATTTTTAAAACAGCTCCCATTGCAGTTGCCTTTCCTGAAGGCGCATATCCAACATCTACAACCACATATTTATTAGTCATTGACGTATGATTATTTGTAAATAAATGCCATCTACCTCTTTCATTAGCACAAACAATATCGAGGTCACCATCTTTGTCATAATCAAACGCATCTGCTCCCATTCCTGTAGCTCCTAGTTCTTTTGTTATAAGCCCATGAGAATTTACACTTTCGAAAGACTTTCCACCTTTATTTAATAAAAGAATATGTTTATTTTCTGTTGCTGAATTGCCGTAACGCAATACAAAAATATCGGACCAACCATCGTTATTAAAATCTCCAACAGCCGTACTTGTGGTTTGCTCTGCAATATTAATTCCGAAGGCTTCTGTGACATCCACAAACGTACCATCTCTATTCTCTAAGAGTTTAGCAGGCAGTTTTTTAGATGCAATAATTTCTGGTGATTTTGTAACATGATGTAAAACACCACTAGTTGGCGAATTGGTATAACCAGCTATTCTCCACTTTCCATTACCAATATGCCCAATATATAATCCGTTGGCTTTCGTGTCTTCTGGAAATCCTTGTGCTTCAGCTTGTGTGATTTTTAAATCATGATGTCCATGCTTATCTTCTTTACGTTTCCATAATTTCTTTTCAGCACCTAAGAAAATATCAAAATTTGGATAAGCCATCTGTAGATTTTCGATTTCCAAATCACCATCTACTTCAATATTTTCAAAGTTGAAAGCATTTCGTCTTGCAAAAAAATAAAAGGATTTAGTTTCTGCATCATATTCACTTTCCGAATCAAAAGGCAATTTTGAACGTGTTAAAAACAAATCATTATCGCCATCATTATCAAAATCAATTTCCGAAATACTATTTACTAGGTTTATCTTCGGAAGATCTCCGAAAACAGTTTTGGAAGCATCCACAAATTTGCCATCCGCTAAACCTTTGACTAAAACCATTTCTTGACCTCCATGAAAGATAATATCTGTAATATTGTCTCCATTATAATCTATAAGCGAGGTTCTCATGCTCATTCTATCTGCATGTGGTAAATATTGACTAAACTTGAATGCTAATGCAGTATCACTATTATAAACAACATTTCCCTTGTCTAATGCCTTTAGCGTTGGAAATGCAGACGTAATTAGATCTAATTTTCCATCTTGATCGATATCTACCAATTTTGTAGCGCGACCACGACCACCTTTAAAATGCTTGTAATCTCCTTCTTTTTTAATAGTACGATTTGGAAATGCTTGATAAAGTCTCACCTTACGAGGATTTTTTCCATCTCCACCACCAGGTTGAACAAGAATATCTACAATGCCATCAAAATTATAATCGCCAACTGCAATACCATGCGTATCACCAAAAATAAACGGCTCCCCTTTTTCGTAAACGCCATTATTATTCCAATATAATTCTACACGACGCGAATGTTCCATCAATAATAAATCTAAAAAACCATCCTGATCTAAATCGGCTATTACTGCATTGTCAAACTTTCTACGCGAACGGTTTTCTAGTTGAATAATACTTTCATCTTCAGAGAACTGTGTTGTAGCTGATTGTGCTTCAGTCTTAACATTAGTTATTTGTTTGGATTGTGCTCTGCAACTGAAGATTAGTAAAGCGGCAAAAATTGTTATTATTGATTTCATTTTTATTTTTTTTGAAAAACACCCCTAAGAGCTTTGCTCGATAGTTTCAAAACAAAATATATTTTGTTTCTCACTAATCCTGAAGGTGATAATCTTATGATTCAACTTTTAAGTTTCGATTTCAAATTCATTTTCAACTTCATTTTGACTTATCGTTTTTCATTTCTATAACTCAGCCATATTTCCTTTCCAACCTTTATTAAATTGAATCATTAATTCTTTAACGATTTCCGGATTATCTTCAGCAATATTCTTTGTTTCTGTTGGATCTGTTTTATGGTCAAATAATTCTACAAACACAGGTGGTTTTTCTTTATTTTTATAATCTTTCCAAACGATAAAACGGTATCTATCTGTACGCATCGCATAACCCATTAGGTCGTTTTCAAACAAATTTCTATCCCATTTATCACCTTGTTGCTTTTTTATTTTCGCTTCTTGTTCCTCTATTAAAGGGCCAAAATAGGTTTCGCGCATACCAACAGATAAAGGGTTTGCGGCCCATTCTCTTAAAGCTGGTGTTGGAAACTGACTAAACGCAGCATCTTTCCATTGTTTATTTGGGTTGCTTAATAAAGGCACAAAACTTTGACCTTCTAAATGCGCTGGTTGTTCCAAACCTGCTAATTCGTCTAATGTTGGATACATATCTACCAACTCTACTAAAGCATCGGTTGTTTTCCCTCTAGTTCCTGCTGGCATATCTGGTGTCCAAATCATCATTGGAACACGAGTTCCAATTTCATAATTGGTAGCTTTTCCCCAAATACCCATTTCTCCAAGATGCCAACCATGATCACCCCAAACAATAATAATTGTGTTATCTCTAACTCCAGCATCATCCAAACCTTGAATCATTTTTCCGATTTGTGCATCTATGTATGATACAGAAGCTAAATAGGCGTGTTTTAAAACTCTCGCCATTTCATCATCAATAGGTCCTTTTTTAGGAATTCCGAATCTGGCACGTAATTCAAAGGAAGGATGTAAACCCATTGTTGCTCCATTTTCTGGCGCAGTAGTTTGGGTCGCTAATTTAATTTTTGAAGCATCATACATGTCCCAATACTTTTTTGGCGCTAACCAATCCAGATGTGGTTTTTTCATTCCCATTCCTAAGAAGAAAGGCTTATCGGGATTTTTTTCTAACATGTCTTTTAGCGTTACAATTGCTAATTCTGCATTGTAACCATCTTCATAAAACGTATCTGGCACATCTGCGTTTTCGTAAGCTGGTCCTTTTCCTAATCCGTTTCTTGGTGCATCCGGCCCATACTTAGCAATCATATCTGCTTGATTCTTTTTAAACATCTCTTGGCTTTCTAGATTTGCAAAACCGCCTGGTGTTCTACTTCTTTTTATAGTCATTTTATCGTTAGCAGGTTCTCTACTCCACGATAAATCTAAATCTGCAAATGCTTCTTTGTGATAAATTTTTCCGGTATGAACGGTTTCATAGCCATTATTTTTAAAATGCTGAGGAAGTGTTATAATATCAGGATTTGCATCTCTAAAATAGGTGAAATTTTCAACTACATTAATGGTTTCTGGTCGCGCACCTGTCATTAAACTAGCTCTAGACGGACTACAAATAGCTTCTTGACAATATGCTCTATTGAATAATAAACCCTGACTTGCTAACTTGTCTAAATTTGGCGTAACAGCAATATCGGAACCGTAAGCTCCTAGCTCTGGACGTAAATCGTCAATAGCAATAAAAAGAATATTGGGTTGCTTTTTGGGTGCTTCTTGTTTGGTTGTATTGTTGGTCTTACAACTCATTACAAGTGCTAAAAAGCCAATTAAAATCAAGCGTATTTTCATAGGAAGTATTTTAGTTTATACCGATAGTACAATGTCTCCATAATCAACCAAATTATAAGCATCAAAATTATCTGTTAGGTGCATTATTTTATCCTTTCGCTTCTGAAAAATTAAAAGTTAAAAATGCTGACCCCTTAATTATTTCTGAATACAAAAAGCGATTAAACTATTAATAAACTATTTTTTTTTAGTCCAAACTCGGATATAATCAACATACATCGTAGTTGGCATACCTTGTAATTGCTTTTTTGCTTCTTCATCTTCCAATGGATCTACAGCTCGATTAGCATTATTTGAAAATTTCACAAAAGGTCTTCGCAAACCTAAAGAAGCGGTTACGTTCATTGGCCTATACCAATCTGTGTTAGGTTTACTTGCAATTTTCACACCATCAACGTACCATATAATTTCTTTTTCATTGACTTCACAACCATAAATATGATAATTTTTACTTGGGTCATCTTTCAGTCTGTATTTATTTAATTGTGTTTCTGGATGCTTTTTTGGTCTAAACCATACGTCTTTTCCATTTTGTTTTTTAACCAAATGTAAGTTGTGATCGGAATCCCTAATATCATCTTGATGTCCTTTATGCCAATCAAACTGCTGTAATTCTACAATATCAATTTCACAATAAACGGTTTTGCCTTCTTCTACGGTTCTGTCGAAATCACTATATAACCACAAAGAAGGACACACTCCATAGCCATTTATTGGTCCAAGAACATCTATTATAGCTCCCTTAATTCTAGCTTCAACATATCCGGTTGTAAAGGTTTCTTTTGATTTTAAAATACCCGATTTAAAATAAGTTCCACCGTCAGAAACATTATTTTCATTGTGTTGCATTATTAATTCGGCCACACCGTTGTTTAGCTTAATATTTTTCGTGTTGTCCCATTTCCAACCTGTGGTGTTTGGCAAGCTTTTAGTTTTAAACCATTTATCCCAATTGATTTCGGTAGTATTAAATTCATCCGATAAATTGTTAACTAACTTCCAATTATTTGCAGTTTGAGATGCTGAAGTTGGTTGATAACTTTTGGTTTCTGGTATTTGTTTTGACTTACAACTTGTGGTCATAAAGACAAGTAACACTATGTAATAGCATAATTTTTTCAATGGACTTATATTTTAATTATTGGATTTCTAATAAAGGTATTCTTCTTTAGTTGTTTTGTTAGAATTACAACTCATTGCTAGTACTAAGAAACCTATAAAATCAGGCGTAATTTCATATAAAAAGAGTTTATAGTTTAATTTTATCTCGTATGACAAGTTAGCACTAAATTAGAAAATGATAAACTAAAAAAATATCTGTTGTGTGCATTATTTTATCTTAATCTAGATCCAATAATTGATGCAGTTGATTATTTAATTGCACTTTGATTAGAGCATATTTTTTATCCGTAGCCAAATTTGTCCATTCGTAAGGATCGTTGGTGTGGTCGTATAATTCTTCCTTACCATTAAAGTATAAGATATATCTGTATTTTTCTGATCTTACAGAATAACTTTGCTCATTAGGCAAACTACTTTTATTTTTTCCTCTAACAACTGTTAATGCCACATCTGGTCCATTCCATTTATAAGCTTCATCATTTTCTAAAAAAGGTTTCAGACTAAAACCATTTAAAGGTTTCCCTAAATCATTTTTAGTATTCATGGATTTGATATTACAAAAATCTGCAATAGTTGGATATACATCAATTAATGAAACAGGATGATTTATGCGTTTCCCTTTACTCTCTTTAATACCTAAATCCCTAATAACCATAGGCACTTTAGTAGTTTCTTCCCAAAGATTATTTTTATAAATAAAATCTTTTTCTCCAAGATTATAACCATGATCACTCACTAAGATAACAACCGTGTTTTCATTAAAACTACTGTTACGTAAGGCATCCATGACTTTCCCAACTTGATCGTCGGCAAAACTCACACAGGCTAAATAAGCTTGTACATATTCACGTAAACCATCATCGATACTATTATAAGAGGCTTCTAAATCTTGGTAATGTGTTGTCCATGGCATTGCCCATGAAAATGTGGTTCGATAATACGTGTCTTCATTATCATTCTTTTTTATCACAGGAATTTTTAAAGTTTCTAAAGGATACCTATCAAAATATTTCTGTGGCGCAACTAAAGGTGTGTGTGGTCGCACAAAACCAACTGCCATAAAAAAGGGCTTGTCCTTTTTAGAATTATCTAAACTTTTTAATTTATTAACTGCCCATTCCGCGCTTAATTCGTCATTTAGCAAATCGCGATCCTCATCACTTACATAATTAAATGGTTTCTTATTTTTAACATCATACCATCCATTATATCCAGGAGTAGAATCTGTAGCTTTTACTTTAGGCACATCTGCAAGAGATGTAAATAATTCATCATTTTTATTAGAATAATATGCTTTAGGCGTGGATGGATGCGCGACAACCTTTTTCCCATTGTAAGCATAAGGTCCAAAATCGTTTTCTATACCATATTCATCCCATTCCGATTCCTCTCTGTGATGCATTAATTTTCCTGTAGCATATGTGCTATAGCCATTATCACTCATAAACCGAGCTATAGATTTGCTGTTTTTTAGTACGTCATTATCAGTCCAGTTATCAAACCAAAAATTTTTAGAAACATGCGGATAAATACCTGTTAACATACTCGCTCTCGAAGGTGCACAAATTGGTGCGTTGGTATGTGCATTTGTAAATACAGTGCCTTCTGCAGCTAAAGCATCCATATGTGGTGTTTTAACTTGTGGATGGCCACCTAAAAAACCTGTATAATCATTTAAATCATCAACGACAATCAATATTACATTTGGTTTCTTTTTATGCTGACTAATTAACAAATTTTGAAAGAAAATAGTAATAACTATTAGTAATATATACTTTATTTTCATTTTTGAATTTTGATTTTTTTCTAAAAATAAGACTTAGTTATAATTTGTCTTTGTTCTTCCTTTGGAATTCTCGAAATTTCTTCTCTTGTTTTGAAGTCAACTTTTGATTACTTAAAAACCAATATGCTCTTCTTGCAATAAAAATATCAGAATCTAAAAGCGAAATTACATTCTTATTTACAGTTGAAGAATTTGGGTTCTTATTCTGCATTAATTCAAATAAAGATGACACTTCTTGATACGATTCAAGATTCTTAAATTTTTCACTTAAACGATCCAAATATAATTTAGGAATGTCTATTTCTGAATTATTAAGTGAGCGAATAGCAGATAGTTTTTGTTTTTTTTCTCCCTGAAAGAACACTTCAGATACGGCATATAAATAAGTGTCAGGTCTTGCTTTTTCTAAATAACCAAATGCGTTTTTAAGCAAAAAATCATCTTTTAAAACGCGGTAAATAATAATATCCACAAAATCTGCTTTGTATATATTTCTTTGCTCTAATTCTTTTAATGCTATATTAAAATAAGTGTGATTATCGTTAGTAATAAAATTCTTTAATTGTGAATTAGAAACAGATTTACTTGTTTTTTCTTTTATTACGGAAACAATATTTCCATTTGCCCAATGCCATAATGTATAACAGGTTAAAGCTGCTCCAGGAACCGTGTCTTTTTCATCTAAAGACAAAATTGTTGCACCAGAAATAGCATCAACGTCTTGGTCTATAGCACTTGGAACCGTCCAAATATCTTCAAGAAAAACATCTCTAAAAGGTGAATCTGAATTTTCTAAAATGTTCTGCAGTTTTTTATAATCGTTGGGTTCAAATATATCAGCTTCATATTTTTCTAGGGTCACTCCTTTTTTAATTTGATACTTTTTATACTGACCTATATTATTCCAGTACAATGTCACTGGAATAACCTTACAAACTTCTGCCAAACAAATAACGGATTTAACATCCATATAATATTCGATAGGAAGACCATTTTTGTTTTGTACTTCTGTAAGTATAACCTCTACAAAATCATCTTCTCCAGGATGTTTAATTGAAACCATATGTTTGACTTCGCTTAAGTCTAATTGTCCTCTGGAAATAATCCCATTGAAAACCAAAACTAGCGAAATTACCCACCAAAATGTTATTTTAAATTGACTTAGCATTTATTATGCATAACAGCGTACCTCAAATAACTTTACATTTTTCGCACCATATGTTTCAGTCATTTTAATTCTAATGGCTGTCGTTTTAAGTGTTTCAAATTTTAGTTTAATTAAACGTGTTCTATTGGCTTCAATTGCACCAAGTTTTTCCCATTTCTTCCGGAACGCTATTTCCATACAAATCATCATTTCTGCTATCTTTTCGCATCATAATGTTTCGTTTTACATTCGTGTCACATTTTAATTCTATATGCGCAAGTGAAATTGATTTTTCCCATTCCATTTGAATTTCGGCTGATAAACCATTAGACTGCCAGTGGTTAATTTTACCATCAATATCTCGAGACATACCATTGGTTAAGTTTTTAACATCTCCTGAAAAAGTAGATGACGCGAATATTAAACTTGCTTGTCTAGCTAAATCATTAGTATCTTTTGCTGGTCGCTTTGGAATAAAGACATCATCTCTAAGCAATTGTTCTTGTAATTCATTTATGTATTTTTTAGCAACTTCTCTAGGCAAGATCTTTCTTTTATTACAAATAGTAGCAGCTGTACCAACTGCTTGCCCCTGCAATGCACAAGTTGCCATAATTCTACTAGAAGACAAAGCAATGTGCGTTTGACTAACATTACGACCAGCAAACATTAAGTTAGAAACATTTTTTGAATATAAGCTTCTAAACGGAAACTGATACACTTCCTTAAAGTGATAATGAAAATAACTTGGTGGTTCTGATATATTTTCTATACCACCTGGATTATGTTCATCTAAAGACCAGCCTCCAAAAGCTACCGCATCTTCAAAATGTTTATGCTCTGTCATATCCTTTTCTGAAACAATATAGTCTCCTATAAAACGACGCGATTCTCTTCTGCCTGGTAAAGAACCAACCCAATCTAAAGCCAAATTTTCAGCTTCAGGAAACTTACCCGAGTTTTTAATAAAATCCCAAACGCCATGTAAATATGCCATTAATTTATGTCTATTCACCTCTGCATCTGCAATGATATCATCTTTACTACCAACTTCTATCCACCAAATCCCTTCGTGAAATCCTGCGAATTTTCGTCTTTTATGACCACCTTCATGGGTGTATTTTATGGCATAAGATGGCGGTGTATATTTCATTGGTTTTCCCATATCTTTTGAAGACATTAAAAGCGATGCTCCCATTTGCCAACCGTCTGGTTTATCTGGAGCATATTTTTCATTGAATTCTGCTTTGCCTTCACGTCCAGTTCTATACTCTGCGCCAGAAGTTGCCGCTAGTAATCCATCACCTGAACAGTCAATAAAAATTGGCGCATTAATAGTGTACATTTTTTCTGTTGTAGATTGCCAACACAGTGCCGATTTAATTTTATCACCATCCATAACGGCTTCAATTGCTTGTGTATTGAGCATCAAGGTTAAATTAGGCTCTCGAAATACAAAATCATATAAAACATGATCAAATACAGGAAATGCTTCCTGCTCATTTTCAAATCGATTATGCAATAGTATTTCTTCTATAATTCCTGTTTCTCGCTCTGCTTTTCCTTCTATATTATTAACACCGTTTAAGTGTACTCGTATTTCACTTGAAGCATTACCTCCTAAAACAGGTCTATCTTGAATTAAAACAGTGTTTGACCCGTTTCTAGCTGCAGCAACAGCAGCACAAATACCAGCCGCGCCTCCACCAATAACGGCAACATCATAATTAGACTCAGGTTTTCTATTTGGTGTACCAGTTTTTCCTGTTCCAAGATGGTACCATTTATCTTCTTCTGTATCGTAAATTATATCTTTGGTACTTGCACATGAAGTAAATACCATAGGTACAACTCCTGCAGCAATAACTGCTGTAGTTCCTTTTTTGAAAAATTCTCTTCTCTTCATAATTAGGCTATTTTATTTGGTTGGTAGATTTCCTTCCCAACCTTTATTAAACTGTTTTATTAGTTTATAGATTAATTTAGGATTATCTTCTGCTATATTTTTTGTTTCTAAAGGATCTGTTTTATGATCAAATAATTCTATAAATACAGGCTCTGTTTTAAAATTATCTCTGTCTTTCCATACTACAAATCGATATTGATCCGTACGCATGGCATAACCCATTAAAGTATTTTCAAATAAATCTCTATTCCATTTATCTCCTTGTTGTGCTTTAATGCGCTCTTCGACTTCTTCTAATAAAGGACCAAAATATGTTTCTCGCATTGCTGGTCTAATAGGAAACGCTCCCCACTCTCTTAATGCTGGCGATGGAAATTGGCTAAATGCTGCCGACTTCCATGCTGTGTTCGGGTTTTCTAATAAAGGCTTGAAACTTATACCTTCAACATGATCTGGGATTTCAAGTCCTGCTAAATCGGCTAGTGTTGGATACATATCCACCAATTCAACTAAAGCATCCGTTGTCTTTCCTTGACTTCCTTTTGGCATATCTGGCGTCCAGATCATTAATGGTACACGTGTGGCAATTTCGTAATTGGTTGCTTTTCCCCAAATCCCCATATCACCTAAATGAAAGCCATGGTCACTCCAAACGATGATAATTGTGTTATCACGAATGCCTTCATCTTCTAATGCGGTTATCATTTTACCAACTTGTGCATCTACATAACTCACACAAGCCAAATAGGCGTGTTTTAAAGTAATTGCTAAATCTTTATCTATTGGACCTTTTTTAGGAATACCGCTCCTTACTCTAAGTTCGAAGGATGGATGCAATCCCATTTCGGCACCATTTTCTGGGCCTTCAGATTCGAGCGCAAGCGCAATTTTATTTCTATCGTATAAATCCCAATACTTTTTTGGTGCAACCCAATTTAAATGTGGTTTATTAAAGCCTAAACCTAAAAAGAAAGGCTTCTCGTTTTTTGATACTAGCTCCTTCATTGTGGCAATAGCTAACTCTGTATTATAACCATCTTTATAAGTGTTATCAGAAACATCAGCAGACTCATAAGCTGTTCCAGAAGCTAAACCAAATTTAGCAATATCTCCATACTTAGCGATCATTGCTTTACGCGTTTCAGCGCGTTCTTTATTGTTTTTTTCTAAGGCAAAACCAACTGGGTTTTTGATGCCTTTTGAAGTCATACTATCTAAAGCTGGTAATCTACTCCAAGATTTTTCTTCATCTAAATCGCCATGATGAAAGATTTTACCTGCATAAACTGTTTCATAACCATTCTGTTTAAAATGTTGTGGTAAGGTTACTACTTCTGGATTTACTTCTCTAAATTTTATATAATTATGAAAAACGCCACTTGTTTCTGGTCGAATTCCAGTGAGAACACTTGCTCTTGAAGGACCACAAATAGCTTGTTGGCAATACGCATTATTAAAAAGTAAACCTTCGCTTGCCAACTTATCTAAGTTAGGACTCACAGCTATTTCTGAACCGTAAGCTCCCAATTCCGGGCGCAAATCGTCTATTGCAATGAATAGAATATTAGGTTTCTGTTTTGACTTTACCAGTTCAATATTAGACTTACAATTAAATAAAAAAAGGAGTGCAATTAATAATCCTAAGTTTTTGTATGGTATTCTTTTTAACATAATATTAATTGGTTTGCCAAACTCTTATATAATCTATTTGATATTCTGCAGGTGTTACTAAATCGGATGCTTCAGGAATACCTAACCAAGGAAATGTTTCAGAATCAAACCAAATCCAATATGCAACATCTGTAACCCAACGGTCTGGATCTGCACCATTATTTGTTACTTCTGCTTTTGTAAATGTTCCATTTGGATGCAATTCGCCATCGATATATACTTTTACATATTCTGAAGTCCATTCAAATCCATAGACATGAAAATTGTCTGCAGTATTATTATCGGCTTGTATGTTTCTGGTATAAGCAGGTCCGTTACCATTTGGTGAATAGTAATCGTTATTTGGCTCCCAACTTATCATGTTAAATTTTAATCTTTTTTTCCAATCCGCATTTGTTTTATGGCCTCCAAACATTTCAAACATGTCTAATTCTGATTTATTTGGAACGCTTGCTCCTGCTCCAGGTCCAGTAGTCCAAAAAGAACTAGTAACCTCTGCGTTAGCAGCTTTACTTCTAATTTCCATATATCCATACTGAAATTGTGCTTTGCTAATAACCGCTGCAGTAGTAATGTTTTCGTAATCAACCCCATTTTGAGGTATGGAAGAAAACGAAAAATCAGGTTCCCATTTTGTCAGTATTTTTAGCATATTATCTTCTACTATAGCATTTTCTGTACTAAACTGTGAAGGCGCTCTACCTATAAAGTTAGATTTATAAATACCATCTACACCTTGAATTTGCCATTTCGTTTCATCTAAAACGGCACCATTAAATTCGTCACTAACTTGTGTATTTAACACCCAATTCCCTAAATTGTCTTGATCGGATAATGGGTAGTTGGCATTTGGTGTCGGATCAGGATCTGGGTCTGGATCCGGTATTGGATCTGGGTCTGGGTTTTCATTATCCATTGGATCTGGCTTAGCATCATCACTATCAGAACACGATATATTTCCGAAGGTAAAAACCAAGGATAATAGCACAAGTAGTATGGTATTTTTTCTAATTGCTTTCATAGTTTTTAATTTTGAATAATTCATTAATTTCTCTGAAGTTTTTCTTGTATCTCTTCTAAAGAAAGTCCTTTCGTTTCTATAAGATATTTGTATAATACGAGCAGACCTACAAGTACAATACCTGCGTAAATTATAAAAGTTGTGGAAGCTCCAAAATGTTCCATTTCTAAAGGGAATAAGTATTGCACTAAAGCACTAACGGTACTAGAAATTAAAGCAAATAAAGGTATTGCTACACCACGGTTAGAAATTGGAAAAATCTCTGAAAGCAAGACCCACATAATTGGTCCGATAGAAAAATTGAAAGCAGCAATAAAAGCTAAAATACTTAGCAATATTAACATGGCATTCATATTTGCAGTTTCTTTAAAAATAGAACCAGAGTTATCACGAACAGATTCTACTCCAAGAATTTCAGTTAAAGCATTTTTGAATGCAATATCACTATTAAATTCTTTTCCTACTATAGCATTTAAATTTTCTATGCTTGGAATGTCCTTCATTTTAACAATAGCATCTGGAGTTACCTCGTAAGTTGCTTGCTTAAATCCGTAAGAAACAGATGATATACTTATAATAATTAAAATTAAACCAACAATTACTATTGGTCTACGACCAAATTTGTCAATTAAAGTTAAGGAGATTAAAGTAGCTACTAAACCAATTACACCAATCCAAATGGTACTAGAAAATGCGGCATCTGTGCCTAAACCTAATTGCTCAAACATGGTAGGTGCATAAATCATAACAGCATTCATACCTGTAAATTGCTGAACTACTGCTAGGGTAAATGCTATTATTAATACGATTCTTGTTTTACTACTAAAAATCTCTTTTATTTGACTGAGTGTTGATGAACTACTAGTGTTTGAATTTTCTACACTTGCAACCATTTGTTGCACTTGTACTTCTACTTTATCTTCTGGATATACTTTTGCTAACGATTTTTTTGCGTCGTCAATTCTACCTTTATAGATTAACCAAGAAGGACTTTTTGGAATTAAAAACAATAAGAAAAACCATATAACTGCTGGTATTATTTCTATACCAAGCATATAACGCCAGCCGTTTTCCGCTAAATTCAAATCTTTTACCCATTGTAAATCAGATCCCATTTTTTGTAAAATCCAATAATTAATTAAATAAGCTGCTGTAAAACCAATTCCCATATTTATTTGTAGCGTAGAAACTAATTTACCTCTTTGCTCTGCAGGTGCAATTTCACCAATATACATAGAAGCTAAAGTAACGGAGCTAAAGGCTAATCCACCTAAAAATCTAAACCAATATAAAGATAAAAATGATGGTGCAAAAGCAGAACCAACGGCAGAGACAATATAAAATATCGCGATAATTTGTAGTGTTAACTTTCTTCCAAGCTTGTTTGCTGAAAATGCGGTTAGCGGTAATGCTATTAAAACTCCAATACCAGGTGCTGAACCTATTAAACCAACTTGCGAAGCTGTTAAATTAAATTCTTGGGTGATAAATTTAAATCCTCCCGAAATTAATACAGCATCTAAACCAAAGACAAACGAGCCTATAGCTACTATTATAGCGTATATAAATGCATTTTTTGTGTATTTACTCATTTTTATTGTTGTTTAGTTAGTTTATATTTAGTTCCCTATTTTGATACTCTTGTTTATTGTTGAAATAGTCTTAGTCTCTGTTTCACCATTCGTCCAAGTAATTTTTACTTCTACTGACGCACATGCTCCTAATCCGAAATGCACAAAATTATTATGACTTAAAGAATATTGGGCACCTGTTGTGCCTAGACGTTGTGATTGTTTATTCTTACAGGATTTCACCTCTACAATGGCTCCTAGAGCGGAAGCTTTTCCGCTTTTAGAATTACCAACTTCAACCGTGATATAATTATTTTTTTTTGCTTCTGTAGTTTCGTTTTTAAATAAATGCCATTTTCCACGTTCGTTTCCTATGACAACATCTACTTTACCATCTTGGTCATAATCTAAAGTTTCAACAGCCATACCTATAGCGCCGAGTTCTGTGGAAATGATATTGTGATTTTGAACCTTTTCAAATCCTAATGCACCTTTATTTAAATAAACTATGGATTCATTAGCATGAATTAAGTCTCCTCTTCGAATAACCAATAGGTCCTGAAAACCATTATTATCAAAATCAGCAACACTAACAGCCATTGTATGTTCTTTGTTAGTTAAACCAAATTCTTTGGTTACGTCTTTATACTTTTTTCCATTATTTTCTAATAGCATATCATTTAAACCTTCGGAATGGTTCTCTTCCGTATACCTTTCTACACCATGAACAATTCCAGTAGCTGGTGCCCAAAGAAAACCTGAGATTCGCCATTTTCTGTTACCAACATAACCAATATACCAACCTTTCTTTTCTTTGTAATTGGCATTATCTGGAAACCCTAATGCATCACTATTAACTAATCTAATATCTTTACCAGAATGTGTTTCACCTTCAAACTCATAATTGTAAGAAGCTTCACCAATATAATAGGTATCGTTGTTTGGCCACTGCGACTGAAAATTTTCAAGATGCAATACATCTCCTATTTCTATATCTTCTAGCTCTAATTCGCCTCGTTTAGTGAAAAATCCTAAAGTTTTTGATTCCTTATCATAAAAAGTTTCCCCTTTTTTAAATTCGTTTCCTCTAGTGATATATAAATCGAAATCACCATCGTTATCAAAATCAATTTCAGCAATACCAGTAACGTCTTCAATATCCTTAGGAAATACTTTTTTGGATACATCTTCAAACGTTAAATCGCCATTACCTTTGTAAGCTTTTAACGCACCTTCACCATATAAAATGAAATCAAAAATAGTATCACCATTAAAGTCGGTAACTAACGTTTTTTGACCATTCACTTTTATTGCTGGTATGGTTCCATGTAAGATTAATTGACCGTTGCCATCGTTCTCGTAGATATAATTCTCGGTTTCTCCCTTTTTATCACCATCAGGAAACGCAAAATTTAATAAGTCCAAATCACCATCGTTGTCCCCATCTATAAAAGCAACCGTTCTACCACGCATCATTGCCAATGGGGCTTTAAAATCGCCCATTTCAATAAACTTACGTTCTTTAGTCACACCAAACATTTTAGAATTTCTGGCATTACTACCAGATCCTCCACCACGCGACATGATCACTTCTAGATTTCCATCCATATCGATATCGCCAACAGAAACACCATGTAAATCTCCCATGATAACATCATAAGGCTTTGCGAATTTGCCATTGTTATTCCATTGCACTTGAATTCCGAAACCATGATCGTTAATCAGTAAATCGAGATGACCATCTTGATCTAAATCGGCAACTACTGGAGCATCCCATTTTCTAAGATTTTTTTCTTGTCTCGGAAATTCTTTGAAGACCTCATTGAATTTGGTTTGAGAATACCCAAATCCGACGCAAAAAAGCATACAGAAAACGAGTATGGCATACTTTGAAATATGTTTAGTGTTTTTATTCATAGTTCTATTTTAGTTCCAAACCACAGGCATAAAGACTGTCATTTCTGCTTGACCTCTATTACTCCAAGCATAATATGGCACCAATTGTGTTTTATGAGATTTAAATTGTGGTTTTGTTACCGATTGGTACATTTCGTCCGTTTTACCTTCTCTAAGTAAAAGTTCTACATCGATCGTTGTTACACCTCCTAAAAAATCAGGTTTGTGTACTGCTTTTAATTCGGAGCCTGCATTTAAGTATACATCTAAAATACCAGCATCTTTTGGTAAATCTGGTGTTTCAATACAATATACTATTGGTCCTCTTTTTACTGCTACTTGATGTCTTACTTCTTCAATTCTATTGTGACCTTCCATTAGTTTTACTTCCATTGGCATGTCTAAAGTGATACTATCACCTGCTTTCCATGTTCTTTCTATACAAGCAAATGTTCCTGGTGTTATTTCTATAGTTTCACCATTCACATTTAAGGTACTTCCTACTGCCCATTTCGGAATTCTAACTTTAATTTCAAATGCGGTGTCTTTACATGCATCCACTGTTATTTTCACTAAACCTTTCCAAGGATAATCGGTATCTTGAGAAAGCTTCAATTTAGAACCATCTAGCATCGTTGTATCTAAATTATTTCCTCCAAATAAAACTACAGCAACACCATTTTCTGATAGATTATAAGCCCAACCTGAAGTTTTACAAATCGTTCTTACCAAGTTTGGTGGACAACAAAAACATTCTAAATACGGCTGTCTTACCGGACTTTCTGTTACATCATCATGTGAGTCATAATTTCTAGAATTATTTACCATTCGTAATGGATTAGAATAGAAATAGTCTTTTCCTTCTAAACTAATACCAGATAAACCACTATTATATAAAACCAATTCTATAATATCAGCATATCTAGATTCTCCTTTAATACCCATCATTCTGTTACTAAACATGGCATTACAAAGGTTAGCGCACGTTTCGTTATAAGCAGTCATGTTAGGCATCATATAAGCATCGATAAAGCCTTCTTCAATCATATCTAAACTTGTAGAAGCGCCATAATGCGCTTGACCAACAGCTCCAGTAACGTACATTTTTTTACCTGTCACGTTTTCCCAAAGCTTATCTAATGCATCCAACAAAGCTTTTTCACCAGTTTCTGCATACACATCTGCAGCTCCTGCATAATAGTATAAAGCTAATACGGCATGACCAACAGCCTCTTCCGATTCTCTAAATGGTGTACGTTCTTGCACCATATCTCCAATAGGATAACCTACCGTTGTAGAATCATGTTTAATTTCGAAAGTTCCTCTTCTATTAATAAATTTTTCGGCAAGATTTAAATACTTTTTATCTTTTGTTGTTCTGTACAATTCTACCAATCCCATAATTTGGGTTTGGTTAAAACCAAAACGTTGATAATGCTTGGTATCTGGCATGAAATACGTGTACAACAAATCGGCTTGTTTAATAGCGATATCTAAAAAATTACGTTGTCCAGTAATACGATAATGAACAGATCCAGCAATAAATAGGTGTCCGAAATTATACATTTCGTGATATTTTCTATTTTCAAAACGGTCTGCACCTTCTGTTATTTGAATATGTGTATGTATATAACCATCCTCTTCTTGTGCTCTTCCAATTACAGCAATATATTCATCTAATTCTTTTAAAAGAGATCCATCTTTTGTAAGTCCGTAAACATACATTTTAGCTTCCATAAATTTATAGAAGTCTCCATCATGCCAATAAAATCCTTTGTGTTCACCTTCCTTTTCTCCTGCAGCAATTTTAAAGTTATTTAATCCATGACCAATGTCACCACACAATAAATCACCCATATAAGGGAGCATTTTATCTCCTGCGTCTTTTACTTTCTCTGCCCAAAAACCGTTTTCCCATTTGCAATCTCCAAAATTGATGCTTTTCAATTTTACGTATGGACTTTCGGATGTATTTGTTATTGCTTTGTTGTGTGTGCTCATTTTTGTACTCTTTATGTTTTTATTGTATTAATAGGATATCTTTATAAACACCCGTAAAGTCCCTCAAGGGACAATCTTTACTTTAAACTTTTTTAGTTTTCAGTAATCCTCAATGTGACAATCCTAGCTTTAAACTTTTTATTTCTTTTTTATCTGAATATCGTCTATTAAGATTTTAGCTGCTCTTATTTTTGGCAAATCTTTCTTTCTTACTTCAATCGCTAAAGCATCGTTTATAGCGGAAGCCTCTGTTCTAGAAAGATCTGCTTCAATAGTAATCCATTCTCTTCTTGGTAATTTTTCAAGGTCTGAAAATGTAACTTCCAATTTTGGATTTTGTAATATCATATAAATATTATCTGGAACATCGCCTTGGTCTAACCATACTTTTGCACTTAATTGATAGTTGCCAGCTTCCAATTTTAAAGAACCTTCAGGTCCAATTGCAACTACTTTTTCATCTTCTAAGGTATCTGTTTTTCCATAGCCAGTAAACTCAAGACTATTAACCCCTTTGTAATAATCGCCATGAGCAATATTTAAAAATTTTGAAGATGCTTCATCTATAGTCCAAAATTTTTGGTATTCATTATTCTCCGAATTTTCTGGAACTAACATTAATGGTCTCGGATTTTCTTCATAAAGAATAGGCCCTTCAAATCCATAAAACGCAGCATCTTTAGCTAATAAATTATCCGAAGGCTTTTGCCAAATACGCATATAATCTATTTCGAAATCTACAGGTAATTCTTCTTTATGAGGTAATCCTAGCCAGAAGAAAATTTCAGAATCTAGCCATACTTCCATAGGATTGTTTAATACAAAAGCAGTACCTAATTGGTCTTGCGTAAAATGACGAATCATTTTTCCATCGATAAAAAGTTTAAGATAGTCCACTCCCCATTCTGCTCCATAGACATGAAAATCGTCTGCTGTACGGAAATCTAAATCTTCTGTGTGATTAAAAATATTAGTTGGTCGTTGTGCTGGTGGACTCCAATCGTGTGCAGTTGCTAAATACGAATCTTCCTTAATGTTACCTTTTTTATTTTTAGGGTTCCCCATTAACTCGTACACATCTAATTCTTGCTCATAACCAATAGCCCAAAAAGCTCCGGTAATAGCTGCGTCTCCAACTTTAGAACGCACTTCCATATAACCATACAAAAAACGTTTATTAGTTAAAACACCTGCAGTTGTTACTGGCATTGGTGTTCCATCTTTATAAACTCCATATTTCGATGAGCCCATGTTTCCATCTGCATAACTTTCGTCAAAAAATTCGAAATCTGGCTCCCAAGCTGTTCTTAGTTTTAATTTACCATCTTCCACACGTACATTATGCGGTACAAACTGAGAAGGTGCACGACCTTTCCAAATATAATAATCTCCTTTTCTTCCTTCTACAAACCATTTAACAGTATCGATTTCTTTACCATTAAAATCATCACTAAGTTCTGTATTCATTACCCAACCACCTGTATTATCCGGATCGGAAAAAGGCATAGCCGCAGCTTGTTCTGTCTTTTCTTTTGCTGTGGGCTGATTTTGTGCTTTACAACTCACGTAAGTCATCGTGGTCACACTCAGTACTGCTAGAAATATAAAATTTTTGAATTTCATAGTTGTATTATTTTGCTTTTGTAATTGTTATATCGTCTATAAATAATTTTGCTGCTTTTGTTTCTGGCAAATCTTCTTTTCTAATTTCGATTTTGATGCCATCGCTTTCTGCAGAAGCTTCAGTTCTTGAAAAATCAGCTGCAACCGTTAACCATTGCTTTCTTGGTTTTGATTTTAATCCAGTAAACATCAAGTCTAATTTAGGATTCATTAATGAAATATGAATCGTATCTGTAATTCTACCTTGGTCTAACCAAACTTTAGCGGAAAGTCTATAATCTCCGGAAGGAATGTTTAACGACCCTTCTGGTGTTTTAGCAACCACTTTTTCTACGTGGAGTGAATCATTTTTTCCATATCCAAAAAACTGAAGTGCTTCTACTCCGCTTGCATAATGCCCTTCTGTAATTTTTAAATATTTTGAAGCCCCTTCACTAAAAAGCCAGAATTTCTGATAGTCATTAGCTTCTGAATCCTCAGGTACCATAGTTAAAGGTCTAGGGTTTTCTTCAAATAAAATTGGTCCTTCAAATCCGTAAAAGGCCCTATCTTTAGTTAATAAATTATCTAATGCTTTCTGCCAAACCCGCATATATTCCACCTCAAATGTCGCTGGTAATTCTTCTTTATGCGGTACTCCTATCCACTTAAAAATTTCGGAATCTATCCATATTTCCATTGGATTGTTTAGCACCCAATCTGTACCTAATTCATCTTGTGTAAATCCATGAACAAATTTTCCATCTCTGTAAATTTTCAAATAATCTTCACCCCATTCCACACCATAAACATGAAATTCGTCTGAAGTGATGTATGGTAATATTTCGTCGTACCCAAATGCTTTTGTAGGTCTGGTAGAAGGTGGACTCCAATCGTGAATAGCAGTTCGATTCATAGTATTAGTTATGGAACCTTCTTTTGCAATTTTTGGCGCTCCCATCTGTTCGTACATATCTAGCTCTTGCTCAAAACCAATAGCCCAAAATGCTGCTGTCATTGCTGCTTTTGGTGCTTTAGATTTTATTTCCATATAACCATTTAAGAACCTTTTTTTACTTACAATTGCTGCCGTTGTTACTGGTAATGGTTTTCCTTCGTGAACTCCATAGGTATCGTTGTTAGCTCCATCTGCATAACTTTCTTTTACAAAATCATAATCTGGTTCCCATTGTGTTTTTATGATTAGATTTCCATTTTCTACCACCACGTTATGAGGTGCGTATTGCGAAGGTGCACGACCTTTCCAGATATAATAATCTCCGTTTTGTCCTTCTACAAACCATTTGGTTGTATCGATTGAAGTCCCTTCGAACTCATCGCTGATTTCTTCGTTTAAAATCCAACCACTTTCATTTTCTGGATCAGAAAGAGGAAGTACTTCCTGGTTTAGAATACTAGTTTCTGAAGTGTCTTTTTGTTGCCTTTTTTCCTTACAACTTAAAGTGCAAAGTGCAACAGCACTTAATACTATAACAAAAATGGTTTTACTTTTTTTAATCATTTGATGTATCCAATTAGTTCGGTTAAATTTAGAATTAGGATTAGCCTTTAACTTTTACAGTATTATCGTATTTCTCCATTTCTTTCTTCACTAATTCTGGGGTTCTATAGCGGTCCATTCTGTCAATATCGTATTTTTCAAATTTTTGTTGCAACATCCATAATGGTCGTTCTTGGGTTAATTCCCATTCAAATAGCTTTTTGAACATGGTTTTTACAAGCTCTGGTTCGGTGGCTGCTAAATCATTTTGCTCTGTAATATCTTTGGATAAATCGTATAACTCAGCAGGTCTGTCTGCAAAACGAATTAATTTCCAATCCTTATACCTGCAAACGGCACGTGCTTCTTTTTTCCAGAATAAATATTCATGTGGTCTTTCCGAATTTAGTCCATTTACAAAAGGAACTAAATCCACACCATCTACATCATCTAAATCAGCAAAATCACCTCCACCAGCTGCATAAAATGTTGGTAATAAATCGAATGTGCTAACAGGATAATCGTAAACTGTATTTGCTTTAAGTTTTTCAGGCCATTTCATTAAAAACGGCACTCTTAAACCACCTTCTAAATGATTAGATTTTGTTCCACTCAACGGTAAATTTAAAGATGCATTCTTATCTGTTGGACCTCCATTATCATTAGAGAACACAATAATGGTATTATCCTCTAATCCTAATTCTTTTAATTTATCTAATACTTTACCACAAGCTCTATCTAAAGCTAATGTCATAGCAGCGACTTCTTTACGCTTACCTTTTAAATTTGGAAATTGCTTTAAATCTTCTTCTGTAGCTTCCATTGGTGTATGCACGGCATTAAAAGCTAAATAGATAAAAAATGGATTGTTCTGATTTTTCTCAATAAACGAAATTGCTTCATCAGCAAATACATCTGTAGCGTATCCTTTAGGCTCTTCAAAATTCCCAAAATTGCGTTCCATTTTATTATCATGGTGCACGCCATTAAAGTTTTTGTATCCAAAATAACTTCGTGCGCCACCTCTAAAACCGTAAAACTCATCAAACCCTCTATTTAAAGGATGAAAACGATCTGCATTTCCTAAATGCCATTTACCGTACACTGCATTGGTATATCCTACTGTTTTTAAATAATCTGCAATTGTTTTTTGATCCAATGGCAAACCCATATCATCCCCTAAAAATTTTGAGTTTTCACTCATATAATTTGGAACGTTGATTTCTTGATAACCAAAACGTTGTTGGTATTTCCCTGTAATTAATCCTGCTCTAGAAGGACCACAAGTAGCATCTGTTACATAGCCTTGTGTAAATTTCACACCTTGTTTTGCTAGTTTATCTAGATTTGGAGTTATCATAACATCACTTCCTTGAAATCCAAAGTCCGCATAACCCGCGTCATCTACAAAAAGAAATACAATATTCGGTTTTTTTTGCGCTGTTATTGATGTGTAAATCAATAGAAAAAGAAGTATAAAAAAGTAGTTTTTCATTTTACGAATTATTAATAATCTATATGACCATAAAATTAGTCACAAATTCGCAATTTATTTTATCAAACTTACCAACTATTAACTCTGATTTACCTTGATAATTAAATAGTAACATAATTTGGGTTCCTAGAGAACCTAAAAAGGAAGGATTGCCGTTTTATTTAAAAGAATACGGTTTGAATACTTACAGGGATTGTCTGTAATTTTTTGGAGTGGTACCCATGGTTTGTTTAAACTGTTTATTGAAGTTTGTTATCGAATTATAACCCACTGCATAACATACGGAAGACACAGAAACATTTTCTTGCACCAATAAACGGGATGCATTTCTAATACGAACTTCATTTAAAAATTGTGTAAAAGACTTATTTGTCATTTTTTTAAAAAAACGACAAAAAGAGTTTGTGGTCATACATGCTACTCCTGCGACATCATTTAAAGTAATCGCTTTAGAATAATTATCTGAAATAAATTTAATAACACTATCGATTCGTTTAGAATTCTCCGTAGTATATTGACGCATATCTGTAGAAGATAAGTGTACTTTATCTGTAGTTAAAGAAAGCTGATCTAAGATATTTAAAAGCTGAATGCTTTGCTTTGTACTAGATAAACTTGGTAACTTCAATAAGTCCTTTTTTAATGATGCACTTACTTTATTTCCAAAGCTAATACCATATTTAGATTCTTTAAGAAGTTTTGAAATTTCAGAAAATTCAGGATTCTCAAAAGTATCTTCGCCAAGAAAATTTTTCGTGAATTTGGTAACAATGGTTTCCACATGCTCTTGAATTTTACCATCCTTGATATAATGTTTCATATCATTTCTCCATAAATGCGGTAAATACGCACCAACTAAAACTAAATCTCCTGGATTAAAAGGAGATACGTCATCACCTACAAAACGTATTCCGAAACTACTGGATATATATAATAATTCAAATTCTGCATGGTAATGCCACTGCTCATCCAAACAAGGATCTACCTTTTTGTATGTGTTTAATCTCTTATTACTGAGTGTGTCGTTATTTCTTATTACCAATTTCATAATAATCAAATATAAATAAAATAATTTGATAATTATTTAACATAAATTTATTGAAATGTTAATATTTGGTCTTTACACAAAAAACAGCTCCTTTTAAACAGTCAAAAACAAGCCTACGAACAACCACAACCTACTGTTTTACAACCAAATAGTCGCTATTTATTTTAAAAAACTTTGGATTTCATTTTTTATAGAAATAAAATATTTTTTTAAACCATCAAAATCTTCCTCTTGAATACATTTCTTATTTAGTAACGAGCTTCCCATACCTACTCCAACTGCACCAGCATCAAAAAACGCTTTAATATTTTCTTTTGAAACTCCTCCTGTTGGTAATAATTTTATGGTATTTAATGGCGCTAATACATCTTTAATATATTGCGGACCTAGTTGTGTTGCCGGAAATATTTTTACTGCTGAAGCTCCTAAAGTCCATGCTTTGTATATTTCTGATGGTGTATATGCACCAGGAAATACAGGCACATTTTTAGCAACACATGTTTTAATCACCTCTTCATCTATAATAGGTGTTACAATAAATTGAGATCCTGCATCTAGTGCCTTAGTAAGATCGCCCATATTACAAACGGTTCCTGCTCCTACATTAAGATTAGGAAAAGAGGTTCTTAAATCACGAATAATTTCGGCAGCACCTTCCGTGTTCATTGTAATTTCAATGGTGTGCAAGCCAGCTTCTAAATAAGCTTCCGCAATCTTTTTAACTGTTTCACTCGGTAGGCTTCTAACGATACCTACGATTGGTGCTTTGTAATATAATTCCCAAGAAAAAGAAGTATTAGTCATATTGTTTTAATATTTTTTGTTGTCCTATAAGCATTGCTTTTCCCACAATTTCACTTTCAAAAAGAACATATTCATTTTTACCTAAAATTTCATCTAATGCCATTTTATAAAGATTGGCTAATGGATAAGGGCAGCCTAAAAAGACATTTTTTGATTCGTTTTTTAAATAAGAAAGCTCATCTCCAATAAGTAATCCACTTAGAAAATAATAGTTTTCTTCTTTGGTAGCATTTTCAAACAAATCATTTGCTCTAATAGAGAATAATCGCTCTGTTAGCTTCCCTTGGCATCCAAATTTCACTCCTTCTAAGAAAGAGATATCCATAATATGATCTTTGTCTACTTTTATAATGGAATTAGACAGGATACTTTTTTGAGAAAGAATTTCAAAAAGCTCTCCAGTCATATAATTTTTAAGGTCGGTAAAAAAACCGTTACTATATGTTATGTGTTTACTATGTGTACCAGGTAGAATTAAAATAGCCTCTTTATACGGCTTCAGATATTCTTCTAAGCCTAGGGCCTGCGTTTCTTCTCCTCGCATCATGCCCTGACTATTTTTTACACCAGAAATTAATAAAATTTCTAATCCATAGTTAAGCTGTAATTTTTTAGATACAAATTTTTTACCTTCACTGTCAAAGGGCATTTCCGCATAATCCATATTATGCAATCCTATATTAGAGGTCACCATACCTGCCGAAACGATTAAACAGTTTTGATATTGCTTAGGAAAAACTTGAATCTGCCGTAATAGATAATTTGCAAAAAAATCACTTTGATTTAATTTATCTTGTTCTAAAAAGGCATTATATAAAACTTTCACACCTTTTTCTGTACTATGCTCTTGTATAACCTCTAAAGACTCTCCCTTTACTAAGGTTAATCTAAAATTACTGGTTCCCCAATCACAACTTATAAAATATTTTGGTATAGCCATTGTTTGATGCGTCAGAGGGATTTAATTAATAGCCCTATTATCTCTTCATCCAAAGAACACAATTTACAACTATTTTGAAACAATAAAGTTTACCTTGTTATTGCATTATTTTACCTCTTTATCTTCTTCTCTACTGGCAAGGGTAATATCAATTTAGAAATGGGTAATTTTTAAGAATATTCAATCTTTTATTATTATCAAATTTGTAATCAGCAATCCAAATAACAGATAAAACACAGCATATGAATAAGACTAATCCTTTTCACTTTTTAGCCCTAACTATTAGTATGAGTTTTGTCTTTGCATGTGGAAATCAAAAAAGTACAGTTACAGATTCTTCCGCTTCAAATGCTATTCAAAATAATTCTTTTTATCCTGCATCAGACCCAAACAATACTGGTAACTGGGAGCTAAACACGCAAGTAAGCGATGAATTTGACGCTTCTATTATGGACGAAGACAAATGGTATATCGTTGGTAAATTTAAAGATGGTAAGCCTTTTTACAAACATCCTGACAAACCAAATAAAAAAGTATGGACAGGTCGTGCTCCATCTCAATTTTCAGGAAAAAACTACCGTTTAGAAGCAGGGAAATTGATACTTGAAACACGTTGGGAACCAGATTTCCCATTTATTGAAGAAGTAAGAAAACCTATTTTCGGAGATGCGTTGCCTTACGAGAACATCACAACCGCTTGCATAATAGGTCGTAGAGAATTTAAATATGGTTATATAGAAATAAAAAGTAAGGCTGCAGACGCACCTGTTTCTAGTGCTTTTTGGTCTATGGGAGACAAACTAGAATTCGACTTTTTTGAACTTTTTGGAGGGACAGGCAATTCTAATAAATCCCATTTAGATAGTCAACTATGGTGGTCTATTAGAGATTGGAATAAACCTGTAACAGGCAAACCAACCTACACCGAAAGAAAAGATGTAGGATTTAGAGTTGCAGATGATTTTCATATTTGGGGAATTGATTGGAGTGAAAATGGTGTAAAATATTATATAGATGGCAAACTATTTTCTGAAGTATCCCCAAAAGAAGTAACCGCATGGGCTAAAGAAAACAGAAAGAAAATAGATTTACCAGAGGACTACAATGGCTATGTTGCAACTACACCAATAAGCTTATGGCTAGATCAAGAAACATTTCCTTGGCACGACGTACCAAAAAGCAAAGAAGAATTAGAAGCAAAAAGTCCTGAAGGAAAGAAAGCGGATGGTATTGTTGACTTTGAAATAGAATACATTAGAGTTTGGCAAAAAAATTGATTACTAACTAAAACATTAACAACTTAAATTTAAATTATCATGAAAAAAATCGTTTTAACATTATTATTATTATTTGTAACCGTAGCAACATCTTTCGGACAAGGTAAATTTCAATTAAGACAAAACGCTCATTTTGTTGAAGCAGCAGCTAAAGAATATAATTTGGATGATAAGCAACAAGCCGAACTTTCTGAGTTTAGACTAGAAATGGTATCTGCTTACATGAAAAGCAATCAAGATTCAAAAGCTGGAGATATCACTAAAGAAGAAATGAAAGCAAGCAATAGAGAAGCTAGCAAAACATTTCACAATAAATTATCAAAGCTAACTGGTAAGGCATATGCAGATATGAAAGATTGGCTAGACGAAATGAGAGAAGAACTTAAAAAAGTAAAGTAATACTTTACATTAATTAGTCATAACTCTGTTAAGAGTTATATGAATAAACCTGTAAACAGCTAGCTCAAAAAAGCTAATTGTTTGCAGGTTTTACTGTTTACACTAGGTTATTTTCTGTTATTATAATAAAAATGGATTACCGTTCTGTTAAATATGAGTTAATATGGAGCAAGTTAAGGTTAATATATACTTAATCGTTTTCGCATAACTAGCTTAGATTTGATAAGTAATAACTACTATACTTATAATTAGAAAAAATAATGCTCATGAATAACAGAAATTTTAAAGTAAGCATAACGATACTATCCATGATGTTATCTGCATTTGGGTTTAGCCAAACAGAAAACACAAGGCCAAATATTATTCTAATTTTCGCCGATGATTTAGGTTTTACAGATGTTGGGTTTAACAGGCCAGCCGATTTCCCTGCTGCCTATGGTGCTATTCCAACCCCGCAAATAGATGCACTTGCCGCTAACGGAATAATTGCTAAAAACGCACACGTTGCACACCCTTTTTGCGGACCAAGTAGAGCAGCTTTATTAACAGGTGTATATCCGCATAGAGTCTGTGCGCAATATAATTTACCTAATGGTGTTAACGATCTTGATGGGGTAACCACAAACGAGAAATTTTTCAGTAAAGTTTTACAAGAAAACGATTATAATACTGCTGCTATTGGTAAATGGCATTTAGGTGTAGACACACAGTTTACTCCAAATAGTAGAGGTTTTGATCATTTCTTTGGAATGCTTGGTGGTGGGCATGAATATTTTGAATCTTCTTATGAACCTCAATGGGTTAACAATCCCAATACTACTAATGAATATCGCGTACCTCTTAGAAGAAATGGTGCCTATATCGATCCATCGGAGTTTGATAATGACGAATACCTAACAGATATATTGACGGAAGAAGCTGTTAACTATATCCATGTAAATGCTTCAACAAATCCAAATGACGATCCCTTTTTTATGTATTTAGCATACAACGCGCCACATACTCCTTTACAAGCACCACAAGCTAAAATAGATGCGTTTAATGCTGTAAATGGTAACGGAACTTCTGGTAGTACATTCTCTACAGTAGTAGCAGATAGTCCTGATATTTTAAACGCGAACATTCCTAACAATTGGACTGGTACCGATCAGGCATACAGAGATTCACTAGTGGAAGACCGTCTTATATATGCAACCATGGTGAGTATTATGGATGAAGGTGTTGGCTTGGTAAAAGATGCCTTAGTAGCAAATGGAATTTTAGATAACACTTTAGTTATTTTTATGAGTGATAATGGCGGTAAATTAAGACAAGCTGGTGCTGTAAATTATCCGCTTACAGCTGGTAAAGGTAGCGTAGATGAAGGTGGTCATCGTGTACCAATGTTATTACATTGGCCAGATCAATTTTCTGCCGGACAATCGTATGACCATTTAGTATCGTCTATTGATTTATATCCTTCTTTTTTAGATTTAGCAGGAGCTTCTGTTCCTACAGGGAAACTGTTGGAAGGAAAATCTGTAATGAATCAAATTAAAACGAATCAAAACGCTAGACCAAATGAATCTATTTATATAATGCGTCCGCAAAGTGGTTTTCAAAACGGAGCAATCATGCGTGGAGACTATAAAATAATTAAAAAAGGAAATAATAACACGACAGCAGGTTTTCAATTATACAATATTATCACAGATCCTGGGGAAACAACAAATATTAGAGGTACAGAACCAAATGCAGAGCAACTTGTGGACGACATGCTAACTTCTGGTGTTGCTTGGGTATCCGAATTTCAAGATGTAACTCCTTGTTGGTTTGATAATGATGATGGAGGAAACGGGCATCCACATAGTTTTTTATGGAATGATGGAACGCTACCTAATTACGATGGTTTTTTCGGAATGCCGTTAATACAACAAACAGATCTAATTAATATTGCAGGAGTAAATGACGCTACAGAAGGCACAACTAATGGTGTTTTTACCGTAAGCCTACCTACTGGTATTAATGCAGACCAAGATATAATTGTTACTTATATAGTTAGTGGTGAAGCGGCAACAGATGGTTCAGATTACACCACTTTATCGGGTACTTTAACAATTTATGAAGGTACTAACAGTACAGACATTACCATTGTAGCTAGTGAAGATGGATTAGCAGAAATAAGTGAAACTGTAATTATTCAATTAACAAATACCTCGGTGGGATCTATAAATGCTACACCAGCACAAATTAATATTTCAGATGTTACGGTACCTACTACTTTAACAACAGGTGATGTTGCTATTGTAGGTTATAAAGCTGCAGCACAAAACATAGGAGAATTAGCCTTTATTATTTTAAAAGATATTGATGCTGGAACTTCCATTAGTTTATCAAACCGTAGTTGGAAGGCAGATGGCTCCTTTAATCTTGGAGGTGGCGGAAGCCCTTATGCCATAGACGATGTATTTTCATGGACTTCTACAAGTTCTCATAATGGAGGAACCGTTTTTAAACTAGGCAGCGATGGCATTATTACAACGGTTATTAGTGGTGTAGAAACCCCTGTTGGTAATACCGTACAGACCTTTGGTACAGATGGTGATTGGGACCTTTCTCCTGCTGGAGATTCCGTTTTAATATACCATGGAAATACGGCTACACATCCAGATAATACTAGTAATGCTTGGCTTACAGGATTAAACACTAACGGCGTAGATAATGGTGGTAGTGTACAAGCTGCTGGATGGGCTATTGGTGGTGGTAACGCTTATTGCGTGCTACCTGCAGCTCTTGTTGGTTTTGACATCGATGTTACAGGCGGAGATATTGCTAATCCTTATGATCAAAATTATGGAGTTTATGTTGGTAATGCCTCTGGAGATGCTGCTACATTAAGATCTAGCATAAACAATTACATGAACTGGAATTTAAATGAAGATAATGCGTACTACTTATGGAAAAGCGATTATACCGTTGGTGGTAATGTGGGAAATATTTTTCTAGGCCAACTTAGTTTATCTACTACTCATGTAACTAAGGAAGATTTAAAAATATATCCTAATCCATCTACAGGAGTTTTTACAGTTCAGTTTAGTAAAACGCATAAAGATGTAGAAATAGAGGTTTTATCCATTTCGGGAAAATCGATAAAAAAAATACAAACTAAAAATGTGACTTCTCAAAAAATAGATCTTTCAAACTTTTCAGCTGGCATGTACTTTTTAAGAATAAAATCGGATACCGCTCTTTCTTTCGAAAAAATAATGAAATTATAATATAATTAAACTAATTTAAACAGGCTTTAAAACATAATTAAATGAAACATAAAACCTTATCAACTAAAGACCAAAAAGGAAAACTTCTGTCCATTATACTTTTTGCTTTGTTTTGCAGCTTTAACATATATGCTCAAAACACAATAATCTCAGGAAACATTACCTCTGAAGAAGATGGTTTTCCTCTACCAGGTGTTACGATACTTATCAAAAACACGAATAAAGGAGAAATCACTGATTTTGATGGAAATTATACTATTGAAGCGAATAAAGGAGACATCTTAATTTATAGTTACTTAGGACTCATAACACAACAAATAACTGTAAATGAAACAGCTCAAATAAATATTATTTTAAAACCAGATGAAAATAGTCTGGATGAAGTAGTTGTTGTTGGATACGGAACGGTAAAGAAAAAAGAAATTACAGGAGCCTTAACGCAACTAAAATCTGATGACCTAGAAAGTATTGTAACCTCCGATGTAGGTTCCGCATTACAAGGACAAGTTGCAGGTGTTAACATTGTTGCTTCCGAATTACCAGGTGGAGATTCTGAAATATTAATACGTGGTATTTCTACCCTTGCAGAAGGACAAAACGAACCATTATATGTTGTAGATGGAATTATACAAGATGGTAACCCAAGAATTCCACCAACAGATATAGAATCCTTAACGGTACTAAAAGATGCTGCTTCCACAGCGATTTATGGAGTACGTGGAGGAACAGGAGTTATTTTAATTACAACCAAACAAGGTAAACCTGGTACCTTAAGAGTACGAACAAATGCAAGTTATGCCATTCAACAAAGAAACTCGGCAGTACCATTAATGAATTCTGTAGAGCAAACCTATTTTGACATTGTATCTGCCGCAAATGTGAACAACACTACTTATGATCAAGTTAATTTACAATTATTGCAACAACCAGCATCTTTTGTAAATGAAACCGATTTAAACGACTTGGTTTTTAATGATCAAGCAGCAACACAAACATATAATATAAATATTTCTGGAGGTACAGATGATATTACATATAATGTCGGATTGGGCTTATATGACCAAGGAGGTTTACAAATAAACTCTGCTTTTAACCGCTTTAATATGCGTGCTAACACGGTTTACAGTAAAAATAAATTACGCATCCAATCTAGTTTAGCATTTGTAACAGAAGACAGAGATATACCACAAGGAAATTTATTATCACAAGCTATTGTTTACAGACCAACTCAAAATGGTTTAGATATAAATAATATAGTGGAAGAATTAAACCAAGATGGTGATGATGTGAACCGATTAGGATGGGTTTTAGAAAGTCTTAGAACCACAAATAATTTAAAAAGAAACAGAATTTCTGGTGCAGTAACATTAAATTATGAATTAATTGATGGTTTAAATCTTCAAACCAATTTAAGTCTTACTAAAATAAGTGATATAGGAAAAATCATTAGACCTTATCAAGTAATCTACAATAACTCAGGTCTACTACAAAGTGAACCAGAAAACAGTTATATAGACAGCCGAACGATTTTTAGAACGAACATATTTGGAAACATAGGTGCTACTTATGAAAAAGAATTATTAGAAGATCAGACGGTAACCTTTACCTTTTTTACCGAGTTAGAAGATAATAGTGAGGAAGCATTTTCAGCGAGACGTGCAGGTGTTACTTTTCCAGGTAGCACAACTTTAGACCTAGCAACAGGAACACAAAGCGTAGGTTCTTATGAAGATGTTGAAAAAAGATTTAGTCTTTTAGGTAGAATTCAATACAATTATAAAGATAAATATATCTTAAGCTCTGGGGTTAGAAATGATAGATCTACAAACTTTGGATTAGAGTACAATTCTGGAATCTTTCCTAATATAGCATTAGCTTGGAATGTTCATGAAGAAAATTTTTGGGAAAATTATAAAAGTGCTGTGAACAGTTTTAGAGTAAGAGCTTCTTATGGAGAAATTGGAAATGACAGAATTTCCCCATATAACTACATCCCAAGTTTAGTTCAAAACATAAACTATTTTGGAACCAATGGTGACACTGGAACAGAAACTATTAATTTAGGTACCATTCAACAAGATTTTGCGAATGAAATATTAACATGGGAAACAACTGCTGAAAAAAACCTAGGTTTAGATCTTGGTTTTCTAAAAAACAAAATAACACTTACCGCAGATTACTATTACAGAAAAAAAGTAGATATGCTATTCCCTATTTTAATCCCACCTTCTGCTGGTGGTGGAGAAAATGCTAGTCTTATTTTAAACGTTGGTAATATGGTTAATGCCGGTTTAGAATTAGGTGCCAGCTATCGTGCAAAACTAGGTAACGTAAATATTAATATGAACGGAACCTTTACGACAAACAAGAATGAAATAACTAAGATTAATGGAGATACAGAATTTATTGAAAACAACACCTCTGTATTAGTAGGTAGAGCTCCAGACCAATCTAGAATCACGCGTCTAGCGGTTGGTTATCCTGCTGCTTCCTTTTTCTTATACCAAACAGATGGTATCATTGATACAGAAGAAAAGCTAGCAGCGTACCAAAAAATAGTTAGCAATGCTAAAATGGGTGACACCCGCTTTATAGATAATAATAATGATGGTACAATAGATGATAATGATCGCGCTTATAGCGGTAGTGGTTTACCAGAATACGAGCTTGGTTATACCTTTGAAGCAAGGTATAAAAACTTTGATTTCTCTATGAATTGGTATGCAGCACTTGGTCAAGAAGTAATGAATGGATTTGATGCTTGGGCATATGGTTTTGGTAGACATAAAGATCAAGTATACCAATGGTCTCCTGCAAACCCAGAAACATCTATTCCTGCATATCAAAATGATATTAGAAGACATCCAAATTATAGAGGTAACAGTGATCTTTACTTAGAAGATGGATCTTATGTTAGATTACGTCAAGCATCTCTAGGATACAATATTCCTAAAAAGAGAGTAGAAAAATGGGGACTAGATTATTTACGCTTCTATGTTAGAGTACAAAACCCATTAACACTAACAAAATACTCAGGGTATAACCCAGAAGTTGGTGGAGGTATTTTATCTAAAGGTTTAGATTCAAATACTGGTCCAATATCAAAAATGTATATGTTAGGATTAAACTTAAACTTTTAAAAAATAATAATTATGAAACATACCATGCGAAAATTAATTATGTTAATAGTTGTAGTACTGACTATTAGTTCTTGTTCCGATGATTATTTTGAAGTAAGCAACCCAAATGAAATTGGGGAAAATGATTTTTGGAAAGATTTAAATCAAACAAACCAAGGATTAAATGCAACATACCAAACGCTGCATCACCCAGCTGTTATAAATAAAATAGCAGAAATACTAAGATCCGATATGGGATATCCAGGATATGGTAGACCTGCTCCTCAAAATACGGAGGATTTCTACTTGCACACCTACACGGGTAGTACAAATGAAATTACAGATAAATGGACTATAAACTACCAAGGGGCATTTAGAGCGAATCAAGTAATTGAGGCTTTAAATAACCTAGAAAATAATGGTGGAGATGAAGAGGAATGGAACTCTCAAATGGCACAAGCACGTTTTTTACGAGGCCTATTTCATTTTTACTTATATACCACTTTTAATAAAGGAAGTATAGTTATTCGTGACGCAGTACCTGTAACGCAAGACGATTTTGCGAAACCATTATCTTCTGCCCAAGATGTTATAACTTTTATAAGAGAAGATTTACAATTTGCATACGATAACCTTTATATGAAAGGGGAATATCCAGATAATGATGCAAGTAGAGTTACCTCTGGTGCTGCTGCAACCATTTTAGGAACTAGCTATTTATATGAGTTAGATTACACCAGAGCTATGCCTTACTTTCAAGATGTAATAAACAACCATGGTTATTCATTAGAATATGATATGGATAAATTATTTACTACAGCAGGAGAATTTAATCAAGAATCAATTCTAGAAATTAATTTTAGTAATGATAATGTTAGATTAGATTTACCGCCATGGACTGGAGAATCTGGAACCAACTGGTTAAATCAACAAACATCGAATACAAGAGGTGCAGTTGGTCCTGCTTGGATTGCTTATGATTACAAATCAGAACCAATGGATCCTTCAGACACAAGAAATTACTATGAAGATCCTAATACAGGAACTACATTAAGAAACGTTCCGCTTCGTGCCTCAGCAATGATAGCTATTGTAGAAGATAACCAAACCACCTATTATTTAGATGGAACGGTAAGTGAATATACTCGTTTTAATGCTACGGCTTGGGGATTTGCTTGGTGGAAAAAATACACAAATCATGATATACTTGCTAGAGAAGGTGATGTTCCTGGAGGTGCTCCCTACTCTAGTAAAAATGTAACCTTAAATAGACTTGCAGATGTATTATTAATGCAAGCAGAGTGTAAAATTAAAACAGGAGCTGTACAAGATGCTATGGATTTAATAAACCAAGTTAGAAAAAGATGGGGTCTGTTGTTAATAGGTACGTCTGGACCATTATCTGGAACCTATGACGGCGAAGCTTATACGGCAAACTCATTAATGCAACGCCTCATGAGAATTGAAAAACCTTTAGAAATGTCTATCGAAGGACACTGCATTCGTCATCTTGATTTTAAACGTTGGAAAAGATCTGACAATTATAGTTTTGAAGATCGCTTACAAGAGTTATCTAATGCCACCTATTATGGTGTAGATTTTCAATTTATTAATTCAGAAGGACAAACTATTACAAGAGGAAACAAACCTTCTTTAAAAGCAGAAATCCCTTCTGTTCCTTATGCCACTGTGGATTATGAATTTGACGCCTCTGTTTTAAATTATTCTGAAGCAGTACATGGAGATTATCCGATTCCTTTTTCAGAAATAAATTCTAATCCAAACATTAATTAAAAGCATTATGAAAACAATAAGAATAACATTATTAGCATTAAGTTTGGTTCTATTTTGGAATTGTGATGAAGACGAATACCAAGATTACAGTGCACCAGATACGCTATCAGATACAGCTTGGGCAATTGGAGTGGATCAAGATGCTCAAAACCCTTTTAGCATAAATATTGACACGCATATCTCTTTTTTCGATTTATCGCAAGGAACTGCAAGTCACGAATGGCAAATTCAAGAAGGCAATCATTATCTTAAAGCAGATTTTGAACCAGGTAGCGACGATTTAGTTCCATTTATTGATAACCAAGCTGGTTTAGTAAAAACATCTAAAAAAGCACACGTATTTTTTAGAAATAGTGGGCTTAATACCGTAAGGCTTTATAATAAATTTAATGAACCTGTAACTTATTATTCGAGTGAAGGGGAATTGAATGCAGTACAAGAAGGAAACCTTTGGGTTATTGATACTACATTTACTTTTGATGTATTTGCAAAACTTAAACCCGCATTTAAAGTATCGCAAGATGGTGTCGATATATTAAATGTTACCGAAGCAGATATGCCAACATTGGATGATATAAATTCATGGCCAACAGTAGATGTTGAAGCTGGTTCTTCTCTAACCTTTACAGACTTAACAACAGAAGGTAGACCAAACGGTAGATCTTGGAGATTTGCAGAAGGTACACCTAATCAAGTTGGAGGAGTAACCGCAGTTGTTCGTTTTTTTCAACTAGGAACATTTACAGGTGAAATGAGATCTTTTAGACAAGCACCCGATCCACAAGCTACAGAAATCAAGTTAATTCCTTTAAAAGTTAATGTAATACCTTCTTCACAACCTTTCGTGTTTAGTGGACAATTAAAAGAAGACGAAGGTCAAAAAATCTCATTTCAAGTAAACGGTGAGACCGTGAACTTTTCAGGGCAAGAAGACAACTTTACAGTAAGCGTTACAAATGCAGAAGCTGGTATATTTAATCAAATAATACCTGTGCAATCTGTAGCAGTAAGTAGTGCAAATGCTACTTTTATAGAATTATCATTAGCACAACAAATCTATAATTCAGACACCATAACTGTTTCCTATAATAATGCAACAGATGGCATAACATCTACAGACACAAGAGTACTTCAATCTTTTGGACCTGAAAACGTACAAATGTTTTTTGGAGATTCCGTTCTACCAGGAGGTACATCTAGCTGGGCTAGTTTTGAAACCGCAGGTGGTGGCGTTAATAACGCTAACGCTTCCGCTCAATTTTTCATCCCTGGCGGACAAGGTAATGGTCAATTTGGTGATTGGGTATGGGAACGTGTTACAACTAATTCTTTTGATGGTGATGCTAGTATGCGTTATCAATTACCTGCAGGAGAAAACATTCCGTTAATCAATCTTTTTGGATTTAGTTTTTCGCAACCAGGCGGTATTGCTGCTGGAACCTACAGAGTTTCTTATAAAGTCTTTAAAGAAAATTCTAATTTAAATGCGTTCCGAATGGAATTTGGAAATCCTGTAACACATATTTCAACATTTGATATATCAACCATCAATAATAATGAATGGGTAGAAGTATCGCAAACAATAACCTTTGATACTGCTTTACCTGCAAGTTATAGAACTACATTAAGAGTTGTAGCTGAAGATAATGCAGGAATTACTGGACCACAATTACTATATTTTGATGATTTATCACTTGTAGAATTAGAACCAAGACCATAATTTTAAATACCAAGAACATGAAAACTATTATAAAATATATCAGCATTTTAACTATTATATTTTCTTTTACAAGCTGTGATGAAGAAAACAATTTTAAAGAATCCAATATACAATTGGTACCTGTAATTAGTCTTACAGACATAGCAGCTAATCTTGCAGATAACCCAAATTTTAACCAAGAAGGATTAAATAAATCTTTTAAACCTTTTGCAATTAATATCTACAAAGACAAACCTTTAGTAATCCACTATACATCCTTTGGAAATGCAGTTGCGTATGACCCTATTAATTTAGTTAATAACTCTACAGATTTAAATTATGATATAACTTATGCTGCTTCCGATTCCAGTTTTTCGGATACGCAAGATGTTACCAATGATTATAACTATACTATTAATTACGATAGAAGTGTTACCGAACCAACTCTTGGTTTAACCATAGATATAACCACAGTAACAACTACTAGAAGTAATACTATCGATTCGGATGTTGCAGGAACAGAAACAATTACAGATACCGATGAAAATCCGGATGTTACCAGTGATGCAGTAATTACAATTGAAACATCTATAGATGGGTCTGGAACAACTACTAGAGTAAGAACAAGAACTTCAACTGTTGCGTATAGATTACTAATGGAAGACGAACAAGTATATAATTAAGTTACGCTTAAAGATTATTAAAATGGCCTAATTATAGCGTTAATTGTTTGTTGCTTTTATAAAATGCCATTAGTACTAACTATACTAAATTGAAATTATGATTATTGAAAAAATTGAAACCTTTGTTCTTAAAGATAAATTATCTAAAACGTTCTTCTTTTCACAATGGGAATACTCAGAACGTTGTATTTGTATTGTTAAAGTAACGGCATCCAATGGTCAAGTTGGTTGGGGAGAAGGCTATGGACCAGCAGCTATTTTAGAAGCTGGAATACAATTTTTAAAACCACTTGTAATAGGTCAAAACCCATTAGAGAATGAAGTAATATGGAGTACCATGTACCGTAAAACTCTAGATTATGCAAGAAGAGGAGTATTAGTAGCATCTATTAGCGCTATTGATATTGCGCTTTGGGATTTAAAAGGTAAAATTCTTAACCTACCAATATCTACACTTCTTGGAGGTGCACACAGAAAAAAAATCAAACCATACGCTACAGGTTTGTATTTTACAGATCCAGATAACCCGTCCAGAGATTTTGAAAAAGAAGTTGCTTTATACAAATCACAAGGTTTTAAAGCTATAAAAATGAAAGTTGGATTAGGTGTACAAGAAGACTTTGAGAATATAAAGAAAATACGTGGTTTAATGGGCGATGATATGCAATTAATGATAGACTCTAACCATGCCTATACTTTAAAAGAAGCCAAAGCCCTATGCCAAAAAGTAGAGCAGTTTGATATTAGTTGGTTTGAAGAACCTGTTTCCCCCGAATATTACGAACAATATAACGAGTTAAGAAATAGTACGTCCATTCCAATTGCTGGTGGAGAATGTGAATATTTAAGATTCGGTTTTCAACAACTACTAAAAAATAAATCTGTAGATATTATACAGCCAGATATTTGTTCTAGTGGTGGTTTAACCGAAGCAAAACGTATTGCTGCTTTAGCAAGCACTTACGGCGTTGAAGTTGTCCCTCATACTTGGGGAACCTCTATTGGTATTCATGTTGCATTACATTTTATTTCCAATTTAGAATGTATGCCTGGTAGAATGAAAGCGCCAGATTTTTTAATAGAATACGATCAAACTGAAAACGGTTTAAGAGAACGTCTCACCTTTCCTAAAATAAAAATGAAAGATGGTATGATTGAAGTACCTACTGGACCTGGTCTTGGTCTGGAAGTGGATGAGAAAGTATTAATGGAATATATCGACAAAGAACACAAAGCAAAGCAAACAACCTTTTAAGAATAAAAACACCTATGAAAACCCATAATTTTGGTTATAAAAAACTATATATAGACGGTAAATTAGTCGATGCCTTAGATGGTAAAAAAACAGATGTTATTTGTCCTGCAACAGGAGAAGTCATTGCACAAATTGCCGAAGCTAGTAAAGCAGATACAGAAGCTGCTTTGGTAGCTGCCCAAAAAGGATTTAAATACTGGTCTAAACTTTCATTAGCCGAAAGAACGCAATGGATGCAAAAACTTAGTGATGCTGTAAAAGAAAAAGAGCATGAACTAAGAAATGCTATGGTTCACGAAATGGGTAAAACCTATGCAGGAGCCTATGAAGATATTGAAGCATTAGTAAATGGTTTAGAATGGTATCCTAATGCTATGAAAAACCTCAGAGAGGAACAAATACCAGATTACGAAAATACGCATACGCATAAAATGATTTCTAAACCGGCAGGTGTTGCAGTTGCATATCTTGCTTGGAATTTCCCATTACTAAACGTTGGTTTTAAATTAGGACCTGCTTTAGCTTCCGGATGCTCTATTATTATAAAACCTTCAGCAATATCGCCATTATCTACATATATGGTAGGTGAGATTTTACATGCTATTAATTTTCCAGCTGGTGTAGTAAACATTCTATCCGGCTCTGTGAGTGAAGTTGCTACCGTGTTAACTACTAGCACCATTCCTTCTGTATTAACCATGATTGGTTCCACAGCAACAGGAAAAAGAGTTATTGCAGATAGTACGACTTCTATTAAAAAACTTGGAATGGAATTAGGTGGAAACGCACCTTTCATCGTTTTTGAAGATGCGGATTTTGATACTGCTTTAAATTTAGCCGTAGGTTTAAAATTTGGTAATACGGGACAAATCTGTGTTGCTGCGAATAGAATCTATGTACATAAAAATATCTATGACAAGTTTTTAAAAGCGTATGTAGAAAAAGTTTCAGCATTAAAAATAGGATTTGGAACAAAAGAAAATCCGGACGTTTTTATGGGACCTGTTGCTACTAGGAAAGATAGAGATCGTATGTTCGATATTATTGAAGATGCAGTAAGTAAAGGAGGAAAAGTAGTCTATGGTAATAAAATACCTGAAGGCTTACCAGAAAATGGAAACTGGATAAAACCAACCATTATTTCTGAAGCGAACCATGATATGACCTTGTTTAACAAAGAAACTTTTGGTCCTGTTGCTGGCTTAATGTCTTTTGATACAGATGATGAAGTTCTAAAATTAGCAAATGATACCGAATATGGTTTAGCTTCTTACATCTTTACCAACAACCATAAAAGAATTGAACGCTTTACCGAAGACTTAGAATTTGGTGAAATACAAATAAATGGTGTCAAATACGCTATTTACTTACCTCATGGAGGAATTAAAAACAGCGGTATTGGTCACGATTGTTCCCATTTAGCACTAGATGATTACCTAGTTAAAAAACGTGTTTCTACAGCGATTTAAATGCCCTATACATTGAATTTAAAATGCCTTTTACAAGATGTAAAAGGCATTTTTATTTGTATACCGTTTCCTAATAGAAATTCTTTAAAAAAATATGAGCAGTGTAATCCAACAAATTTTAATAATGGATGTGCCTAATATTTTTAAACGAACCTTCACCTCCAATAACAAAACCGAATATTATATACATACCTTACCTCCACATTTATACTATCTGTAATCTCAAATAAATAATTTCAAACAAACAATTAACGCGATTTTTAAACATAAAAAAACTCCTTTTACAACATGTAAAAGGAGTTTTTTATAAAGACTAATTCTATACTTAATTCTTAATAAACTTTTTAGTAGACACACCTTTATTTGATGTTAATCTAACTACATACATGGCAGCTTTTAAAGAAGAAACATCTATAGATGAACCAATTTTATTAACCGTTAATACCGTTCTTCCCAATAAGTCAAGTACTTCTACTTTTTCAAGAGTTTCTTGCGTTTTAATGTTTAACACATCATGTACCGGATTTGGAAACATTTCAAACTGAAAAGCACTAAAGTTTTCAGTCGAAAGTAATGGTATGTTCTTCGTAACTAGGATTCTATTATTATAAATAATATTAATCTCTCCCGCAACAACAAATCCAAGACCCCAATTAAAGAAATAAGCTCCAGAACCAGTCAATGCTGTATAAACATCAGGTCTAATTCCATTATTAGCAGATCCAATTGGAGATGTTTCATTAGAACCTAGATTTCTTATTCTAGCAGTTTTAGTGGATGAACCCGAATCAGCTCCAAGCGTATATTCTATTATAATTTGGTAAGCAGATTTATCTGCTGTACTAATTTCTGGTTGTGTACCAAAACCTGATGGTCCACCATCACTCAAAAAAACTCTAGCACCTGGCCCGTCAGATCTTACCAACACGCCATCACGATTTTGTCCAAGAATATTACCTACCTGACCTGCAGGAATTGTTGCAACAGGAGATAAACCTGTAACATATAATTGCTTGTTTGCGTCAGTAGCATTAAAGATTTGAGGGTTATTACCCAATTGCGCTACAACTGTAATAGTGATTACATCTCCCGCTACTCCCGTAATAGGTGTTTGATTGATAGCATAAGCAAAATTAGTTTGTGTTTTTATTTGATCAGCACCATTAGCACTCCATGTTTTTGTATTTGGAGGTCCGTTAGGGACATTATGTCCAGCGGACCAATCTGGATGATCCTCTAAATTGGATTGAGCAGCTGCAGCATCATAAGAAGCATCTGTATAATCATCATCAATAATGGTTGTTTGTGCATTTAAGCTCAAAGCAAAAAAAGCAAGAACAACTATAAGTAAAGTGTTATTTTTTTTCATAATAAATTGTTTTAATGGATAATTAATTTAAATATGGGTTGTTGCTGATTGTATTCTTTAACCAACCTTTTAAAGGTAATTGCACTATTCTTTTATAAACTTTTTAGTAGAAATACCATTCTCCGATGTTACTCTAATAAGATACATCGCATTAGTTAAAGAGGATATATCTACAGAATCACTAACCTCATTAACGGTTAATACAGATCTTCCTAATAAATCAATTACCTCTAATTTTGTAATTGCTTCCTTAGAAGTAATATTTAATTTATTTTTTACTGGATTAGGATACATAGTAAAAGCAAAAGCTTCTAACTGGTTTACGGATAATGTATTCGATGCAGAAACCAAAATATTATCTACTTCAATAGTACCAGAATCTGTAATTACACTACCATCGTTTTTTCTAAATACAACCTGTAATCTATCTAATGTTCCTGCATATGCATTACTGGTAATCTCAAAATTGTATGTAGAAAACTCACCTGCTGCATTTGTAGTAACTGGAACATCAATAAAAGTAGGAAAACCATTCAAGCCTGCAACTCTACCTCTAATTCTTAATACGTTAATTTGACTAGATGTGTTACTAATTCTTAATTGCATAAATTTATAATCGTCTGCATTTAATGTTTGAACTGCGGCATCACCATACATAACAATGTTTTTTGTAGATGCATCTGCTGTCCAATTAATTTCTAATTCTCCATTTGGATTATTTGTAAAAGTAGAAGCAAAAGCACCACCACTTCCTCCTTGTGTCCATCCTTCAAATGAATTAGCATCAAAAGTATATTCAATATCTGATTGTGCATTCATGAAAAATGTTAAGGATAAAAAAGCTAAGAAAAGAATGTAATTTTTTTTCATAATAAAAAATTTAAGTTATTGGTTTTATGTGTTTTATTCACAAGTAAAATTAATATTTATAGGAGATGTATCGTTCCTTAATATTACCATAGACTAACACTTAATTATCTGTAAATGAAAAACCCAACTTAGTATACCTTATAATAAGGTGTTACATTTTTACTACAACCTGGATAAAATAAATTTGATGCTTTATAGAATAATAATTACTATAATGAATTAGATACTTCCAATCTTATAGAAAACCGAAAAGGACCAAAAAAAGCATTTAGCCCTGGAAATCCGTATCAAATAGAAAATGGGTGTTAGTCAAGATTCTGGATCTGACCATATGGGGTTTAGAACTGTTGCCATAAAGAGATGGCAAAGGCTGAAAAATAAAATTAAATAAAGTCTAGAGCGGTAAACGGTTTATTAAGAATAGGCTTTTGATTTACATCTAGCCAATTTTCTAAAATAGTAGCATATATTTCTCTAAAGTCAACAGAATACTGGATGTCTTGATTAGCATCTAAATTTAATAAATTAGGAGCTTCATTATAAAATCCTGGTTTATTTAAATGTTTTCCTAAAACAAATACATTATTGGCTGCACCATGATCGGTTCCTCCCGCTGCATTTTGTTGTACACGTCTTCCAAATTCTGAAAAAGTTAACACCAGCGTGTCTTTAAAGGTATCCTTCTTTTCTAAGTCTTTTATAAAAGTAGTAATCGAATCATCATACGTTTTCAATAGTTTACTTTGTCTATTTAATTGATTGGCATGCGTATCAAATCCGCCCATAGACACATAAAATACTTGGCTATCTATACCCGAATTAATAAATTGTGCAGTCGTTTTTAACTGTTTTGCAAAGGGATTGTTTGGATATTCTATTGCACTAGAATAGGTTTTAGTAGTTTCAAAAATATATTTGGCACTCGACTTTGCTTCTATCATTGTCTTGTACAAATACCCTAGATTATGCTCACTTAAATGTGCACTGGTTTGGTAATCTAATATTTTATTAAAATATGGCGTATCCATATTTTTAAATAATATTTCAGGGTTTTTTGTTGCGATACCATTCATGCTTTCTCCTTTTAAAATTAACGACAAACTATCGTCTATTTCTATTCCGGAATAAGGCATTTTTCCATGATGCTCTATATATCGACCCAACCATCCCGTATTTATTACGTCCTCTCTTCCACTGGCGGTATGCCAAATATCAGAAGATCTAAAATGCGAACGTACCGGATTTGGATAACCTACATTATTGATTACCGATAGATAGCCTTTATCATATAAATTTTTCAACCCTTTTAAGGAAGAATGAAAACCTAAATCGTTAGAAGATTTCATTACATCTGAAGCAGAAACCGCCAACTTAGGTCTGCTTTTGTAATAAATATCATTTCTATAAGGAATGATTGTATTTAAGCCATCGTTTCCTCCAGACAATTGAATAATTACCAGTTTTTTTTGAGACAATGTATGCGCCGTTTTGTTTTCAAAAGCTTTTACAAAACTTGGAACAAACAATAAACTACTTGCTAAACTACTTTGCTTTATAAAATCTCTTCTTTTCATCTGAAACGGTTTAGCATAATTGATATTCTGGTAAAGACATTAACTGTATTAAATACTCCTTTACTTCCTTTTTAAACAGATTAGAGAGCATTACTTGTGTGTCTTTATCTATTGGAGAAATAATTAATAATTCTTGTAATATGTCTGCTTCTAAATTTTTATAATTCCGATTAAAGTTATCCCAAGAGGATTCTAATTTTAAGTATCTATCCTTATTTTTCTCTTTAGCATAGTACTCTTCAAAAGCATCTTCAAACTCCCCTTTTTCATCTATATTTATAACATGTCCATTTAATAAAACAGATGCTAATTTTAATCTAAACATTAAGGTATTACTATCTATCCAATTTCTATCTTGCTTCCAACCTGCTACATTTGGTGGATTTAGTAACACTTGTCCCATTAATTTTTGAACGAAAAGTAATTGGTTCTGTTTTTTGAATTTTAAAGGAACAATTTTTTGAATCCCCACAAACAACTCCATGGGCGATTTTATTTTAACCCCAATATTTTCTTCCTCATAAAACCAATCGGATGAAAATATGTAATGCATTAGCGTTTTGGTATTATAATCTTTAAAAAACACTTCTGTTAACTCCTCTAGCCTAGCCGAATCTATTTTAGGATTAATAAAATAGGCATATATTTTTGTGCAAATAAAACGCGCGCACGCTTTTTGTTGTAAAATAATATCGATGATATCGTCACCATCAAAAGTACCTGTTTGACCAAGAAACGTTTTCTCCCCATAATCATGAAACTTCGCATTCAAGGTGAAATCTCCATTTTGTTCGAACCTCCATCCTGTAAATGCACGTGCAGCTTCCTTTATATCTTGTTCTGTATACTCACCAAGACCTAATGTAAAAAGCTCCATCAGTTCTCGTGCAAAATTCTCATTAGGCTTTAATTTTACATTTTGCCTATTATTTAGATATTTACTCATGGAAGCTTCTCTTGCAATTGCTTTTACAAATGCTTTAAAATCTCCCAATGCGTATGTTCTTAAAGTATTGTTATATTTTAAGACATGAATGATATGATTGTCTTTACAAACAAAAACGTTAGCCCAAAACAAGGTTAATTTTTCATTTAAAACCGCATCTGTATCTCTTAATTTATGCAACCAAACACTATTTAGTGCTCTTACTTTTAGTCTGCTTTTTTTAATGAGTGCTCTATATAGTTCTTCGTTGTTTTTTCTTTCCTCATTAGACATATTTATATAGTCGTCAAACTCGGATAAGTCCATCGTAATAGGCTCAAAATTTTCGGACTTTAAAAATAAATCAGAAACAACTTCTGCTTTAGATTTTAAGGACGCCTTAGAAAGTTCGGTATTATTTAACCCAAAACCTGCCCTAAAATATAAATGCTGTATCTGTTTCCTTTTCATATTAAAGCGCTTTAATTACATATACTAAGACGTGTTGAACCGTAAAAGGTTTAAACTACTAATGCTTTTAACCTATGTACTGCTTGTTCTGCTGTGATATCGCGTTGCGGAGAACCAAACATTTCATAACCTACCATAAATTTTTTAACCGTTGCACTTCGCAATAATGGTGGGTAAAAACTCATGTGCCAATGCCAATGTTTATTCGCTTCTCCATTAGTTGGTGATTGATGAATACCACTAGAATACGGAAATGAGCATTCAAATAACGCATCGTAAGCTTTTGTTATTTTCGAAATAGCTTCCGAAAAATCTAAACTTTCTTCTGCTGAAATTTCCGCAATATTAGCATGTTGTTTTTTAGGAACAATCATGGTTTCAAAAGGCCAAACTGCCCAAAATGGGGTTAGTACTACAAAATTTTCATTTTGATAAATAATACGTTCATCAGCTTCCAATTCTTGTTTCAAATAATCGCCTAACAAACTAGATTTATGCTTTGCGAAATACGCTTCCTGATTTTTGTCTTTCTTCTCTACTTCATTTGGTAAGGTAGACTGACTCCATATTTGTCCGTGAGGATGCGGATTACTACAACCCATAACTGCTCCCTTGTTTTCAAATATTTGTACGTAATTAATCATGGCATGCGCTCCTAACTCTAAGTATTCCTTTTGCCAAGTAGTTACCACTTTATTAATGTCAGCAACTTCGATATCTGCTAAACTCTTAGAGTGGTCTGGACTAAAACAAATAACTTTACAAATTCCTTGTTCGCTTTCTGCCTTAAACAACCCTTCATTTACAGAAAATGTAGGCGAAGTTGTTTGTAATGCTGCAAAATCATTAGTAAAAACAAACACGTCTTTATACTCTGGATTTTGTTCTCCATTAATACGAGTATTCCCGGCGCATAAGTAACAAGAAGGATCATGTGCTGGTCTATGTTCTTCTTGAACAGCTTCATTTTGACCTTGCCAAGGTCGTTTTGCTCTATGTGGAGAAACTAAAACCCATTCTCCTGTTAAAATATTAAATCGTTTGTGTGAGTACTCTTGTAAATTAGAATTCATTGTATTCTGATTTTTATTATATAACATTTGTTCCTTTGGAAAGTTTTACTTTGTATACATTACAAGTTCTCCCAAACCTTTTCTGAAATTTATCTGAAGCTTCTTTTTTAAAATTTTTAAATTCACTTTTCAATACCAAATTTATGGTACAACCACCAAAACCGCCTCCCATCATTCTGGCTCCTAACACATTTTGATTTTCTTTTGCAAGCGTGGCTAAAAAATCTAACTCTTCACAACTTACTTTGTACTGTGTACTTAATCCGTTATGCGATTGATTAAGTAAAGCACCTAACATCTCTAAATCACCGGTATCAATATATTTTGCAAACGCATGAACACGTAAATTTTCTTCAATAACATACAGTGCTTTTTGGTAGTCTTCTTCTGTGATATCCTCTTTAATTCCATTTAAATCTTCAATGCTTACCTCTCTTAAAGCGTTAACATTTAGTTTTTTAGATATAGCTTCGCAAACAGACCTTCTATCATTATAAGCACTTTCAGATAGATCATGCTTTACATTGGTGTTGATAAGCATCAGTGTATAATCCTTAAAATCTATCTTATATGGTGTTGCAGTAACCGTTTTACAATCTAAAAGCAAAGCACTTTTTTTAATACCAAACATACTCGCATATTGATCCATAATACCACATTTAACACCTGCATATTTATGCTCTGCTTTTTGTGAAATAAGTATCATTTGCTTTTTGGTTAGCTTTAGCTTAAATAATTTATTTAAAGCATAAACCACACTGTTTTCTAAAGCTGCAGAAGACGACAAACCAGCTCCACCAGGAACATTACCTGCAAATGCAATGTCAAAATTTTCTAATGCATGCCCTAAGTCTAAAATCTCGCCAACGACTCCCAAAATATAATTACGCCAACCACCATTTTCTATCGGCTGAAGATCTTTAAGTTTAAATTCGTAAAAGTCATTTTTGTTTATAGCAAATACCGTACTTGTATCTCTTTTATTTTTTTGAATTGCTAGTACAATACCTTTATTAATTGCTGCAGGAAAAACAAAACCATCGTTATAGTCTGTATGCTCTCCAATAAGATTTATTCTTCCTGGTGCAAACACCATTAATGGCTTCGTTTTAAAATGCTCTTCAAAACTTTTTTTCACTTCTTTAATTAGCTTTTTGCTCATTTTATTTCGTTTTAGACTAGATGCTTTTAATTATTTTCAAGATCCAGTACATATGATACTTTATAGGTCTGTCCTGGTTCTAGTATTTGTAATCCTATTTTATTATTTAAACTATTTGAAACACCTGTTGTAGGTTCTATTGCAATAAGGTTTAAAATATTTGGCGTATAAAGTTGCAAGTAATTGTTTTTGGCCGAAGATGTCATGCTCAATTTATACTTAGGTGTCCTGAATATTACCCTATTTTCATCTAAGTGATATGCAGTATCCAGTGCATTCTTTTTTATTTGAAATGGCATAGGTGCGCTAAATGCGGAAGTACCTTTAGTTATCATTCTAACATCACTTTCCATTTGCATTTTACTATCAAAAGCGACAGAACTATTATATAAGTCATCCGACAAAAAATAAGGATGCCACCCCAAAGTAAAAGGGAAAGAGGTAGTATCTGTATTTTTTACCTTCAATTTTAAGCGAAGACCGTTTTGCGACATTTTATAAATAACATGGATATTATATGCAAAAGGAAACCCTGCATTTTTGCCTATAGCTTTATACTGTAATTCTAATTTTGCGAAATTTAAGGATGCTTCCTTTTTAATCACTTTAAACGTTTTATCATATACTAATCCATGTAATGCATTATTTCTATCTTCCTCATTACAGCCTAGATTATATGTCTTATTTTCAAAAGAATATATACCATCCTTTACTCTATTTGCAAAAGGAAATAAAATGGAAGAAGCATACGATTCTTTATATGGAAACGCATTGTTTAGGGTAATTAAAGGTGCTTTATTTAAAGTCAATAGGTCTAGTCTTCCTCCTTCATCTAAACAAATTCTTGCTACTGAATTTCCTTCCGGACTATATAATTCCACATAGTTTAAGTCCTTTTTAGCATGTGTTTTTATTTGAAACATATTATAAAGATTTTCTTATAGTTAGATGACACGGATTTTCTTCTTGTAAATGTTCTGTATTCAATATCATTTCCGCCAAGCGTTTTCCCATCGCATTAAAATCGGTTGAAATGGTGGTAATACCTTCTGCTACTACTTCTTTTAAAATAGTATCATTATAAGATACAATACCTACTTCTTCTCCTAGTTTTAATACTTCTGATTTAATCTTTTTTAGCATTCGAATTAGATTTTTATCATCTAAAACAAAATATATTTCTCCTTTTAAAGGGGTTCTATTTTCTAAAGAAGCGATCACTTCATTTTCCATATTATTATCCTTACAAAAACGCAAAAAACCGGTAACTATTCCTTTTGGTTGCTTTTCACTTTGAAACAACAATACTATTTTATGATACTTTTTAATGAGATCCATACCAGCATGAAGCGACTGGTAGATATTACTTTCAAAATTTTGAAAAATAGAAGGATATGCTTTTAAATCCGAATGTGTTTGATCTAAAATATAGACTTTATCTGAAGGTAAATGCTGAATAATAGTATTCGCGTTTTTAAAATTGGCAGGCATAATTACGTAGTAATTATAATTACCTATACTATCGCTAATCAGTTTTTCAAACATGTTAAAATTAAAATGATGAAAGAAAATATCTACTTGAATTTCACTACTTAAATTATTTATGAAGGAATTATATAAATCTTCTTTAAACGAATTTAACTCATCAAATAGCAGAAAAATCTTTTGAGAAATATGTACATGTTCACTTAAAACATAATACCCTTTACCAACAATAGATTGTATGATGCCTCTCGCTTTCAAATCATTATAAGCAATTAAAACGGTGTCTCTAGATATAGAATTTCTATTCTTGATACTATTTAAAGAAGGTAGTTTATCTCCTTTAATTAAATCCCCATGTAATATAGCATGCTCCACGGCATCCACTATTTGCTTATATTTTGGTACACTTGATTTTTTAGAAATTTTTATCAGATTCATAAACAAATGTAAAGAAAAAAAATAAACTAGTAGGTACTGGTTGGTAATTTTATATTTTTTTGTAAATTAGCACGGTATTAAAACATGCATTTGAAATGAAAAAAAAGGTAATTGTTACAGGAGGTTGTGGTTATATTGGATCGCATACCGTTATAGAATTGATTCAAAACAATTTTGAAGTTTTAATTTTTGATGATTTATCTAATTCATCTGAAGAAACCATTGAAAGAATACAAGAAATTACTGGCGTAAAACCGGCTTTTGTAGAAATCGATTTAAAAAATAGCGCAGCCACTGCGAAGGTTTTTAAAATACATGCAGATGCAGATGCGGTGATACACTTCGCGGCACACAAAGCCGTGGGGGAATCTGTTGACAATCCTTTAAAATATTACCAAAACAATTTTTACTCCCTTTTAAACACTTTAATTTCACAAAGCGAAAACGGGATTAATAATTTCATATTTTCTTCTTCTGCTACGGTTTATGGCTTACCAAAAACGTTACCAATAACCGAAGAAAATGAAACCCAACGCCCTTTTTCTGCTTACGGAAACACGAAAAAAGTTGCGGAAGAAATACTGGAAGATTATACCAATTCAAATGCAAAATTTTCAGCAATATCGCTCAGATATTTTAATCCTATTGGTGCACATGCTTCTGGTTTAATTGGGGAATTACCTAATGGAACGCCTAACAATTTAATGCCTTATATCACGCAAACTGCTGCAGGAATAAGAGAAAAACTTATGGTTTTTGGTAAAGATTATCCTACTAAAGATGGCACACCAATTAGAGACTATATCCACGTAGTAGATTTGGCTAAAGCCCATGTAATTGCCGTAACGCGATTACTTGACAACGCGAATGAAAAATCCCTAGAAACCTTTAACCTTGGAACTGGTATTGGCTATTCTGTGATGGATGTTATTAATTCGTTTGAAAAAGTATCGAAATCCAAACTTAATTATGAAATCACAGACCGTCGAGATGGTGATGTTCCAGAACTTTATGCTGCTACAAATTTAGCGAAAGAAAAACTAGGTTGGATTGCCGAAAAAGGATTGGATGAAATGATTGATTCTTCATGGAAATGGGAACAGAACTATAGAAAAATTTAATAGCAGCAAAAAAAGGTGTAGCTTTCACCAAGCAAACCTACAGTTAATTAAAGCGTACTTATTTCGGAAACATGAAAAAAATCACACTAAAAGACATTGCTAAACACTTCAATGTTTCCGTTTCTACTGTATCTAAGTCACTAAATAACAGTATAGAAATTAGCAAACCCACAGCCGAAAAAATAAAAGCATACGCCAAAGAAAAAAATTACACCCCTAATTTTAATGCGCTAAGTTTAAAAAATCAAAAGACGAAGACTATTGGAGTAATTATTCCAAACATGCTTAACTATTACTTTGCACAAATATTAAAAGGAATAGAAAAAATTGCCTCTCTAAGAGAATACCGAGTAATTACGTGTATTTCCAACGAATCTCTTCAAAAAGAAATTGAAACTATAGAAATGTTATCGACAGGTGTTGTGGATGGATTTATTATTTCTATTTCTGAAGAAACCCAATTAAAAGAGAGCTATACACATTTAAACGCCTGTCTAGAAAAAGCAATCCCATTAGTAATGTTTGATCGTGTTGTTGCAGAAATAAATTGCGACAAAGTAATTACAGACGATTACAAGGCATCTATTAACGCTGTTAATTATTTAAAAAACAAGGGTTGCAAAAAGATTGCATTTGTTTCCACCGATATAAATTTAAGTATTGGAAAATCTAGATATGAAGGCTATTTAGCTGGTTTAAAAAGCAACAATCTCAAAAAACAGGATGCCATCATTATTACAACACATGAAATGTATTATAAAAAACATGAGGCTGTTGTAAAACCTTTATTTAATCATTCGTTTGATGCTTTAATTACATCTAATGAATCTGTTGCAATAGCTGCCATGAAGGTAGCGCAACAAAAAGGAATAAAAATACCAGAAACTTTATCTGTTTTAGCATTTTCTAACGGCATTCTTGCAAGACATTCCAATCCTAGGCTTAGTACAATTAGTAGACACGGAGAAATTATTGGAGAAAAAGCTGCTACCTTATTAATTAATAAATTAGAAAATAAAATTGCATATACGACATCAGAAACCGTAGAAACCGATATCGTTCTAAGAAATTCTTCAAAATAAAACACTGCAGTACGATTAGGTACAGGTATCATTAAAATACTTGGTGTTAATATCCAAAACGTCTTAAATCTAAACCTTCAGAACCGAGTTCCTATCGCTTTTCAGAAAACATATATACTATAATATTCTTAATTAGAAACCTTGTTAAAGATTCTAAATTACAAATCATAAACGCCTTACCAAGCAGTTGCATCTAACTGTACTCGCTTCCAAGTATCAGTGGCTGTACAAATATAAATATATGTTGCTGTAACTCGAATTTCTCCTTGTGCACCTGTAGATGACGAAGTTGCCGGAGCTGCATTTAGAGCAGAAACTTTAAACTGTGTAGCCTCCGTTGTACCATTAACCTCTAAAGCATGCGTTGTTGCTATTTTAGCAATACCTACTTTGTTAGTGGCAAAATCTCCATAAATTAAAGGTATTGCTCCGTTAGAATTATTAATAAGTAATGTAGAAGAAATTGTAGAATTAGCAGCTGTAAAGAAACCCGCATTATATCCTATAAACACGTTAGCATTACCCCTAATATTCCGACCTGCTTCACGTCCTATAAATACGTTATTATTACCAGTAAGTGCATATCCAGCGGTTGCACCTACTACCGTATTCTCTGCACCTGAGGTAGTATCAAACATTGCTCCACGTCCAATAGCTGTATTATCATCTGCGTTTCTATTTTTACGCAATGCCCCATTACCGACGGCTACATTGTTAGACCCTGTTCGATTTTCCAGCAGTGCTGCCTGACCAATAGCAGTATTAGACTCTCCTGAAGTATTATCACTTAAGGCATTATAACCAAGCGCCGAGTTATAGTTACCTGTTTTGTTTGATGTCATTGTTAAGCTTCCAACAGCACTATTTTGACTACCCGTTGTATTTGAAAACAGTGTACCATTTCCAATCGCTACATTTTTATCTCCATCTAAATTCTTATTCAGTGCTGTACTACCAACTGCTGTATTATTCTCTCCTGAAGTATTCGCGTTTAAGGCCTGGCTTCCAAAAGCAGAATTCCCGAAACCAACAGTATTTAAGCGTAATGCCGAATATCCAAATGCAGAGTTATCATCATTAGTATTACTCAATAAAGCACCATTACCAAAAGCAGAATTATTAGCACCTGTAACATTATTTACTAATGCAGACCAACCTGTTGCGGTATTAAATGTACCCGTTGTATTTTTAAAAAGCGCTTGATACCCAACAGCTGTACTTTGATTTGCAGTATTAACATGCAAAGCTTGAGCGCCAACTGCTGTATTCGCATTACCAGTGCTGGATGCTAAAGCAACTTGACCCAGCGCTGTGTTACCAAACCCCGTTATATTAGCTTGCAGGGCTCTATAACCTAATCCAACATTCCTCCTATTATCACTATCTGTATTTTCACCCGCTTCAATCCCAATAAAAACAGAAGAGCCATCATCCGTGCCATCCACATCCGATTTACCATCAGAAAGATCATTTATTTTTTCGATACTCGAAAGTCGAATCCATCTTGTAGTTGGTTGATCCCAATGGTAAAAGCCTTTTTCATCAACAGGAGTAGTAAGATATATTAGCATACCTTGTTGTGCAGCCGTAGGAGGAGTTAAAGGAAAAGCATCTACTCTAGGAATCAATATCCCATCTGCATTGGATGGAGCTGCTTGGTTAGATGCGGTAATATCTATAGTCGCTTTTGGATCGGAATTGCCTACACCTACTTGAGCGTAAGAAAAAGAGAACATTAGTAATAAGGTATAAAAAGCAATATTTCTGAAGATTAATTTACTCTGTTTGTACATAGTCGTTTTATTGATTACTATTTTTTCTCTAATGTACTCCCCTTTACCACAACCAATCAAGTTTATATTATCCCTAACTAGAACCAAATTAACATATATAAAAAATGTTTTTTTAACACGAACTCGAACTAACGTATTATTTCATAATCTACTTTCCCAATATAGATTAACGCTTTCCTATCTACTATACGAATGAAATACCTAAAAATGAATCTGTCCTAACATTTTCAATTGGTATTTATGTAAGACATTCCAATCCAAGACGTAGTACCGTTATCCTATGTATATAAATAATGGATGATTTAGCGATTACCAATAAATGTTTTATAAAAAAGACAAACCCTTTTATTAACATTTCTATACGCTTTGTTTTAATATCAAAGACGTAAATTTGGATTTCGTATACATTACAATTAAAAATAAAATAAATACGTTAAATTGCTATTTACCTAAAATACTTGAGCTAGTGTATGGAGCCGAAAAAGGTGCATAAAAAATCTTCATTTTGGAAAATCGTTAAAAGAACGATTCTAGTTCTTTTTGTACTTTTTGTTGCGCTTATATTATTTATAAGAAGTCCGTGGGGACAAGACATTATTGTAACCAAAGCAACCAATTATGTCTCTAATAAAACCAATACAAAAGTTGAAATTAATAAACTATACCTTACTTTTTCTGGTAATCTACTTCTTAAAGGGCTTTATTTAGAAGATATCAAAGGAGATACTTTAGTTTACTCTAAAAACATGGAAGCTTCTGTAGCTTTATTGCCTTTAATTAAAGGAGATGAGTTTTATTTAAAGGCATTAGAATGGGAAGGTTTAAAAGCAAATGTCTACAGAAAGGATAGCATTTCTAGCTTTAATTATCAATTTTTATTGGATGCTTTTACTACGGAAGACACTACAACTGTTTCAACTTCTGGAAAGCCTATAAAAATCACATTAGGAAAACTACATCTTAAAGATATAGATGTAACATACAAAGATGCTCATTTAGGGATGCAGAGTGACATTCGATTAAATAGCCTTAATGTAGAAACCAATGCTATAGATTTAGAGCAGATGGGTTTTGATGTTAATAAAATAGAACTTACAGATGGTGTGATTAACTACAAGCAAACCAAACCATTTATTACCAATACAGAAGAACCAGAAACCAAATCTCCATTAATTGCTATCCAAAATTTGGACTTCAATAATACGCGGATTTCTTATAATGCTACTCCAGACCAACTGGACTTAAATGTATTCTTGGATGCATTACATCTACAAATGCCTGTTTTAGATTTAGAAGAACAAGTGGTTACGATAACCGATTTCCAACTAAGAAATTCCGTTATAGGATTTCAGCAATTAAAGCCAATTACAGAAACGACTATCGAGAAATCTACAAATTTCGAATGGCCACAATGGAAGATTACCGCAAACCATATCGATTTCTCTAATAATCAAATTACAGCAAAAACCGGAAAAACAACCTTGGTGAACTATGTGTTTAATTCGGAAGATATACAACTAAAAGATTTTAATTTTAAAGCCAATACGCTTTTATATCAACCCGAAAATGCTAGTGTATCTTTAGAAAAGGTATCGTTTCTAGAACGAAGCGGCTTTCAATTAAAAAACGGTACCACGCAATTAGCGTTAAATAACACTTCCACTACATTTAAAGAATTGTCGTTACATACTAACAATAATAGCGTTGCTGGTACTATTTCGATACAATACAATACTATAAATACTTTATTTAATACTCCAGATTTAAGTAAAATAGCCGTTTCCATTCCTAACTTAAGTATCAATCCGAAAGATGTTTTTTTCTTCGCACCAGAACTTAAAAATAATAGTTATCTAACCACGCTTTCGCGGAAACAAATTACCGGTGCATTACACCTAAATGGCACTCTAAATAATCTTAACATACCAAAAACTGCTCTTCATTGGGGGAAAAACACAAAAATTAGTGCCGAAGGTTTTATAAAAAACATTTTAGATACCAATACATTATATGTAGATCTTAAAAACTTGGATATCGCTTCCGTTAAAAAGGATGCATTAGCTTTTACGACTCCGCAAACGAGCAACATCGAATTCCCAGCAACCTTTCGATTAAAAGGTAGTATTCATGGTGGATTAAGTACTATTACAACCAATGCGAAACTTATCACTTCGGATGGAAATATTGCCGTAAAAGGAAATTTCAAAAACACCAATACGATTGCTTTTAATGGCAACTTTGATGTTACTAATTTACAGCTAGGCAAAATTCTTAAAAATGAAAAATTAGGCGTTTACGCTTTTACAACAGCGATTAAAGGAGAAGGCACCAGCTGGAATACTTTAAATGCAGAATTAACCACCAACTTTAAGCAACTTTCTTATAATAACTATGATTTTTCACAACTGAATCTAAACGGAAAAATCACCAATGGTAACGGAAATCTAAATGTAGATTTTAAGGATGAAAACTTAGATTTTGAGATAGAAAATACAATTCAATTAGATTCGGTTGCTTCAAAAATACACTCGGTTTTACAGCTAAAAGGAGTTAATTTCCAATCCTTCGGACTTACACAAAATGATGTCCGTGCAAAATTTAACCTAGAAGCAGATATTGTAGGTAATAATACAGACAATCTGCAATTTAAGGGTCTAATTACCGATGCGCTTTCTGTTAGAGACAATACCCCTTATTTATTGGGCGACATTTCTTTTGATGGCGCGCTTACCAATGAGACTACTGCTTTTTCTATGGAAAGCAATCCAGTAAATGCCGATTTGTTTTCCAATACAGATATAGCAAATCTTATTACAGAGCTACAAAATCAATTTAATAACTACTTTGAAGATACTATTACTCCGTTAGAAACAGATGTGCCATCTACCACCACAATGCAGTTCAATGCAACGGTAAAACAAGCACCAATTCTTAAAGATTTATTTTTACCCAAGTTAGAATCGTTAGCGCCAATAGCAATAACCATCGACTTTAATGCGCAAAAGAATTTGTTTAAAGCGAGTGCTAATGCACCACAAATAACCTATGACGGAAGTACTATGGACAGCCTTGATTTTTCCCTGAATGCAGAAAAAGAAACTTTAAATTTTGATTTTGCATTGGGAAATTTAAAAACTGGAGCGATAGCCATTCAAAAAATAAACCTAAAAGGAAATTTAATAGATCAGGTACTTTACTCCAATTTTAATGCTTTAGATTCTAGTGAAACTTTAATTCAAATTGCTTCCGAAGTTACCAAGAATAAAGACAGCATTGGTTTTCATATTAACCCGAAGGGATTCCTGCTTAACAAAGAAAACTGGTCTATTCTTCCAAATAATAAAATCACCTATGCTCCTAATTTTTTAGGCTTTACCGATTTTAAGCTTAGCCAAAATGAGCAGCAAATTACCGTTAGTAATACCTTAGCTGGAAAAGACATAGAACACATAGGATTTGATTTTAAAAATTTCGAATTAAGTACTATTACCAGCCTTTTTAACCAAGAAAAGCTACTCGCTTCTGGTGAATTAAATGGAGAAGTTATTATAGAAAATCCTTTTGGAGATTTAGGAATAATAGCCAACACCAATGTATCTAATTTACAAGTTATAGAAGTGCCTTTGGGGGCTTTAACCTTAAATGCAAAATCTATAACTAGTTCTAAGTATGATCTTAATTTAGCGGTTAATGGTGCCAACTTAAACCTAGATATTGTTGGCGATTATGAAGCAAATAAAGATGGAGCACCTCTACATTTTGACATCGATTTAAAAAATCTAGAATTAAAAGCAATCGAGCAATTTGCAGGAACTTATATTTCAAAAACGTCTGGAAATCTTTCTGGAAAAATCAAACTAACTGGTACATCGAAAGTACCTAAATTTTTAGGAAATGTAAAATTTAATGCATCTGGCCTAACCATTAATGCGCTTAATGCTTCTTTTTTACTTCCAAAAGAATCTATAAAACTGGATAATACAGGTATTTATTTTGATGCATTCACCTTAGAAGACACCAATAAAAACCCTTTGGTTTTAGATGGAAAAATCACCACTAAAAACCTAACAAATCCGTCATTTGATTTAACTCTAAAAGCAAAAAACATAGAAGTTTTAAATTCCACAGAAAAGGATAATGATTTATTCTACGGAAAAGTAAATCTCGATACAGATGTAGCTATCACTGGAACTTTAGAACTTCCAAAAGTGAGAGGTAGTTTAATGATCAATGAAGCTTCCAATTTCACCTATGTTATTCCTGAAGATGAAGTGAACCTAGTAGAAAAAGAAGGGGTTGTCATTTTTGTAAACAAGGAAAATCCGGATGATATTTTAACGAAGCAAACAGAGGATTTATCATCCACAGCTGTTTTAACAGGATATGATATCGATGCACAACTAACGGTTTCCAAAAAAGCTATTTTTAATATTATTGTGGATGAGCGTTCTGGTGATAATTTAAAAGTTTCTGGTACCGGAGACTTTAAATTTGGTATTGCCAAAAATGGAGACATGTCACTCTCTGGAAAGTATGAAGTAGATAGTGGCCACTACGAAGTAAGTTTATATAATTTAGTGAAAAGGCATTTTGATATTGCAAAAGGGAGCAGTATTGTTTGGCGTGGTAATCCGTTAGAAGCAGATATGGATATTCGTGCTATTTATGAAATAGAAACCGCTGCATCTGGTTTAATGGCCACCCAACTTACAGGAGAAAGCGCGAGTGTTACCAGTAAATATAGGCAACAATTACCGTTTTTGGTATATCTTAATTTAAAAGGACAACTTCTAAAACCGGAGATTTCATTTAATCTAGATATCCCAAAAGACAGTCAAGGAGAACTTGGCGGCGCAGTTTATGCACAAGTACAACAAATTAACACACAAGAAGACGAATTGAATAAGCAAGTATTTTCTTTATTAGTACTAAATCAATTTTTTCCTTCCTCTACTAGTGATGGTAGTAGTGGTGGCTCCCTATCGATTGCACGAGATAATGCCAATAGTGTGCTCTCCAACCAACTTAATAATTTTTCAAATAAGCTTTTGGGTAAATCTGGTATTGAGTTGGACTTCGGAATTGATAGTTACACCGATTATCAAGGAGATGCACCAACCAACAAAACACAATTAGATGTGAATGCCAGAAAACGATTATTTAACGATAGACTTATTGTAGAAGTAGGAAGTGGCGTAGATATTCAAGAAGGTTCGCAAAATGCTGGAGAAACCACGCCATTGGTTGGTACCGTAAATATTCAATATCTTTTTGATGATAATGGCAGATGGAGATTGAAAGCGTATCGAAAAAATGATTTTCAAAATGTTATTGACGGACAAATTATACTCACAGGAATTTCTCTAATTTTTAATCAAGAGTTTAATAAATTTGAAGAGCTTTTCGCGAAAGCGGTAAAAGAAGAAGTTGCCAAAATTAAAGAGGAAGAAAAGCAATCCGTAAAACAAGAAGAGGAAAAAGACAAAAATGAAGAGGAAAAATCTGAAGAATAAAACCATGAAGTTAAAACACTACTCTATTTTATTTTTGATATGCATAGTATGCTCTTGTAGCGTAAATAAGTTTATTCCAGAAAATGAAACTTTATATCATGGTGCTACTTTTAAAATTAATTCCGAAGAAAAAATAAAAGATCTAGCTGCTATAAAAGATGAGCTTCAAGCTGTTTTAAGACCGCAACCCAATTCCTCAAAACTAGGAGTACTAGCACGTTATAAAGTCGCAAAAGGAAAACCAGGATTCATCTATCGATTTATAGATAAAAAACTAGGCGAAGATCCTGTTTATCAATCGAATGTGGATATCAATAAAACGGAAAATCTTATTTTAAATAGATTAGAAAATTTAGGATTCTTCTTTAGTACAGTAACTTCAGAAATTAAAACAGGAACGAAAAAAAGTGAAGTTGTTTATACTATCGAAGTCAAACAACCATATCGCATGGAAACCTATCAGTTGGACTCCGATTCGTTATCTATATATAAAGAAATTCAGAAAACGCTAAGCGAATCTTTTATTAAAAAAGGAGATCGCTTCAACCTTTCCAATCTTAAAATAGAACGGGAACGTATAGATGAACATCTTAAATCTAAAGGGTATTATAATTTTAATGCCGACTTTTTAATTTTTGAAATAGATACCAACCGACTTAAAACACAACGTTATGATTTGTTTTTACGTTTAAAAAAGAACACACCAAAAAAAGCATTATTTGCATACCAATTAGACAGCATAAATGTATATCCAGATTACACAATAAACAAAACGAGTAATCCGGAAGATGTTGTAACTATAGATGGCATAAACTTCATACAAGATACCCTTTTTTTCAAACCCAAACGATTGCGACCGTTTATGCAGCTTGAAAGCGGACAGTTTTATGACCCAACTAAATTTAGATCTACCAGTAGACGTCTTTCCTCTATTAGCACCTATAAATTTGTTAATGTGCAGTTTGAAGAACAACCAATACAAGAAAACGATACCATTGGTTATCTAAATACCAATATTTACTTATCCCCTTTAAATAAACGTGCATTAAGTGCAGAACTGCAAGCGAACTCCAAATCGAATGGCTTTACAGGACCTACATTAGCATTAAGTTACACCAATAGAAACCTTTTTAAAGGTGGTGAAGTTTTAAAGATTACTGGAGATTTCGGGTATGAATCTCAATTGGGTGGTAACTCTAGCGGCACAACAGGTCTTAGCAGCACACAATTGGGTGTAACCGCTAATCTTGTTTTCCCAAGGCTAATTTTCCCAATGGATTTATCAGAGCAATTTAAATATAATATCCCAAAAACAGTAATAAGTGCAGGTTTTGAATATTTAAATAGAAGTCAATTATACAGCCTAAATAGTTTTAATGCTAGTTTTGGATACCAGTATAGAGCAAATAAGTTTGTGTATCATACCATAAATCCTATTAGTACCAGTTATATTAAACTATCGAATAGTACGGAAGAATTTGAAGCTATTTTAGAGGACAATCCTTTTTTGAAAAGTAGTTTTGAGCAGCAGTTAATTTCTGGTTTAACCTATAATTTCACATATAATGAACTAAGCAATACCAAAACAAAACACCCTTTATATTTTAGTTCTAATGTAGATATCGTAGGAAACTCTTTAGGCTTATTGAGTTCGAAAAACACGGACACCGGTAAAAAAACAATCTTAGGTGTGGAGTTTGCACAGTATGTAAAAATAGATGCCGATGCTCGTTTTTATTTAAATTTAGGGAAATCGCAAACCTTAGTAACTAGATTGTATGGCGGTTATGGTTATGCGTATGGTAACTCCAGCGTACTGCCATTTTCAAGACAATTTTTCTCTGGTGGACCATATAGCATACGTGCTTTTAGAACACGATCTATTGGTCCTGGGTTATATACCGCAGAAAGCACGAGCACAAATTCATACTTTGACCGTTCTGGAGATATAAAACTGGAAGCTAATATAGAATATCGTTTTCCTTTATATTCGTACTTTAAAGGTGCGTTTTTTGTCGATGCTGGTAATGTTTGGTTACAAAATGAAAATACGGAATTGCCTGGTGGAAAATTCACGTCCAACTTTATAAATGAACTTGCCATTGGTACTGGTTTGGGTTTACGCGTAGACATTCAAAGTTTTGTACTTCGGTTAGATTGGGCTGCGCCACTGCACGCTCCTATTATTAACCAAACTAGCAATTACTCTTTGGATGCTGGTAATGGTATTTTTAATTTTGCTATAGGATATCCTTTTTAGATAGCTTCTTTATGGAAGTAAAAAAGAAATGTACTGTTATAAAAAGACAAGATTCACAAATTTAATTCCCTCTCGGATCGGGTTTTAAAGCTAATTTTCTAGACCAGATAATATCCAAACTACAAAAATCAAAAGATGCGGTTACTTTTCCGTAGCAGGCATACACTCCTAAACCATGAATGGGATATTTCTCTACAACCTTCGTAAAATGTACGGTATCAAAATAATTTCCTTCGGTATCGGTAAAGGTGCAAAAACGCAATAATTTTCCGTTGGATGCTTTATGGAATCTGGTATTTACCAAAATGCCATAGAGCAAAACCGTTTTATTAATATTCTTATTTAAATCTTTTACTAGAATACTTTCGTTTAAAGGTTCGTCTATTAAATCAAAATAATCACACAGCGGAAAGCCTAATAATTCCATTTGGTCATAAGCTTCTTCTACAAAAGAGGTATTAATGGTTGGCAAATCAAACTGTTTATGTTCCGTTTTAAACAGTTTTGCCTGTGCTGTTTTTGTTTTAGAAACACGCAGTTTAAAAATTGCTTGCCATAACAATGCAATCTTAGATAGTTTTGTAAACCGGAAGGCATCAATTCGAATCAAAATAGTTAACTGTTCTATACTAATAGGAACTCTATCGATAAAATTGTCTAAGGATGTAAAGCTGCCATAAAGTTGTCTTTCGGTTAGTATGCGTTTAATAACAAGAACTTCCAGACTTTTTAAATACCCAAAACCTAAATAAATACGTTTCCCTTTTATAAGCGTTGGATGATCGCTGGTATTTACGCAAGGCGGATTAATTATGCCGCCACACATTTTAGTTTCATGAATATAATGTTCTGCGCTATAAAATCCGCCACCATTATTCAAAACAGCCACCATAAACTCTAAAGGAAAATAGCATTTTAAATACAAACTCTGATAGCTTTCTACAGCATAGGAAGCCGAATGCCCTTTTGCAAACGCATAACCGGCAAAACTTTTAATTTGGTTCCATACTTCAAAAATCAATTCCTCTTTATAGCCTTTTGCTTTACAATTAGAAATGAATTTTTCTTCGACTGCTTCAAATTCGGATTTCGAACGATATTTCCCGCTCATTCCTCTTCTTAGCACATCGGCTTCCCCTAAAGTTAATCCGGCAAACTGATTGGCTACTTTTAGAACATCTTCTTGATATACCATAATACCATAAGTTTCTGGCATAATCTGAAGCAATATTGGATTGGCTTCTTTGCGTTTTTCAGGATGCCGTTGCCGCACTATAAATTCCTGTTTCATTCCAGAGCCAGAAACGCCTGGTCTTATAATAGAACTCGCTGCTACCAAACCCAAATAATCTTGCGTTTGCAGTTTTTGCATCAATCCGCGCATGGCTGGCGACTCTACATAATAGGCGCCAATGGCTTTTCCGCTTTTCAATAAATTATTAATATTCTTATCTTTTTTAAATTTCTCTACTTGGGTAATATCAATTGGCGGTACTTCTGGTCGGTTATATTTAATAATTTCTATCGCTTCTTTAATTTTTGCCAATCCGCGTTGTCCTAAAATATCAAACTTAAAAACACCAACATCTTCGGCAATCATCATATCAAACTGTACCGTTGGAAAGCCTTTTGGTGGCATATCGGTTGCCGAATAATAATGAATGGGTTTATCCAAGATTAGAATTCCGCAAGAATGCACGCTTATATAATTTGGAAAACCTTTAATTAAATCGCCATATTTTAAAACTAAAGTGGAAATTTCGTCTAGGGCATCTTTGGTGAATCGGCCGCTACTCAATTTATCAATTTCTTCTTTTGGCAATCCGAAGACTTTACCCAATTCCCGAACAACAGCTTTCGTTTTAAACGTATTATAAACGGCTAATAATGCTACATTTTTGAAACGCTTAAAAATATAGCTGGTAATATCTTCGCGATCTTTCCAAGAGAAATCAATATCAAAATCTGGTGGTGAAGCGCGAAACGGATTGATAAAACGTTCAAAATATAAATCCAATTCAATAGGATCTACATCTGTAATTCCTATAATATAAGCGACAATACTATTGGCACCACTTCCTCTACCAACATGGATATACTCCATGCTTTTGGAATAGGAAATAATATCATAATTGATTAAAAAGTAAGAAACAAAATCTAAGTCCTTAATGGTTTTTAATTCGGTTGCCAAACGTTGCATTACTTTTGCATTCGGATTGGAATATCTGTTATGTAATTTAGCAGTACACAAGGTTTCTAGCATCTCATAATCTGCTTCCTTGGTATCTAAATACACACTTTGATTTTGTGGGGCTCTATCTTTTCCGAAGTTAAAATCAATGCGACAAGCATCTAAAAGCTGTGCTGTATTTTCTAGGATAAATGGGAAGTCCGCAAAGGCTTTTTTCAGATTCTCTAAAGACAACATCACATCTGTTTCCCGACATTCTTCCGTTTTTTGAAGCTTACTTAATAAGGTATTATTATCAATTGCACGTAAGAGTCTGTGTGCATTAAAATCCCGCTGACTTCTAATAGTAACACGTTGGTGAATGACAAGCTTTTCCTTAAAGTCTTTATAGATAGAAAAAGGAAGCTTCCGAAGTTCTTCTGCAGAAACACCAATAAATTCATTCGCAGTAAAAACCGTTTTTTCCTGTTGCAAAACCTGTTCAAACGGATAAATAACAAACACATTTTCAAAACTTGGTGCCACATTAGGAATTTTCGTTTTGTGGTGTGTATGCGCTGATAAAAAAGCATTCAATTCCTGAAAACCAGCATTGTTTTTCGCCAATCCTACAAACTGCTGTGTGGCGCCATTTCTAAAGTCGATGCCTAGTACAGGTTTTATGTGATACTGTTTTGCTTTTTGCACAAAATTCAGACATGCCGAAGTATTATTAATATCCGTTAACGCGAGTGTTTGGATACCATTTTCTTTTGCTAATGCTAATAAATCTACTTCCGAAAACGTACCAAAACGCAAGGAATAATAGCTATGACAGTTGATATACATTATTGTTTTCTATGTGCTAATACAATGGGTGGTTCGCCATTAAACGGATTATTAAAACGACCGATGGTTTTTGCGCCTATCGATCCTGCTTTTTGTATACTTAATTCGCCATATTTCCCACGAATGGTATCCATAGCATGATACAAACGCAGCATTTCTTCGGTATCATCAAAAAGGTTAATTTGATAATTACCGCTAACAATATTCGTGAATTTCACACCGACTAATCGGATTAATAATCGGCGTTGGTACAACTGATCAAAGAGTTCTAAAATTTTAGGAATAAGCACATGATCTGCGCTTGTATATGCAATTTTATGCTGTTTGGTATAGGTATTAAAATCCGAATAGCGAATTTTCACACTAATGCAAGCGGTTAGCTTTTCCCCTTTTCGCAACTGGTAGGCTAAATTTTCTGCCATAGCAAAAACGGTCGTTCGCAATTTATCCATATCAATAGTATCTTTGGTAAAGGTACGTTCTGTAGAAATCGATTTCCGTTCATGAAAAGGAATTAATGGCGGATTATCGATACCATTGGCACGTTTCCAAATCGTTCTACCATTTACGCCCAAAGCGCTAACCAACATTTCCACTGGCATTTGTTGTACCATACGAACGGTATCAATTCCTAAATTTCGTAATACCTGATAGGTTTTGGTACCAACGGAAGGTATTTTCCGAATCGATAAAGGTGCTAAAAACGATTTTTCAAAACCAGGATCTATTTGCAATTGGTTGTTCGGTTTTGCTTCGCCTGTTGCAACTTTGGAAACAATTTTATTTGTGGATAATCCGAAAGAAATAGGTAAACCGGTTTCTCGAATGATCGTTTCCCGCAATTCCGAAGCATATTTATAGCTTCCAAAAAAGGTATCCATGCCGCTTAAATCGGCATAAAACTCATCGATACTTGCCTTTTCAAAAATGGGAACTTTCTCCTTTATAATTTCGGTCACCAGATGCGATTGCTTGGTGTAAATGGAAGCATTACCACGAATGACTACGGCTTCTGGACATAAGCGTCGTGCCACCTTCATAGACATACCAGAATGCACACCAAATCGTCGTGTTTCGTAGCTACAAGCAGACACAACACCTCTATCTCCAGTACCTCCAACCAGTAATGGCCTTTTCTGTAAACGACTATCAATCAACCGTTCACAAGACACAAAAAACGTATCCAAATCCAAATGCAAAATATTTTTTTTCATGTCACAAAATTAGCTACATTTACAAGCAATTATTGCTTATATTTGTAGCATTATGAAATTTATATCCAAAAACATTCGTCATTTAAGAAGTTTAAAAGGCGTTACGCAAGAAGTGCTTGCCGAAGATTTACAGGTAACCCGATCGCGTATAAGTTCTTACGAAGAAGGTCGCTCTGCGCCTACCATTGAAATGCTCATTCAATTGTCGGATTATTTTAAGCTTCCTATAGATATTTTGCTTCGTAATGATTTAACGAAAGCAAAAGATACTTCGTTTATCGAATTAGGAAACCAGCGTGTTTTATTTCCTATAATGGTAGATAGTGATAATGAAAATCTAATAGAAATTGTTCCTGTAAAAGCTTCCGCAGGATATTTGGCAGGATATGACGATCCGGAATATATTGAGCAACTTCAAAAGATAAAATTGCCGTTTTTACCAACCGGAAAACATCGTGCATTTCCTATTAAAGGCGATTCGATGCTCCCAATGAAAAATGGCGCCTTTGTTATTGGACGTTTTATAGAAGATAGAAGTGAAATAAAAACGGGAAAAACCTATGTTTTAATCACGTTAAATGATGGTATGGTGTATAAACGCGTGTATAATAATATTGATTTGAATGGCTCTTTGTTACTCATGTCTGACAATAAAGTCTACAACGATTATAGTGTGCCCATCGATGAAGTGTTAGAATTATGGGAATTTACTTGTAGTATTAATACCCAAGAATACACCGAAGAAGAACTAAAAATTAGTAGTATTCTTGGTATGTTTAACGAATTAGGCGTAGAATTAAAAGCTTTAGAACGAATTATAAGATGATGTACACCATTATTGATGTGGAAACTAGCGGAACTAGTAACCGAATTACAGAGATCTCCATTTTTAAATACGATGGAAAACAAATTGTCGATGAGTTTACATCGCTTGTCAATCCCGAAGTGATTATTCCTGTATATATTACTTCGTTAACCGGAATTGATAATGCTATGGTTGCTAATGCGCCTACTTTTGCAGAAGTTGCAGATGACGTATTGGCCATTACCAAAGACACCATTTTTGTCGCGCATAATGTGAACTTTGATTACAATGTGATACGCAATGAATTTAAGACTTTGGGTATCGATTTCAACCGAAAGAAACTATGTACTATTCGTTTGTCACGGAAACTGATTCCTGGTCATAAATCGTACAGCTTAGGAAAACTTTGTGCTGCTTTACATATTGATATTGTTGGTAGACACCGCGCAAGAGGTGATGCAGAAGCAACGGTTGTTTTGTTTGAAATGTTACTAAATAAAGAAGGTGCGGAAACGGTTTTTAATGAATTCTTAAAGAAGACCTCTAAAGAAGCGACACTGCCTTCGCATTTACCGACTGCTGTTTTTAATAACCTACCCGATAAAGCAGGGATTTATTACTTTAAAAATAAGAAAGGCACCATTATTTACATCGGAAAAGCGAAGGATATCAAGAAACGAGTTTTAAGCCATTTTTACAGCAAGACACAGAAATCTTTAGATCTTTGTCGGGAAACTTCCGATATTGATTTTGAGCTCTCCGGATCTGAGCTTATCGCTTTCCTAATGGAAGACGCTGCGATTAAACAGCATTACCCGGAATATAATGTGGTTTCTAAACGCGCACCAAAAGCCTACGCTATTTTTAGCTATGAAGATAGAAAAGGCATAAAACATCTGGCGTACAATACACTAAAAGCCACACCTAATGCCGTGCAAACCTTTTCTACCATTGCGGATTGCAGAGCATATTTAGAAAAACTGTGTACGCAATTTGAATTATGTCCGAAATTTTGCCATTTACAAGAAGCGGTTACGCAATGTTCGCATTATAAAATTACGACTTGCAAAGGCGTTTGTAGTGCTGCAGAAACCGTAGCTTCTTATAATATACGTGTTACCGAAGCCATTAGCTATATTACCGAAAGCAAGCAAGATTTGGTGCTTAAACAAAAAGGACGAAACGCGCAGGAAGAGGCTTTTGTGCTTATTAAAAAGAATGTGTATTTGGGATATGGCTTTGTGGATAAATCGGAACAAATAACGACTCCTGAGGATTTAGAAAATTTCTTGATTCCGCAAAAGGATAATTTGGATGTGCAGAAGATATTGAGAACGGCATTGCGAGTGTAGTGAAGTGATCTGTTTCTAGTTTACGTTTCCTTTCATGAGATTGCTTCGTCGTACCTCCTCGCAATGACATTATAGCGAATCAAACAAATCCAACCACTCTGGATTGATACTTTCAATCAAACTTACCTTTTGGGCTCTGCTTCCTCCTTTTAATTGTTTTTCTCTTGCAATTGCATCACCAATCCATTGATGCGCTTCGTGATACACCAGCTTGTCTACATTGTATCTTGCTGTAAAAGATTTTGGATCGTGTTTTTCTTTGTGTTGTACTATACGTTCTTTTAAATACGCTGTGACACCAACGTAAAGTGTTGTATTATTCTTATTGGTTAATATGTAGATGTAACCTGGTTTCATAATTGTATGTGTCATTGCGAGGCACGAAGCAATCTGTTTCTCTTTTGGTCATTGCGAGCTTTACGAGGTAACGAAGTAAACCTGAAGCAATCTGCCTCTCGTTATCTTTTATGAGACTGCTTCGTGCCTCGCAGTGACGGTCCAAAACACATATTAATTAAGGTCTTCTTTTTGAGCCCCAACTCTAAAAGCACGTTCACTACCCAAATACTGCGGATCGCCATGCTTCTCCGACCAAAAGCCTTCTAGAATATCTTTAGTAATACATTTATAAACGACTACGCCTTTATAGATTACCGCATCATCGCCTTTATAGTTAAAATTAATAACCAAGATATTGTCTTTAAAAAAACCGGTTCCAGATTGTTTTTGGTTGTTGTTGATTAGCCACGCTGCTTGTATGCGGTGGTTTTCATCTAGGCTTAAGGTTAGCGTTCCTTGATAGGTTGCTGCTGCTGCGTCTTGGTTGGAGCCGGTTATTTGGTAGGTTCCTGGGAGGTGTTGGATGGTCATTGGGTTATATTTCTAATGATAATTTACCTTTTTCATCAATAATTTGTTTTTCGCCTAATAAAGTATCCACAACAGCAAATCCATTATAAAAAGGCTCCACCATACTATATCTTTCTGTATATAATTCATTTCCATGTTTATCGATATGATGCCAACCTTTTTCATCTTTTGCTATAGCATAGTTTTTATGAAAAACACCTAAGTCTAAAAATTCTTTATCGTTTAGGAAATCGCCATGTTTATCTATATGTTTATAAAATCCGTTTAATTGCTTTATACAAGCATAACCATCTTTAAAATCGCCTACAAATTTATATTTTGAATTATAGATAGGATTGCCATTTAAATCGATATGAAAATATTGATTATTAAAATCTCTAACAGAACAGACATTTTCTTGATAATTTCCAGTCCAAGCATAATCCGCATCATACAATCGCTCTCCTTTATGATCTAGATGAAACCAATTCTTATTTTGAATAACACTGGCTCTATTAAAATAATACCCAAATGTTCTATCGTAACGCTGTTTATAAACCTCATTTCCTTGAACATCGATATGATACCAACCTGTTTCATCTTTTACAGGAGCTATTCCAGGACTGTGAAATTTCAAAACCTCAGCATACACTTTATCAAAAACAGGCTCACCTTTATAAGTAAAACATCTTCCGTCTTTGGATATTATTATTTCGTTATATTTCATTTTCGTATTATTAAGAAGTCATTTAAAACCAATACATCGATAGAATCTTGTTCTAAAATTTTCAACGCTTCCATTGGAGTATTTACAATTGGTTCTTCATGAATATTAAAACTTGTATTTATAACAATTGGAATTCCTGTTAATTCATAATAGCTTTTAATAATATTATAGAAACGTGGATTATCCTCTAATCTTACAACTTGTGGTCTTGCCGTACCATCAATATGAACAGTTGCAGGAGCCATTTCTTTATGCTTTTTAGTAGTATTAAAAGTCATAGTCATAAATTGACTTGGAATATTATTCTTGTCCCAATTATAATACATCTCTTTTGCATAACAATCTAATATGGCTGGAGCGAATGGCATAAATTCTGTTCTTTTAAGTCTTTCATTTAGCGTTTTATTTATGTTCACATTTGTCGCTGATGCTAAAATAGATCTATTCCCAAGCGCCCTTGGACCATACTCCATTCTTCCATTGAAATGAGCAATTATTTTCCCTTTTGAAATTAGTTTAGCAATCTCTTTCTCTATATTTTCTGGCTTCAAGTATTCAATATGTTTATCATCTAAAACAAGTTGTATATCATCATTAGAATACGCTTTACCAAGATATACAGTTTCGAATCTTTTTGGTTTAAACTTATTTTTTAAGGTATTATAATGAGAATAAAGAGCTGCTCCAACTGAAAGCCCACTGTCATTCATTGCAGGAAATACATAAACATTATCAATACAATCTAACTCTTGTATTTTTTGATTAAGTTTTACATTTGCAAATACACCTCCTGCCAGAACAATGTCTTTGATACTTGTCTGTTTTACAGTATTACATATATGATCCAACACAATGTCTTCTAACCTTTTTTGAACAGCAAAAGCAATATCCTCTTTTGAAAAATTTTTTAGAGGCTCTCTAAAACTTAGTAATTGCCTTTCTTTTTGTGCTAAATATTCTTTTTCATCAAGAGAGTTCGTATCAATATTTGGATTAAAACCATTTACCCATTTTTTTGATATATAATCATTAATTTCATAAGCAACATGCTTTGAATAAAAATCTGATTTCTTATCATCATATTTTATAAACTCATTAAAAATGGAATCTAATTTTTTATTATATTTTCCATAAGCAGCTAAACCTGTTACTTTACCCTCGTGCCTCCCACTAACAAACCCAAGTATTTCAGTAATTATCATATAAAACAAACCTGGTGAATAAAAACCATTTAGCCGTTTTACCACTTTTATTTGTCCGGAATCACCAATAGCTGTTATTCCTGACATTGAAAAATCCCCCATACCATCAACAGTAACTATAGTTGCTTTTCCCCAAGGAGAAGTGTGATACGCAGATGAAGCGTGTGCAATATGATGCTCTACGTATATTTTCTTTGCATGACTTAAATTATCAGGTAAACACCTTTTTAAATCAGTAAATCTATAAGTCTCTTTTAAATAATTATTTAAAAACACTCCTGTTTCTAAATAGGTCTTAACAGCATACTTTGTGACCAATCTAAATTGCTTCAACGGACTTACATCAGGCATTGCAACTATATCTATTTCTGAAGCTGTTATTCCACTAATTTCAAAAACATCTTTAAGAGACTCTAAAGGAAACCTGCCTTCATTCTTTTTTCTAGAATATCGTTCTTCATCAACCGCAGCTATAACTACTCCGTTTTTAATAATACAAACTCCTGAATTATGCATTCCTCTTTGACTCTTTGATGAAAAGCCATGAATACCTAATATATATTTATCTTTCATTACTTTTTTGCAACTATTACATATTGTAAATCATTAATTTTTTTAATTTCTATAAATGAAAAATTACTTTTTAAAAGTAAATATTTATAATCAGAAAGACTTCGTTCAAAACTCTTTGTTATAACATGCATATTTAAAGATAACAAGGCCGCTTTGTCTTTCATCTTATCTGTTAAATTCTCAATTAAATACAAAGTGCCATTTTGAGGTAATGCTGAATACGTGTTTTGCAAAATAACTTGTGCCTTTTCATCATCCCAATCGTGTAATATTCTAGACAATAATATAGCTTCCGTAATTTGAGGTATTGCTCTGAAAAAATCTCCTGAAACAAGATCTACATCTTCCGTTAGATTACATCTTTCTGTAACTAATTCTAAGTCAAATAAACAACATTCCAAATCAGGATTTACTCTCTTTATTATTGATATAGCAGCACCATAACCACCGCCTACATCCATTAAACTTTTATGTTTACTAAAATCGATGATATCGTTTATATTCTTATAATCATCTTTAGCGTAAGCAAACATCGCTTTATGATAATGATCTAGCTTTACATTGTTTTGATTTAAAAAACCGAAATAGTTCATTTCATATCTACTTTTGAAGAAACTATCACCTGATTTAATCGAGACATCTAAACTACCCCAAGCTTCTAAATGATCTCCTGACCAATTTAGACAAGCATACTTTAAAGTGTCTGGATGATGGTCCGTTAATAATTCCGATAAATTATTTAGAAAATATTTGTTTTCAATTTTATTCAAAAACTCCAAACTAATTAACCCTTCCAACAACAAATCAAGGTTTTTTTCTTCAATCTCTAATTCCTCAGAAATCTTTGTAATCGTTTTTCCTGAAAAATCTAAAGTATCAAATAAGTTTAGCTTACAAGCTGCACTAACAGTCATATACTTCCAATGTTCTGTAAAAAAAGATTTTAAAAAGTCTCTATTATTCATTTGACAGTTTCTGTTTTAATTTTAGCAATTGGTTTTCGGTTAATCCACAAGACAATAAATAAGCTTCAATACCTCCTTCTTTTTCAATGATATCAAGTGCTATGTTTAGTTTTTCTTTAGAAACGTCCATCTCACTAGCTAAATAGTCTGTATATAAATTCCCTATAGGTGACTCTAACAATAGATGCAACATCGAAAATATAATTCCTGTTCTGTCTTTTCCTGCATGGCAGTGAATAGCTATAGTTCCTGATTCATGTTCCAAAATAGTTTCAAATGTTTTCTTTACAGATTCCTTACAACCCATAGCAAAAAAACGATATGCAATCTCATGATTTGAACCTACATTATGCTTTTCCTTGAACCACTCTGGTTGGTTCCATGGATCAAACTGCGCTTTAATATATTTCACTTTGTTAAGAATTTCATCTGAATAAGAAATCGCTTCAATCTCTCTATCTGCTCTTAAATCAATAATTGTTTTTATGTTATTATCCTTTAACAACACTTCTAATTCTTGTGTGTTTTGAAATAAAGATAAAGCAGAGGTTCTATAAATTAACTGCGGTTTCATTTTAGTATTAAACACAGTTGCATCTCTAAAGTTCCAAAAGAAATCACGTTGATAAATCCACTCACAAAACCCTTTTAATTCTATAAACCTCTTTTTAGTCACCAACTGCTCAATAGCACCGTAAAAAAAATCTAATAAAGCTCTTTTTCTTTTATTTGCTTCGGGCAAAAAAGTAGTTCCATTCAATTTAGGAAAATCTGCTTGTTCTTCTGTCGAAAGCTCACTTGTCATAAGATTTTTAGGTAAAAAATAATATGCTCTTTTACCTTTAGCTAAATAGTTTAATTGAATGGCAACATGAAAAGCAATATTGTAGAAATAATAAAACTGATAACCATCACTCCTACTATGTTTAGACGAGCAACTCTCAAACTCGTAAGTAAACTTCTGTATTAGAGCATTTATATCTTTTTCTCCTATTTTATTATCTTCTTTTAAAACTAATAAATCTTGTAAAAAGAGATCTAACTGTGTTTTGTGTTCATCTCTTTCAAATAAGATAACCTCTTCTATATTCGTTATTTCAGAACCTAAAAAATCTCTTTCAATAGCTTCTAAACTATAACATAATCCAAATTCTAATTTAGGTAAGTCTTCAAAATAGACAACCACTTTATTTCTTAATTGAATAAGGTTTATACCCTTTATATTTTCTGATAATTCATTTTTGATAAACGCTATAAAATCGTGAGCATCAAATGCATCATTAACAATAAGCTTTACATCCAAATCAGAATTCCCTGTAGACTCTTTTCTAGCATAAGAGCCATACAATAATGCTGCCTCTATATTTTCCGTTTTAGGAAAGATAGTTTTTAGGTTTTCTATTATTTTAATATGTTTCATTAGGCTTTTGGTTTACGCATGACACAAGTTTTACAAACCGCTTTAGTTTTATAATTACTTACTAAATCTAAATAACGATCACTTTTTAAAACCTCCTGAATAGATGCTGTTTTTATATTTCCAAAATCCCCTAAAGACTGCCTTAAATTATCTGGCGCACAGCAAGGTGATATCTTACCTGTTGCAGATATCCATAATTCTTGCTCTAAAAAAGGACATTCATAATCCTTTGGAACTTCCGAAATTTCATGATCTTCAATAGGAATAATATTTTCCAATAATACTTTCTCTCCATTTGGTTTTCTAAACGCTTCGGCTGCTATATGCGCCTCTACAACATAGCTGTTCCATTGCGCAATACTTTGTGGTGTAGCTTTCATGGACAACGCTTTAATTTCATCAAAGTGATCCCATAACTGATGACCTTTAACACGATCCACACCTAAAGAAGCTGCTAATTTTATAATATCAACCAACTCATGCATATTATTCTGCATGAATGTTAATTGTAATGTGACACGACAGAAGTATCCATTCGTTTTAAAATACTCATCTCTATAGGCTATAAACTCTTTTACATTAGCAATTGCCTTTTCGAAATCCAGGCCATGCATCACTTCTTTAGACGTTTCTGCAGTAGCACCATTCCAACTTATTTTAACATCCGAAGTATTTGGAACAATTAATTTAGCCCAATCTAAAACACTCTTTTTAGGAAATGTTCCGTTTGTGGTTAAATTAATTTTAATATCATACTGTTTTGCAAGGTCGAAAATTTCATCAAACTGTTTATACAATAAAGGTTCTCCCATTGTAGAAGGGATTATTTCTTTGACGCCTAACCCAGACGCTTGTTCAAAAATCTGTGTTACTGTTGCAAAATCCATGCGTCTACGCTTGATTCCAGTTTCCTTGTATAGCGTATCTATAAAATTACTATACGGACTGTGCTCTTCACACATAATACACTTTAAGTTACAGTCTTCTGGATTGGTATCTATAGTGACACGCCAAAAATTATTTGGAGTACTATAATTGTTATAAATATTTAGTAATTCATCACAATGCGCTTTAATATCAGGTACACTTCCATCCTCCGAAAACAAATATCCTTTTTCTCCAAAAGCTTTCATTTTATTCGGATTGGAAACTGCAAAATTTAATTGTTCTGCTAAAGCATCTACATCTCTATGTTTAAATAGCAAACCGTTTACTTCATGTTTTACATACTCTTTCATTCCTCCAAAATCGGCAGTAATTACAGGTACTTTACACGCTTGTGCTTCATGAATTACTAATGGCGAGTTTTCTCCCCAAATAGAAGGCACTACAATACTGTCAACATGTGCAAAAACATCGTTCGCTAAGTTATGATTTATGTATTCTCCTAAAAATTCCACTTTATTATTACAAGTTGCAGCTAACACTTTTAAAGCTGCCGTACTCTGTCCTTTTTCGCGACCAAAAACTTTTAAAACCGCTGGTTTTTTCACTTGTTTAAAAGCTTCTATTAATTGATTAATTCCTTTTGCAGGAATATGAGTCCCGATATAACCAAAAGTAAATACCTCTTTAGTTTTAGCTTTTTCTGTTTGCGTTAAATAATGCGTAGGGAACCCATAATCTAAATAAGTGATTTTAGATTCAGGAATGTCAAACTCATTAACAAAACGTTCTTGAAGATACTTTGAAGGCGCAATAAATAAATCTACTTTATTAATTATCGCTTTGGTTTCTTGCATTCGTCTGTTTACCCAGTTACTCCAATTATCAATATCCTGCTGCTGCTCGTCTTCTTTTCCACTAAAGTAGACTTGATAACAACTAGTAGCACACTTTTTATCTTCTTGACCAGAACACAACTGGTTGTTATCCGCTTTACCAATACTGCGTGTTAAAAATTGTCCGCGTGGACACATTAACCAAAAATCATGTAACGTAAAAATGATAGGGATTGCTAATGCGTTTAAAACATCTATTATTCCCGTTGACACATGGTTTAAATGACCAATATGTGCAACATCTGGTTTTAAACTTTGAACTAGTTTTTTAAAATTCTCATCGATAGTTCTATGCTTATATCCATCTTTTCCGTTAGGATTGTTTACGAAATATAGGTTTAAATTAGGGCTTGCTTTTTCGTGACGAATTTCAAAGTCTTTAGCGTATGGGTTTTCCTCTCTTGTAAAAACGGATACTTTATGCTCTCTCGACAACTCGTTACATATAGATTGGCTGTAGACTTCTGATCCTGCATTATAATGTGGTGGATAGCCATGTATTATTTTTAATATGTGCATTTAAATGGTGGTGGGTTTAAAAAGTTTCAAAATAGTGTAATTTGTAGTAATTTTCTACTAAAACAAAAATTACTAACTTAAATATCTCTTATTTAATATTATTTTAATGAGTTATTCCTGTATCTCCAAATCTAGCATAAACTGTAATCAACCTATTTTCTTTAGCAACAACTGTCAATTTCGTAATACCAATACAGTCTCCAACAGAAATATAACCTTGTTCTATAGCTTTTACAATACCTTCTAAACTTAATGTATGCTCCACTTTATTACCTCCCATTAACTTTACCACCCCTTTAATCAGACATAGGCGAATTAAAGGCTTTTCAATTTTTCTTTGGTTTAATCGTTTTTTAAAATGCAAACTTTTTTTATCGTTTAATATATTTTTCATTTTGTTTAAGTTTTAAATTTAACCTCGTCTCTAATTATAAAGACGAGGTGTTATTAATATTTACTACTTAGAACTTTTAGCAGCTGCACTTTGAGCTCTTGCTGCGAAACTTCCTTTTGCTACCCCTCCAGAGCTTGAAGTTTTAGCAGTTGTACTTTGAATTCTCACTGAAGCAGCTTTTGACATTGATTTTGATTTACTCATAATTTTTTATTGTTTTAATTATTAATATTATTTCACTAATAAGAATAATCATGCCACACAAAACAAAAACAACATAACACATTGATAATCATTAACTTAATTTAAAATTTTAAATAATTAAAAAGGTAATTAATTATCTATAAATAATTAATTACCTTTAAAAATGAATAATACATACATAACTTGGCATTACACCACACATGGTGTCGCGTATCTTAAACATATTTTAAGTTGTTTTTACCAAAAAGGACATATCCCAGAAAACCTACATTTTGATGATCTAAATCAAATGGAATTGAATACTATTTTCGATAAGCCTGATAATCAAAATGGTTTTGTTTTCGATAAAGTGATTTACTTAATTACACCACAACAATCTTTTGACAAACTCTCAAGCAGAAGATTTAGTTATAAAAAAAACATAGTATATGATGAAACAATAATAAAGCTAGGACTAGATCATATCTATGATGAAATTACAGACAATGAAGAATTATGCTATAACCTATCAAAAGAACTCCTTTATGTAGAAGAAAAGTATCCAAAAAAATATGATGCTTTCAAAAAATCCATATGGAAAAACATACAACACTATCCTGTACTACAACAATTAAAATGGCTGCAACAATATTCTAATTTCAACAAGATATACGAAGATAAATTAGAAATTATTGAACTAGACATAGACGACTTAAGAGATGAGAAACAAATCGCAAACGAAGTAAACAAATGGCTTAAAAAACCTCAAAACCAAAAACTCAAAAAGTCTGAAAACATCATAAATGTATCACTAGGAAGCAATGAGACACAAGTAGTGTGGCATATTCTATCTCAAGCTGAACAATTACCGCCACATACCCGGTTTATAAAAACTTATGATGATAAATCTAGCGAAAAAGAGAAACGTTTCAAACCGTTCTCCATTAAAGAAATACCAACCAATCTAATATCTTCTATAGGTGACGAATTCAGTTTATTTACAGACACTAAATCACCTTCAAGAATATTAGTTGATAAAAAAATGGAAGTCTTTCTAAACTCTGGCTTCTCTATTTTATTACTTGGCGAAAGAGGTATTGGAAAATCTCATATCGCTAACACAACCAATAAGACATTAAAAACTCAAGGAAAACTTATTCAAGCAAATTGTGCTTCATTTGATGACGACAATAAAGCAGAAGTTGAATTATTTGGATACTCAAAAGGTGCTTTCACGGGCGGACTTCCTGGTGGCAAAGATGGATTAATAGAAGAAGCGGACAATGGTATTTTATTTTTAGATGAAATACATCATCTATCTAAGTTAGTGCAAGCCAAATTAATGAAAGCTCTACAGACAGACAAAAACAACAAAATGTCTATTCGAAAAATGGGAGCTATAAAAGAAATCAAAGTAGAGGCTCGATTAATTTTCGCAACAAATAAAACCATAAAAGAATTAAGAACTTTATTACTTCCCGATTTTTATGACAGGATTGTACAACACGTTGTAAACATACCACCTTTAAGAGAAACTAAAGAAGACAGGATGAAAGACTGGAAGACTGTTTGGAAAGACTTAAAATTTAGTAAAGTTTATACTATACCTAAAGATGAGCAATTAAACAATTGGATAAAAACACTCTCGCTATATGGTAACTATAGAGATTTACAAAAAATAGCTATGTATTACAATGCCTATTCTAGTTTTGACGAGGAAACAAGAACTATGATTGATGAAAAAACACCATTTACATATACTAAACAAGAGTTCATCAAATATCATACTGTAATTCCTGAATCAAAAAACGAAAAATTTAATTTTAATACACATCAAACTACTAAAGAAATGAAAGCAGATTATTACTTTGAATTACAAAAATGGGCTGTAGAAAAATTTGGAGGTAGAAAAAAAGCTATTGAACATTTTAAATCACTAAACGACACTATAACTGAAAATACTTTTAACAAATGGAAAAATAAAGCTTCACTAAAAAAAGAATAAACACAATATTAAATCTTCTAAAATAAAAACTCTAATATTTAGAAAGCATAGCTTTCAACACTTCCTTTATTTCATCAACCAAAGTAATTGGCTCCATCACCTTAACACTACTACCATACATTAAAATTCGTTCTACAAGTGATCGATTAGGAATTATATCTAATGAAATTTGAAACGCAACATCTGTATCCAGAAGTATTTGCTGAGAATGATGTAAAGGCAATGTTTTTACATACTGTCCTTGTTCTGGAGTAAAAGACAATACTACTCTTTGTTTGGTGTTTTCGGAATACACCATACCAATAACATCATGATATAGGTAATTAATATTCACATCTGTATTTGGTTCAAACGTATTTTCAGTTAACTGCACATTAGACACTCTATCCATTCCAAAGTTTCTAAATTCTTTCTCACCTTCTTGTTCTCCAATTATATACCAACGATTAGCATACTCTTTTAATAAATATGGTTTTAACAATCGTTTTGTAGTTGTGTTTTTCTGAAAATTATAATGTGTAAAGCTAATTTCTCTATGTTGCTTTATTGCTGTTAAAAACAGTTCTAAATATTGTATTCCTTGAAGTCCTTCACTATTATCAAAAACAATATGCTCTAAAGACGTGCTTTTGGTTTTAAAACTTTCTTTTAGCAAATCTGCTGTATTTACTAATTCTAAAAAACGAACAAAGCTTTCAAAATTCGGACTATTATCATAATCAATATAATAGTTGTTTCTAGAACTATCATATAACACCTCAACCCCAAACTCATTTCTTAAATCATCAAAATCACGTTGAATAGTTCGCTTAGAATGCTCAAAACCATTATCAAATAAAAAGTTTTTTATAGCTTCAAAAGAAGTATCTCGTCCATTTTTAATTTTTTCTATGATTAATGAATACCGTTTTATTTTTCCTTGTACAGACATTTTTACTATTTAAGAAATTAACTCTAATCCAGTATACTCATTTACTAATTCCTTCCAGTTTACAGGTGTTTTTATAAAAGTTTCCACAGTCCCGCCAATAGCGGTGAAATCTACGTTTATTTCATAACCTGCTGAAGCAAAATCATTTTCTAAGTACTGATTATACTCTGAAACCAAACCCTCTAAATCTTCCAGAAGATCATAATCTAAGCGATCCGCATAATCGAGATATCTCATACTGTGAATAACTGTTTTCACACCATTGACAACCATATAAATCGCTATGCGATTATGCATATCGACACTGTTTATTTTAAATTTTTTCTCTGGATATTTACTCAAATACTCTATACCATTACCAGAGTCAAAATACTGCTGTAAATCTATTCGTGCTTGTTTATCTGTGGTTTGAGAAATCCCCAAACCACAATACAATACATCCAAAATACTTCCGTAATGCTGAAAAACTTGTTTTCTGGCTTCTATTGGTGACACATGATGAAACTCTTTTTTTGTTTCTACCAAATCGACTTTAGTAGGTGTTTCATTATGTAATTCATCATGAATATTGGGTACTGCTCTTCGCCAGTATTTAGTTTCTATTTGGTAGTGCATGGTCAAAAATGTATTTTTAAATTAGATCTAACTCAGAATATGGTATGCATCTCTGCTTACACTATTTAATCAAAACTTATGATTTTTTCAATAGCCTCAACCGACATATTAGTTTTCATTAATTTTTGATAATTGTTACTTTTGGGTATTTTCACCACCACAGCATTGCCATGATAACAAAATGAATCCCCTTCAATAGTGAATGATTTCTTCGTTTTAGAATCATCATCACGACTAACAAATAAATAATCATTGGAACCGGAAACTCCTACTATATAATACTTATAAAAATCTAAAAATTTTTGTAAATAATTTTCATTGTTTTGCACTTCAATTTTTGATATTGATTTATCGGTTACATTAATCAGTATTGCCTCAATAATTTTAGTTTTATGAAATTCAGCTTGATATTGTCGCATTATGTTATATTTTTTTGTTTATAAAAAGGTCCTCTTGACTATAGAATTACTTATAGCCACTCCATAACCGTTTTGTGCAACAAATACTGATTAAATTGTTTAGATACCTTTTTAAAAGAAAGTCGTTCTCCTTTATTTTTATTTACATAATGATAAGCGCGCATTGTTAGTTCTAACTCCTCATGCGTCTTTAATAGTAATATATTAATGTTTACTGTTTTTAAACAGTTCGCTACAAACTGTTTCAAGTTATTTGCGCTGGATTGCGCTTCGTTAAAAGTCATATACTCATATACTTTTAAATAGTCTTTAAATTCCTTTAATACGTTATCCATTGTTTTATTTTTTAATGAATACAAATATCATATGGCAGCTGCGACAAAACATGTCGTAGTTATAAAAAACTTTAAATCTTTGGCTTCGTTTACACTGAAAATAAATGAGGTTTTTTTATCCTATTAACCATTATTCCAGATACCTTTTTATTTATTGGTTCTTATTTTTTTATCGTTTTAAAAAGGTTAAAATTAGAAATTCCGTCCCGTATACTTTTTTAATAAAGAATAATTTAACTAGCCTGTTGGTTATATACACTTTTATGTATTGCAGCTCCTTATAGAAAATATTTAACTGTCTATCATTTTGAAACACAGAAAAACTTTCCCAATGTGAAGTATGATTAAATGCTTCACTTAGTTTAATAATTTTTACAAGTGTATTTTTTTTATTAGAATTAAAGAACTGTTTTAAAAAGGTTTCATTTGGTAATGTCTGCTTTTTAAAATAATTAAGTAATAAGTCCTCAATAAATGGTTCTTTTGAAATTTGCTTAAACCATTTTACAATTAAGTTTGATTTCCAAAAAGAATTTGAAACCTTAATACTGGAAAGGTATTTTTTGCCCTTTAAATAAGATCTAACTTCGTTATAATCTGAAGTTGTTAAAAGTTTATCTAATTTACTTTGTTCTTTACTAGTATCTTTCATTGTTTAAATATTAAGATAATCACAAAAGATCATATTTAAAGTTAACACTATTAAAAAGGAGTTTATAATTATAAAATATCCAAAACTTAGATGAAATTATTTCCAATTTAAGACTATTAATTAATCTATTATAGGGATTTGTATTGAATATTTATAAAGCTTATAATATCTTTTATCTTCTTCTTTTAATAAATCTTCTGTTGTAATATTTTTATTTGCAGAATTGTTACTTGTGTAAATGATTAAAGTATCTGTCAATAAATTATCATTTTCAATATTCAATTCTTTACGAACAGATTTTAATCTGCCATAACCACTTACTTGTGCAGCATCTTTATGTGATATCTTCCCTTTCTCATACCGAGGTTTATATTTTGCATCAACTACAACTTTAAAATTACCACATTTAGAATTCAATAAAATATCTGGTTCTAACTTGTGGAATTTTTCATGATAAAGCACCTCTCCTCTTAAAGGGAAAACTTCTTTTAATTTTTTGAATAGATACAACTCAAAGAGCTTAGGCATATCAATCCAAAACGGTGGTGTTTTATACCTTGTCTCACTTACCTGAGAAATATTGTAAGAGAAACGCTTTAAAATAATTTTTGCAATTTTCACTGCTGACTTATACTCTTTAAAAAATGGATTGTGTTTCAGATTAGTAACTTCCTTTAAGCTAATAACAGAAGACACATTGGTAAAAGCAGGACTTACATAATTAATAAGATATTTGACGCTTTCTGTAGATAAGGTCTTATGATTTGAAATAACAGCTTTAGCAAATTCTAAAGTTCTTTTCAAGAGCCTGTTTTCTATAGAATTATAACCAAACTCTTGATACTTACAGTAATTAAAATGCATCTTACTTTTTGTATGATTCTTTTTTACTGAAGCATTAACCAATACTTTACCTTTAACTCTTGTGTTTAAATTTTGAGTAACATCGTAATATGATTTTTTCAGTCCTTTTTTTACAATCCGTTTTAAAGTGGTTAAAAACTCTAGAATCAGCAATGGACTCAATATATCTTGTTGTTGCTCAATTTGGATTAAAGGCGCATTAAAATCTATTGTATATAAATTATCTAAATGCTCTATATTTTCGGTCTCTTTTAAAGCTTCAAATAGCATCGATAAATAATCTACCTCTGAAGTATCATTATTTAACTTTGGCTTGATGTAAATAGGCAGTTTTCCTTTTACAATCCAGTTTACTCCAACTATATAACTCGAATTTAACCTGTAAGCCGCTTCTTCTTCATTATAATGAATATCAAAACAGAGTTCATTGCTGTTTTTTGAACGTATAAAATATTGCCTAAAGTTTTGTTGTTGTAACAATACTTTTTGCTCTTCACTTAAATCATCAAGTAAAGAGTTTTCATAATTATAACCATAATGTTCGTTTACAACAATCATTTTACAAATCTTCAATAACTGTTAATGCGCTAGATTTTAAAATGCCGTCAGTAACATATTCTCTTAAAATTGGCTTGATTTCATAATCTAAATTATACTTGAAATTATTTTCAGTATAAATAAAATAGCTATGACCTAATTGAACATCTTTAGCTTCAAACTCTTCTGATAAGTGGTCAGAGTTTTCATCATTTTCATTGGTAAACAATTCTTTTACTTTTAAGAATACATCCTCTTTAAAAAACAACTTAGAATCTTCTTCTTTTTTATTAGCATTCAAATCGTTTTCCGATAAAACTTTTGGTAATACATCAACAAATGCAAATCGTCTTCTAATAGCATAATCTATTTGTCCAACACTTCTATCTGCAGTGTTCATTGTGCCAATAATAAAAAGATTTGGTGGTAAGGTTATACTTCTGTTTCCATTTAAAGCATACATACTATCTACAGATTCTCCTCTATATTCTAACGCGTAGATTAACTCTCCTAAAACGCTCGATAAATTGGCTCTGTTAATTTCATCTATAATTAGAACGTAATTTTTTAACGGCTCTTTTTGAATTTCTTTATTATCAAAAGTTAATTTTTTATCTTCTAGAAATTGCTGAAATAGGTTAAGAACTCTAACAAAATAACTGGCATGATGTTTAGCCAAACCAGAAAGATTCTCATTGTGTTTTAAATCTTGCCTTTCTGTATTGCCATCTAAAAATGCTTGTTTTATATCTTTAAAAAGCATTCTGTTGCCATTTTGATTCCAACCTTGCGCTTGGCTTTTGTATCTAAAAGCATCATCTTCAGAAAGAACAATACCTACACTTTTTGTCAATTTATAAAAGCCTTCATCATTTTCAATATTCTCATTTATCTCATCTACAAACTGATTGAAATAGTCATCTAATAAAACTTCGTTGGAGTATGTTGTTTCATCTTTATGAAAATCATTATAATTCTTTAAAGCTAAAGCAGCATATTCCCCTAATACTCTATTTTTAGTTTTGTACTCTATTTTTCCTGCTTCATTATTTTCAACTGTTATTCCTCTCACAAAATCTTCATAAGTATAAGAGGGATGAAACTGAATTACTTTATAGTCTGTTGTATTGGTTTGATTATGTTGTATTGTTTCAGAATTCTCAACTAAATATTTTCCTATTGCAGCATGATAAGGATCAAAACCACCTTTTTGTTTTCCTTTTACCCAAAGTTTATCTTCTATAGCTTTTCTAATACCATTATAAGATACATTGTAAGTCGCACCTGTACTTAACAAAGATATTTTACATCTTTCCTTTTCTACTTCATCTATTTTGTATTTCGTTATATCTGTTGCGCTATCAACAACCTCAACTTTTTCTAATTTTGAGACTATATACTTATCTGAAAATAAATTTTTATTATCTTTTTTTTCTTCAGGTGAATTAGTCATTTCTTGAGCTATCAATTTTGCTAATCTTGTTTTCCCTGTTCCTGGAGGACCTTGAAGAATAATTTGTTTTTTATGATTTAATAATTCAATATGGTTTTGCATACTTGCTGAAAAATTTAAATGTTGATTTCTTTCTTCTACAATTTTTATATATGATTCAAACAACAATCCTTTAATGTCGTTTAACATTTCGGAATAAAAAGTATTATCTAAATTGAATGCATCATTTTCTTGGCTTACTTCTATTTGCTTTCCAACTAGAATATAATTATCATTAACAAGGTTTTCTAAATCACTTATATTTCCATTTATAAATCCGAATGAACCATTATATAATTCTTGTTGCACTTCTTTTTGCGCTAAAAAAGAATTAGCAAATGGCTTCATGTAATCTACTGTTGTAAACTCATTAGCAAATGGTACATACTGAGTATTAAACCCTAAACCATAGCCAACAGTATTATTTCTAAAAAACAAATGATATTGTAATTCCGTTCCTCCGCCTTCATTTATGGACCAATCCCTGTCATTATCCCACAAGACAAATAATTTATTAGGGGAATTCATTCTCTTTTTACTAAACAACTCTTTTTTCTTTTTTTGAAAGTTGTTACAAAAATTACCCAAATCTGAATTAACACTATCTACCAACTCTCTTAAATTTTTAAAAGTTAACTCTTGACCTTCAGTTAAATTAATAATTGGGTAACCTGTCAATTCTGTAAAACCTTTCCTATTTGCTTCAACACTACTAAAATCATTACTGGTAATATTGATTTTGGCAATTTTTGCAGCTTCAGTAATTGTTAATTTGAAAGGATAATTAACATTATTAATAACTACAGCATAATCCCTAGCCTTTCTATTTTGGGGTATTGATTCTAAATCAATTTGTTTAATAGCTTGATCTACTAAATCTTTATTTATAAACTTTAAGTTTTCTTGCATTGCTAACTTTTGTTATACTGTTGTTTTTAAAATCAATCCATTTTTTTTTATAAGCCAAAAAAATTAAAGGCTTTAAACTAAAAAAACACTTCTACAATAGAGATTTTAAATATCCTTTTGAGTCAGCTATATCTAAAACATAATCATCAACCCAAGCTAAGCTTAAATCATCTAGAAAAGCATATAGCATTTTAGTAAATGTTCTTTTAGGATGTAATAGACTAACTAAATTTGTGCATTGGGTGTTAAAGTTTTCTAATGCTAAGTCATAAGCATCTTGATTAACACCTTTGTTTATATTTAAGGCAATCCAATTTTGCTTAGCACTTTCAAAATAATTTTTAGCTTCTTCATAAACTCTTGACCTTGCTCGTTTTAAGTTAGAATGTGTTAAGCCGTAAACTTTTATTGAAATTCTAGCTCTAATATGATCTGTAGAAGAAGTATTAGGAATTGCTTCAGTTGGTGTAGTTCCATCATAGGTTAACAACTTAATGTCATCTTTAACGCAAGGGTCTAGTAACATGTTATTTTCTAATCGCCATGACTCATCATTATTATTTGCTATAATACTTGATGTCTCAAGAGGAAAATAAGTTCTCTTTAATTGATTTGGTTTTCTACCAGCAAGCCTAAAATTTTCTAAATTATAAGAAAGCCACCAATAACCTTCCCTATCAACAATCACTCTTTTTTCTGGATAATTGTCTTTATTATTTAATGGGGAAATACTTTTTTTAGGTCTAAAATGTTCAATCTCTAAATCTGAAACACTTGGATCTGCTTCTGAAAACCAACATTTGTTTTTACTAAGCCGTTGTAATGGTAATCTATGCTCTGACCAAATCCTATTACCAGAAGCATCGATAAAAATTTTTCTATCTGCACTTGATCTGCTTCTTAATTCCAAAAGCTTTTTATCTGCCTTTGCTTGCCAATTTTTAGGTTTATAACCAGAAAAATTTATGTGCCTCATTTTAAAAACCTTCGTTATTTAGTCTTTCCATAATTTCTTTTGAAATATTTTCTCTTTCTTTTCTGTCTTCTTCAGTTATATTTTTCTTTTTATAGTCTTCAAGATTATCTAAAGCCATTATAAAATCCTTATAAAGAGGATCATCGAAAGGCTTGTTAAAATCAATATCAATTAATTCTTCATTTAGTTGCTCTAAAAGAATTATTTCTTCTGGATTTAATTCATTCCGTTCCTTCTTTACAAGTAAAATTCTTCTTTGAATAAATTTACTATATGTGTTTTCATCTAAGGTAGTATTCAGATTAAAAATATCGCTAGTTAAAATAGCATCAACACCCAACCCTCTAAGGTCTTGATCCGCAAATTTCCATCTAGGAACACCTTCTGGTAAGTCTCTTTTTTTATGAAACAGAATAACATCCTCTTTCCTTAGTCCTGAGATAAAAATAGGATCGTGGGTAGTAATTAAAATTTGACTCTTATATTGTTTTTGAATCTTATTAATTAAATTAATAAAATCATATTTCCATTTTGGATTTAAATGAGTTTCTGGCTCATCCAATAGACAAAGAACACCATCTTGATCAATCAAATTAATTAAGCTGAAAATAGTTAAAGCTTGGTGTTCACCATCTGAAATTGTTTTATAAGATATAGGTTCATCTATACCTTTCATTTTTAGCATTATCTCGTCTATAATAAACGGTTTTTCATCAGCTGTTGGATCGATTACATTGTTGTGAACATAATAAGGATCATTACCATATAAAACTTTATTCCTTCTCCTTTCTGGAATAGCATGTTTATTGTGCAACTTTAGTTTTTCAAAATACGCATATAAACCACTAGCCCCAGATGCTAGACTTTTAAATATATCAAGATGCTCAGTATTGGTTAAATCGATAGAAAAAGTAAATGAAGATGCTCTATGATCTGTTTTTATATTTCTTGAACCTAAATTATCCTTTAGTTTTTGAATTAAAGTATTTACTTGAGGCTCAAGTGGCATTCTACTTTTTTGCCTATAATGATCTCGTATTGTAAACTTAAAAGAAAGCACTTCTTCGATACCAAACTGTTCCTCAAATACGTCAAGCTTTTCAGCATATGCATCTTCATCTAACCTCCTATTAAACATAATAAAGTTTGATAGAATTAAGGTTGCACAGGTATCGTAATCTACATAGTGTAATCTATTATCTTTAATAATTTCTGTTACACCTGCTTTTAAATTATCTTCTTTTTCCTTAAAATAAAACAAGTCCATTTTTAAAAAGGGAATACTAATAATTTCGTTCTCACCTGAAGAATAACCCCAAATTCTATGCGGTAATAGATGTACTGCATCTGTATCATTTATTTGACGGACATCATCAGCTGATATTATAGAAAATTCAGGATTGTTGCCTGCAACCTTAGAAATTAAAATATGAGCATAATTTTCATTAAGAAGCGTTTCTTCAAATGTCATTAATAATCCTGAAATAGATCTTGGAATAAAATATTCAATCTCAAAATCTTGAATAGGCACTTTATACTTTGCATGCTCAGTATAGCCTAACACATAACTTTCGATAAAATAAAATATATCTGCTATTGCCTCTAAAACATTAGACTTACCACTTCCATTTGGGCCAACAAAACAGACAGGGTCAATTGTTGTAGAATCTAAATTTGGTTCAAAAACAATTTCAAAACCTTCCTGAAGACTTTTGTAATTCTGATTAAGTTTTAAACGTTTTAATTTCATGAATTTAACTCGTTTAATTTCAATTTAACCTCACTCAAATCTAACTCACCTTTAAAAGCTTTTTGGATTAAACTACCATATAAGTTTTCTAACTCTTGTAAATGAGTTTTGTAGTTTTGTTTTATGGATTCTACTTTTCCTACTATGTTTGCGAATTTGTTTTGATTATCAAGCGGTGGAATAGGAATTCTTATCTTTTTTAAATCTTTAAGATTTAATGTTTTTTGAGCTACGCCTTTTACAGATTTTTCTACCTGAACTTGGACAAAGTCACTTTGCATTGCTCCAAATAAATAAATATAATTGATTTTTTCCTTATTAGGTTTGATATAAGCAATATGCCTTTGGAAAGCGAATTTAGTGCGATTTTTCACTAAAGCGGCTTTTCCATATGAGCCTACGGAAGTAAATAATATATCTCCAAATTCAATTGGCGTTCTTTTATTCAGCTGTTCATATTCCTTATCAGAAATAAATTTTTTTGTATTAAAATTAATTGTATTATCGACTATATTAGATACTAATAAAAACGGAATACCTGATTCCAAAAACGTAGGACTTTGATGTGTACCATCAGTTATTTTAATGGTAAACTCTTCTAAAGAAGAAGAATTATATTTCATATTATTTAAACCCCCAAACATCTCCAAAAAAGTAGATTTCAACAACTCATCTAACAACCCAATACTTTCTTTACGTTTTTGTATCAAGCTTTCGCAATTAGATAAAACTTGAGCTATGCGTTTTTGATCTTCTAATTTATCAGGAATGTTTAAGCTTATTCTAGTTAAATTTGTTCTAGTTATTTGAGGTTGCGCGGCACCACTAATTGTATCTTTCAAGCCTCTAACCAACAAAGCATAATAAATAAATTTTAAATCATATTTTGATTCATCAATTTGATCCAAAGCCATTGCGTTGGAATTAATATAAGATTTTGGTTTTGTTATATGAATGTTACCACAAGTTGCTCCCCTACAAGTTATTGCTATAGTTGGTTCTTCATGAGTGTAGCTAGAATAATACCCTATAATTCCGTTAGCTCCATAAACTGTGTAACCTGATTCTAATAAATTCTTTCCAGGTAAATTCTTCCATTGTTTGGGCTTAGATATTTCAGAAAGTTTTGTTTTTATCCACTCCATCTAAAACAATTCCTTTAATTCATTCAAAACTTCTGAAATTTCCTGTTCCAAACCTTTTTCAATTACCTCACCATTAGCATCAAGCTTCCCTAATAATTTTTCTAAAATAGCATCTGGTTTTTCATAAACAATCTCTTCAAAAACTTCTTCTTTATAGCGTGAAAAACTTAAATCGTAACCTTCGGCTTTAATCTCTTTTTTAGGCACAAAAAAGTGCTTGGCTTTACGGTTGTTTTCTTTTTTATTAGCTCTGCTGTTATATGTGGTAATTATGTCTTGTAAATCGCCATAATCGTTATTACCTTCTTTATCTTTTAGTTTCGCACGTTTATCATCCAATGAACGTCCATCACTTTCCATATCGTAAAACCAAACGTTTTCGGTTTCACCTCCTTTAGTAAATATTAAAATGGCTGTACTTACACCTGCATAAGGTTTAAATACACCACTAGGCATAGTAATAACTGCTTTTAATTCAGATTTTTCAATCATTAACTTTCTAGCATCTACAAATGCTTTACCAGAACCAAACAATACACCTTGTGGTATAACAATACCAGCTGTTCCTCCCATTTTTAGCATATTATAAATACGCTCTATAAACAGTAATTCGGTTTTGGTGGTTTTAAGGCTTAATTCTTCGTGTATATCGCCTTTATCAATGTTTCCTGTAAATGGTGGGTTTGCTAATACCACATCGTACTCGCTAGTTTCAAAATAGCTTTTACTTAAAGTATCTTTATAATCTATTTGTGGGCTTTCTATACCGTGCATCATCAGGTTCATTAATCCTAAACGCACCATCGTTTGGTCTATATCGTACCCTTGTAAACTGCTGCCTAAAATTTCTTTTACATCTTCTGTTAGCAAGGCACTTCGGCTACTGCGTATAAAACCATCTTCGTCTGGTTTTTGTTTGCTTTTTTCTTTGTCTAACTGCGTTACCATATATTGGTAAGCACCTAATAAAAATCCACCTGTACCACAAGCAGGATCTGCAATGCGTTGCCCTAATTTTGGGTTCACTAATTCTGCTAATAATTTAATAATATGTCGTGGTGTTCTAAACTGTCCGTTTTTACCTGCAGAAGCGATTTCGCTTAATAACATTTCGTAAACATCACCTTGTATGTCTTGAAAATCTTGACCGTTTTGCGTAGCATCTTGCTCCATTAGGTCAAAAATATCATCAATGCTTTTTACAGCCTCTAATAATAACGAAGGCTTAGGGATAATAAACACCGCATTTGCCATATGCTTAACAAATGGTGATTGCGCTGTATCTAATTGTTTTATAAATGGAAACACATAACGTTGCACGTGTTGCAACATATCGTCTGCAGGTAAGCGTTTAAAATTACTCCAACGTAATTCTTGTTTGTCTATTCCGTTTTGACCGTTTTCTTCGTCTTGTTTTGTTGCGAAAAATGTACCATCAAATTTTGAAGTATAAGTGTCTCCAGTAAATTCTGCTTTAGATAATTCTTCTAAATCATTTTCATCATACTTTTTCATAAACAGCAAATATGTAATTTGCTCTATGGCTGTTAGTGGGTTAGAAATTCCACCAGACCAAAATTTACTCCAAAGGTCATTTATTTTTGATGCAATTTGTGGATTGCTGTTAATTAAGCTCATTTAATATATTTTAATAATCGTTTTTAAAATTTTTATATTTCTGGGGATTAGTCCAATACTCATAGCAATCTGCTATCATTTTGTTTTCCCAATTCTTATCTGCTTTTAGGTCTTCCCAATCTTCATCATACAGTTCTGCACAAAGTTTATAGAAACCATCACCTTGTTCTCTCTTATTATCTGCATGTGTTATTAGAGCACTTAATAATGGTCTTCTTTTGTTAAACTCGTGAACTGAAATTTCACCTAATTGAATACCTATTTCTTTTCTGTCTAGCGAATTATTAAAGTCATATCCTAATTGCAACTGTTCGTTTAACTGAGAGTATGTCCAAGTAGATTTTCGCCTAGCTAATTCAATTAATTTATCTCGAATATCTTTACTCATTAAGCTACAAATTTGTCAGTTAATGTTAGAATGTCTTTAATTTCGTTTGGCGAAAATACACCACGTATTCCTTTTGAATGAATAATTGTAAAAGGCGCTTGTATTAAATCGCGTTTTTCAATAGAACCATGTTCTATAATATAATTTTTTAATAAGTTTAAAAACTCTATTTGTCTTGATGATAAATAGGTGTGTTCGGTAATAAATTGTTGTACCGCTTTAGTAACCTGATCATCAAAACGTTCTAAAACTTCTATACCTAGAATGTGCTTTATAAACTGAATGAGTTTTGCTTTTTGATGATTGTACACTTTGCGCAATAAAGCTTCTGTTATGTGAGGATCTGCATCATGCAATTCTTCGGCTAAAGCATTGGCTTCGTCTTCTGTAATCGTTTTACCATCTTTTAACTTTTGTAAAACGGTATTTCGTTCTGTTAGTTCTTTCACTTTAGCTTCTACCATTTCACGATACTTCGAAATACTTACCGCTTCATTCTCTGGACCAAACTCAACCATTTCTTTGGTTTTTAAAACGTCTTCTAGATTTAGTCTAGTTGCTCCCAAAGGTAATGTTGTTGGTTCTCTAAAATGAATTAATGGCGCAATAGTTTCAGCTAAAACATCTAAACCAGCATCTGTAACTGTACTCCAAAAATGATTGGATACGACTTGATTGATATAGGTTTTATGTTTAGCGACACTATTAATGGTTAAAGGTAATTCGCCTACAATATTGATAATATTTTCTTTAAGTGTATCAAACTGATCTGTTTCTTCAGCTAAATGAGCAATTGAAACTTCTAACACGTCTTTTTCAAAACGCATGGCTTTAAAGTTGACTTGTGAAACGGTTCGGAATAATGGTTTTATGTTATTTCTTAAAAACGCGAAGTTTTCTGCTTTTAGATTTTTCCAAAATTCTAGAGATTCAACTAAAGCAATATCTGACTTTGAGTCTTGAATTACCACAGATTTTTTTGGTAATTCTGAAATCTGCTCTCTGAGTTTATTGATTTCTTTAACAGCAATTTCTCTTTCGTCTAATTCTAAGGCGAGTTCAATTTTATCTAATCGTAATCCAAAATAGCGAACTGGTAATGGTATTTGCGCTTTTAGTTCTTTTCCTTTTGGGTTTAATTTAAAGTATTCAAAATTATCCCAACTGTCTAATATTAAAAAATTATCTTTTTCTGGACACCATGGTTTTATTTTTGTTGGTTCGAGTAATCTTGTACCACGACCAATCATTTGCCAAAATTTGGTATAAGAATATACTGGCTTTGCGAATACTAAATTTACTAGTTCTCTAACATCAATTCCTGTATCTAGCATATCGACACTTATGGCGATTCTAGGCATATTGTTATTAGTAAATTGATGTAGTAATCCACCTTTACCATAGACTCTAGAATCGTCGGACACCATTACTTTTGCTAATTCGCCAGTGTACTCAGGATATAGTGCATCAAATATTTCTTCTATACGTCTTGCATGTGCTTTTGTAGAGCAAAAGAAAATCGTTTTACCTGGAAGCACGCCATCTATATCTTTTATAGATTCCTCCATAAACTCCTTAACAATAGTAACATTTGTGCCTTTGTTTATAACTGCTTTTTCAAGTTCTGTGCCTTCAAAATTTATTTCAGCAACTTCTTTTCCTTGCAGAATCAGTCGTTTTTGATCTTCTAAACTAATTGTTCTTTTACTAATACCTTCTTCTTGAAACTTAGTTTGAATTTTCATCACCTGAAAATTGCTCAAATAAGGCGGAATATTATTTACAGCTTCTTCATATGAATATGCAAATGTTGGCAGACCATCTTCACATTCAAATAATTGGAAAGTGTTATGATCTATAACATCGGTTGGTGTTGCTGTTAACCCTAAAGTTATGGTATTGAAATAATCTAGTACTTCTCCATAAGTATTATAAATAGAGCGATGACTTTCATCAACCACTATCAAATCAAAAAAATGTGGTGATAATGTATTCAATTCGTCCCTAACAATGTTTAGCATTGTTGGATAGGTTGAAACATAAATACGTCTATCTGTTGCTATATTTTTTTCACCAACCTTTGGCCAAGTGGGTTCGTTAGGCAAGTGTTCTTTAAAAGCTTCTAGCCCTTGATTACGAAGTGCTATTCTATCTACTAAAAATAACACACGCTCTGCCCAATGCGATCGCATTAAAGCATCAACTAATGCTATACAAGTTCTTGTTTTACCAGTACCTGTAGCCATTACTAACAAAAACATTTTACGTTTTCTTTCGATACCTTCCATTACGGAACGAATGGCTTGAATTTGATAATCACGACCTGCAATATCTGTATTGATTAATTGAGCAGATAAAGGTTTTCTGTTTTTTCTAATGTACAAATAGCGATCTAAATCGTCTCGTTTAGGAAAACCAATTACCTTTCTTGGTGGATAATTACCCAGATCCCAAAAGAATATATCGTGACCATTGGTATAAAAACAAAATGGTAATTCTCCATCTGATTCCTTTTGAATATTTTCGCAGTATTGCTTGGCTTGCTCTCTACCTATTTCCGCATCTGTAGATGACTTTTTTGCTTCTACAACAGCTAAAGCTTTTCCGTTTTTACCTAGCAACACATAATCAGAAAACTGGGTAGTATTGTATTTTGAACTCGGTTCGTTTACAGATGAATCTAAACCAATATTATACTCAATAATCACTTGAGATTGGTCATTGACATTCCAGCCAGCTTCTTGAAGTTGGTTGTCTATTAATTCTTTTCTTGTGTTAGATTCTGATATTTGCTTATTCATTGATTTGATTAAAACTTAACTCAATCAGCTATTCTAATTCTTAGGAGATTCCAATATATAACCTTTTTATAAACTTCGTTTGTAATACATCGAAAAAAACAAAGAGTAATAACACCTCAAACCTAACCCCATTCTGCCAAATATCCTTACGGAAACCCGTAAACACCTAAAATACAATACGCCATTCTTTCGAATAACAGATGAATCCTTAATCAGGCTTTCCAAATCTTACCAATAAATAGCTAATGGATAGTCCGCAGATAATCCATAGATAGTCCATAGATAGTCCGTAGATACTTTCTATAAAGACATCCTTTTTAAAACCTATTTATAAAGCAACGCATAAAAGATAAAAACGCCAACAAACCCCATCACAAAGCAATCTATAAAACCCAATGCTAATAAAAGTGAATACCAGAGGTACTGCTTTTTTAGGTTTTAATACCAGTAACCCACTTATAAACTACATTTTATCGATTAAAGCTACTCTTTATCGGTGTTATTATTATATATTACCGACCAATAAGCGACTATCCCCTAAGAAACTACCTTTGTAAACCAACGAGCTAAAGTCACTATATACCCAAACTATGAAACAACGAAACACACTAATTGCAATGCTAGGTTTTGCAATACTAGCGATGTACCCACAAAATAACATGGCGCAAACTCCGGGACAATCCGAATTTGACGGCAGCGGAAATGGCTATATCGAATATATTCCAGGAAACCTACCTATAATTATATCTGCACCGCATGGCGGAACCATTACTTCTGGATCTTTACCAAACAGAACTTGCGGTACTACAGAGCCAGATGATAATACGGCAATTTTAATTCGCGCCATTCAAGATGAAATTTTTGCACAAACAGGTGGCTATGCGCATGTGGTTATTAATAATTTAAATAGAATTAAACTAGATCCTAATCGTGAAGTTTCTGAAGCTACATGTAGTAGTAACACCAATGCTTCCGACACCAATCAAGCGTTATATTATTGGAATGCTTTTCATAGTTTTCTAGATACTGCTAGTGCTTCGGTAGAGGCCAATTATGGTAAAGGTTTGTATATTGATTTACACGGACAAAGTCATACCACACCAAGAATAGAAATCGGATATAGAATATCGCGTACCGATTTAACCAATAGCACAACCAATCATTTAAATACCGTTTCTGGTACTTCTATTACCAGTTTGGTTGCCGATAATCTGAATAATTATACCCAAGAGGAATTGGTAAGAGGTACAAATAGCTTAGGGGCTTTATTTCATAATGCACCAGGCACCTTTTATTCTAGTCAGAATTATCCTGGCTGCGGAAGAGATGGAACTAACGGCTACCGAGCAACACCAAGTAATTATGTTGGCGGAAGCGGTGGTTGTAATGATGCTGCTCCAAATAACAGTAATTATTTTAGTGGGTTTTATTACAATAACGAACGTCATGGTTCTGGACCTGCAACAAGCGATGGTCAAGGTGGCGGTGGTACTGTAGATGGTATTATGACCGAAGTAAACAGACGTGTTAGAGATGTTGGAACCACACTGGAACCTTTTGCTATAGATTATGCGCATGTGGTTTTAGAATATATAGACACCCATTATAATGATTTTACCGTTTATAATTATAGTGCTGCTACCTATGATGTAACCGATAGCGATCCCATACCAAGTATAGAAGGTGTTTCTGGCGGACAATTTACAAGCACAGCAGGATTAACTATAAATGAGAATACCGGAGAAATAGATACTTCCAACTCCTTAGTAGGTACTTATGTGGTTACCTATTCTTTTGGACCAACTTCTGCCACCTATCCGAATGGATACTATAGCACCACAAGAAACATTGAAATTACAGACAATACATTAAGCACAAATGCTATAGAAAGCGAACACCTTTTATTTGTATATCCAAATCCAACAGCAGATTTTATACACTTTAAAGCTTCAAAAAACATATCGGAAGTACTAATATCTAATGCAATCGGACAACACGTTGGAAAGTACCTTTTTAATAAAAACATAGGTAAAATAGACCTTTCTAGTTTTCCTACGGGATTATATATCCTTCAGTTTTTAGACTATAATAAAAGTAAAGTACTAACAAAACAAATCCTGAAGAGGTAAAATCGCTTATACCATGAATTGCAATATCTGTAAAAATAAGCATATCCTTAAAAAGCATCTCTAATGTTTATTTTCTAATTCTGTGAATTTTCGCAAAGCATAAGATTATAACGCTTTGCAAGAAGGTAACAATGAATTAAAAAAACCATAAAAAACTGTAAACAAGTCGTATAACCTCTTTTTTATATCCAAGAAAAGCCAGTATAAACATACTGGCTTTTCCATTTTTAAGAAACAATAAAATGTTAAATATTACATTTTGTCGGGTTTTTTTGCATTTCAAGGATGTTTTATTAAAAAATTATATATATTAGCGCCATAATTAATGAAACATTCAATTTCTCAAACCCAAATCCTGATGAAAAAAATTACGTTTGTAGCTTTATTGCTACTGTTGGTTACACAGCTAACCTACGCTCAAGAAACTTATAAAAAAGTTAGTATTACTGCTACGCCAAATGCAATACAACAATTAGACGATGAAGGTATTGATCTTACCTGTGGTGTTATTATAAGAAACAACACTATGGATATTGAGTTAACGCAATATCAATTAGATAAATTAACCGCTAGAGGTATTCCATATACGGTATTGATAGAAGATATGGTTGCTTTTTACAGCCAAAGAGCTATAGCAGATTTACCAAGAGCTACTCGAGAATTACAACAAATGAAAGCTACTGCAGCTTCCTATCGCTCTTACAGTGTAGATGAAGTTTTAAATAATGTAGGACAATATAGCGAATGCGAAGAAATAGATTGGGCGGTACCTGCAAATTGGCATTTAAATAATGCGGCAAATTATCCTTCCGAAACCAATCACTTTGGTGGTTGTTTAACGTACCAAATGGTTTTAGATGAATTAGATGCTATGCGAGCACAATATCCGGGACTTATTTCGGTAAAATCGGATGCATCTTTAGTTTCTGGTGAATCCAATATCGCCGCTAATAAACAAACTACTTTTGAAGGAAGAAAAGTTTATTATGTTCGAATTTCTAATGACCCAAATGTAGATAATCCTAACAGACCGGAAACTTTATACCAATCGCTTATTCACTCTAGAGAGGCAGCGACAGTAATGAATCAGTTATATTTTATGTGGTATCTTTTAGAAAACTATGCTACAGATCCTGCAATTCAGAATTTAATAAACAACCAAGAGTTATATTTTATACCAGTATTAAATCCAGATGGTTTTGTATACAACCAAACCGTAGCTCCAGATGGTGGTGGTGGTCAACGTAAAAATAGAAATACAACGGGATCTAATTCTTGTAGTACCTATTTAAATGGTATTGATTTAAATAGAAACTCTGCTTATTATTGGGGTAATGGCGGTTCTTCCGCGTCAGCGTGTAATGATACCTATATGGGAACTGGACCATTTTCTGAAAACGAAACACAAATTATGCGTGATTTCTTTTTAGACCATGATTTTAAACTAGCTTTAAACCATCACTCGTATAAAAACGCAATGCTTCACGCCTATGCTGGTGTGAACCAAACAAACCCAAGACCAGACGAATACGCTAAGTATAACCATGACATGTCTTATTATAATAGATATATGCATGGCCCAAGTACCAATGTGACTTCTCTTAATAGTGGTAACATGAATGACTGGATGCTTGGAGGCCCTGCCGGAACAAGCGCAAATGGTACAGCTACAGGAACAGGTTCTGGAAAAAACACCTTGTCTTGGACTCCAGAAAATGGATTATCGTCTGAAGGTACAGGTGGTTCATATGGAGGCTTTTGGCCACAACCATCCAACTTTGTGCACATAGCAAAACGTGCTATGCGAATGAATTTTTTAGCCGCTTACTATAGTGGTAAATATGCGAAATTACATGACTTTAATCAAAGTGATATTATTTCTTTAAATGGGGATTTAAAATTTGCTGTTGAAAATTTAGGACAAACGGCTAGTGATTTTACAGTAACGGTTACGCCTATTTCTGCAAATATATTAACGGTTGGCGCACCAAGCACGCAAACAGGAATGCCTGTATTACAACAAAATAATGTGAATATAAGCTATACATTAGATCCTGCAATTCAATTAAATGACAAAATTGAATTCAAAGTAACGCTTACTAATGATAATGCTTCCGATAATGTTTTATATGAAGCAAACATTGTAAAACACTACTCTCCTACTGTTTTATTTGATGGAAATGCTTTATCTAATTGGTCACAAACTACAGGTACTTGGTATACTACATCCGATGCATACTCTAGCACAGCTATTACCTCAACAAATGGCGGTACTTATGCAAGTAATGATACTAAACATATTCAAATGAATGGTTCTCTAGATGTAACTGGAAACGCTAAAACAGTTATTCAGTTCTATGCTAAATGGGATTTAGAGCGTAGTTTTGATTATGTACAATTAGAAGGTTCTACAAACGGAACAACATGGACACCACTTTGTGGAAAACTAACAAAACCAGGAGCTCCAGATGATAATAATAACTATTCTAATAAATCTGGTACAAATAATAATTTTCAACCAGACTATGAACCGCTTTATGATGGAGATACGCAAGAAAGATGGAACATGGAAGAAATTGTAATCGATGCCACAGATAATTCCTTTTTAAACAATCAAAGTACGGTTTATTTAAGATTTGAATTTAAAACAGATAGCAATAATAGAAATGATACCTATTATAATATGGATTTTGAAGGTTTTACCTTTGATGACTTTAAAGTAATTGGTATTCAAATTCCTTGTGAAACAACGGTACCTACTAGCTTAGCAGTATCTAACTTAACAACAAGTACTGCAACAGTTACTTGGGATGCTATTCCATCGGCTACCTACGATGTAAGATACCGCGTAGTTGGAGATCCAAACTGGACAGAGGCTACAGATATAAATGATATTACATATACTATTACAGGATTAACTTTTAATGATTATGAAGTGCAGGTACGCACTAGATGTGCGGTTAGTACTTCGGCATATAGTGATTCGGAAAACTTTACCATCTCACAATGTATTGGAGATGTAGTTTCTGTATTTCCGTACAACGAAAGTTTTGAAAGTGGTTTAGGCTTGTGGAGTCAAGGTGCTTCAAACGAAATAGATTGGACACGTTTCTCAGGTTTAACACCATCAAACACGGGCTCAAATCCAATTAACACTACTGGACCAAGCGCAGCTTCAGATGGATCATTTTATATGTATACAGAATCTTCTAGTGCAAATAATGAAAAAGAGGCTTATCTTGTTAGTCCATGCATACAATTAAATGGAATGGAAAACTCGGAATTAACTTTCGATTATCACATGTTTGGCGCAAATATGGGTACACTTACTCTTGAAGTAAGTATAGATAATGGTGTGACGTACACAACTGAATTTACAAGAACTGGTAACCATCCCAATCAAAATGCTAATAGTGATCCATGGATAACAGAAACTGTAGATTTATCTGATTACAATGATCAAACCATAAAGCTACGTTTCTACGGTCTTACAGGATCAAATTACACCAGTGATATTTCTATTGATAATATTAGTATTACTGCAGACGAACCTGCAGTTTTAGTAGCGCCAACAGCTGTTTGTCAAAACATTACCGTACAATTAGATGCTACTGGAAATGCAACAATTGTTGCTGCAGATGTGGATGGCGGTTCTACAGATGACGTAGCCATTACAAATTACAGTATCGATATTAGTACTTTTGATTGTAGTAATGTGGGTACTCCAGTAAATGTGACACTTACAGTTACCGATGCAGATAACCAAACAGATACTTGTACTGCCACAGTAACTGTAGTAGATTCTATCGATCCTTTATGTGTAACAAAAGATATCACGATAGAATTAGATGCCAGCGGAAATGCAAGTATTACTGCAAGTCAAATAGACAATGGTTCTTCAGATAATTGCGGACTAACTGGTTTCTCAGTAACACCATCTTCTTTTAATTCAGGAAACACTGGTGATAATACGGTAACATTTACAGTAGTAGACGTAAACGGAAACAGTTCTAATTGCACGGCAATAGTAACCGTAAATGATAATGCTTTATCTATTGCTAATTTCAATTCCGATAATGTAATTATAAAACCAAACCCATTCAACACGAATGTAACCATTAACCTATCCTCTAATTTAAATAATAGCGAATTTGAAATAAATATCTATGACTTAAATGGTCGTGTTGTTTTAACACAAAGAAAATCTTGTTTGCAAGGAACTATTAAAGTAAACAATTTAGAACAATTAGAACAAGCGCCATATTTCATAAAAATACGCAATACTGAAAATGGAACAACAGTTACCAAAAGATTAATTAAAAACTAATCCATCACTATAAAGTATAAAAAAAAGCTGAATCTAAGGATTCAGCTTTTTTTTATAAAATTAGAAACTTATTCTAACAAAATCCAATCCCATAAATTAACATTTCAGTAATTAAATACATCATAATTATGCATTTCGTCGAATAAATTTGCGCTTTAAAGATGTTTCGTCTATATTTGTAACCTTAATTATTTAGTCCCAAACTAAAATTAATCTACTTATGAAAAATATTACTTTACTAGGTAAGCTATATCTGCTTTTATCCTTACTTGCTACTACTTTAACGTTCGCTCAAGTTACTATTGCTGACCACACTTTTGGTGGTGGCTTGGAAGGTTGGACAGATGGAGGTTCCCGCGCTGGTAGAAACTATAATGCTAGTAGCTGTACCAATTATGGTGCTATTTATACCTTTTATGATTATTATTCTGACACTAGCTCAAAAATGACTTCTCCTAATTATGACTTCTCACCATATACAGATATTACTATTTCTTTTTGTAATGTGAATAGTGGTAATCAAGAAAATGGAGATGGTTATGATTTACAATATTATGATGGTTCTGCTTGGACAACATTAAGACAGTTTAGAAAAGGGACAGATTATAATAATGCGAGAACTTCTTTTAGTGTTAGTATAGATAGCGGTAGCTACACTTTTTCCAACAATTCTGCTATTCGATTTATTGGTAGATGTAATCAAACAAATGAATGGGCTGTGTGGGATGATATTCTTATTGAAGGAACTGGAGGGACACCTAGTTATTGTGCTTCTAATGGAAACAGTACTGCGTATGAATATATTGATAATGTAACCTTAAACACTATTAATAATAATTCAGGTGCTGGTACAACTAGTACTGGTTATTCGAATTTTACCGGCATTTCTACTACTCTAAATACCGGAAACACATATACTATTAATGTAAGTCAAATTGGATCTGATAGTGAAAATTATTATGCTTGGATTGATTTTAACCAAAATTCCGATTTCACGGATGCTGGAGAACAAATACTTATTCAAAATACTAACGGAGTAGCAACAGCTACGTTTACCGTTCCTCCAACAGCCAGCATTGGAGCAACAAGAATGCGAGTTAGTATGAGTTATTATGGTTATAATAACCCATGTGGTTCTTTCAATTTCGGTGAAGTAGAAGATTACACCATAAATGTAATAGCCTCTTCTCCACAACCAGAAATCAATATTACAGGTAATGGTAACACTATTAATGATGGAGATACTACGCCTGTAGTCACAGACGACACAGAGTTTGGCTCTGTGGGAACAGGTGCTACTTCCGATCACACATTTACGATTCATAATACAGGAACGTTACCTTTAAATTTAACTGGAGGTACTCCTTTAGTAGATATAACAGGTAATGCAGCATTTACCATCGTAACGCAACCTGGAGGAAATACGATTGCTGCTGGTAGTAGTAGAACTTTTGTAGTACGCTTTGCTCCTACTGTTGGAGGTACGGTTACGGCAAACATTTCTATTGCTAATAATGATAGTAATGAAAACCCTTATAATTTTAGAATACGAGGTACTGGAGATGCTCCGGAACCAGAAATTAGCATTACAGGTAATGGTAACACCATCAATGATGGAGATACTACGCCTTCCACCACAGATAACACAGAATTTGGAGACACCTTTGTAGGAAACACAAGAGTACGTACCTATACTATTCAAAATACAGGAACGGCTACTTTAAACATTAGCTCCGTAACAAGTAGTAATGGTATATTTACCATTTTAACTCCACCAGCAACTACAGTAGCAGTCGGTTCATCTACTACATTTACAGTACAATTTGCTCCAACAGCAGCTGGAACAGTTACTTCGGTAATAACCGTAAATAATAATGATAGTAATGAAAATCCGTACACATTTACGGTACTAGGAGCAGCAAACAGTGTTCCTCCATTATATACTGCCTATTATGAGAATTTTGATGCTAATAATGGGGCTTGGACAAATGTAACCACAACCAATGATTCTTGGGTTTGGACAGATAGTTTTACCACTACAGATGAAATGGCTGAAGGTTCTTTCTGGAGAAATTCAAGCTATGCGAATTATAACAACAATACCGATATTGAAATACAAAGTCCGATTATTAATTTATCCGGATTAAAAGATTTAAAATTTAGTATAGATCTTAAATACAACACCCAGAACAATACCGATGGTATGCGTATTTTATATTCTATTAATAATGGCGCTTTTACAACACTAGGTTCTAGTGGCGACGGTACAAAATGGTATCAAGATAATGTTAGCGCATTAGGTTCTGATGGTTGGAATGATGATGGCCATACAGCTACTCCTGCGTTTGATCCACATAGTCAATTTGAAAGAGCATCTATAGAGTTATCTAACGCTACGTTTTCAAACATAGCTAATGTTAGATTTAGAGTCCAATTTAGATCCGATGCTAGTAGTACTAAAGAAGGTGTTGCATTTGACAATGTTTTAATTGAAGCAAACCCGATTTCGGCATTATCTGATGCTTCTATTGCTCCTGCCAATATTACGAATAACTTAAGGTTATGGTTAAAATCTAATGTTGGTATTACAGCAACCGATGGAAACAAATTAACAAACTGGGAAGATCAAGCTTATGATACCACTTTAGATAAAGAGGATGCCTATGCTTCTACTACTTTAGCTCCTACTTTTAGAGATAATGGTAGTCGCAATATGAATTACAACCCTGTTGCCGATTTTAATCATAACAACTTAGAATACATGCAAGGGAAAGGTGGTTATTTTGCTCAAGATTACTATGCTGTTTTTAGAAGTGATGATGAGATAGCTACAGATACTGGTGATTTATCACCAGGAAGAGAATTTGTTATTGGAGGTCGTTTCTCTGACGAAGCATATCACGAAGATGCTACAGGTTTAGGAATGGGAAGTACTTCTGCAAGATATGATAATGAAATCCTATCCCATACCATTAGTTCCTTTCCACAATCAGGTTCACCAAATGAAACCTCTTACGGACGATCGTATTCTACAACTTCTGACACGTATAGCAATCACCCGTTAATTGTAAATGTGAAAACAAATGCAGCTGGTACTTCTACCGAAATTTATAAAAACGGAAAACGTATTGATAATACCACTGGAAAAGCGGGTAACAACGCCGATTTAAATTTTAATGAATTCAATAACTTACAATATTTATTAGGAGTAGGAAGAAGTAGCCTTGCAGGAAGAACATCTTCACAAATGAACGGAATGATTACCGAAATCATATCGTATACCTCGCCTAATTCTGCTATTAATCAACAAAAAATACAAAGTTATTTAGCGGTAAAATACGGAGTAACATTACAAGACGACACAAGTACCTTATCAGATCATCGCTTAAACGATGCAAATTACATAGACTCTCAAGGTAATGTGATTTGGAATACAAGTACTAATTCTGGTCATAATTATGATATCGCAGGAATTGGTCGTGATGACGCTTCACTATTAGATCAAAGACAATCCAGAAGTCAAAATGATGAAGCAGATGGTACCGGACCAACAAGTGGTTTCCTTACCATGGCACTTACAAGTACCCATGAAACCAATAAAGAAAACATTGCAAACACTACCGCTTTAGCAAATAGACAATTTTTAATGTGGGGTAATAATAATGCAGATATTCTTGGAGCTCCAATGAACATTACCGTAGACATGAGTGCTGCTATTGCTGATGCTTCTTTAACAACAGAAGTTAGCTTTACTGCTATTCCTCGTATTTGGAAAGTAGTGGAAGTTAATGGCGATATTCCTAAAGTGGAAGTTTCCATACCTGTAAGTACTGTTCGAACGGCTACGCCACCAGATGGAAATTATTTAATGTTTATATCGCAAACCGGTGTTTTCGACCCTACGGCAGATTATAGAGTAATGAAAGAAGTAGGCGGTAAATTATATGCTGAATATGATTTTGATGGTACCGAATATATCACCTTTGGATGGGCACCAGAACGTACTTTTCAACGTTCTATATACTTCGACTCTGCAGATCAAAACTATATAGATATAGATGATAATTTAGATTTAAGTGCATCCGGATTTACCGTATCTGCTTGGGTTAATAAAAAATCTGGATCGAATAATACCTCTATACTTTCAAAAAGAAACGAAGAAGGCTTTTTATTAGGATATACAGAAGGCTATGATTTTAGAATAAATAATACAGGAAGATTTAATGTTTCCTGGTTTAATTCCTCAGGCGCTAAGCAATCCTTAACTTCGTCTGTTGCAATCCCGAATAACGAATGGCATCAATTAGCTGTCATTTACAATGGCACAAGAGCAACCTTATACATTGATGGTGTTGCAGATACTTCAGCAAATAGAAGCGCTCCTGCTAATACAGACCATTCGTTCTTTATAGGTGCCGCTGCCAAAGAGAATCCTGAGCGTTTCTTTAATGGTAATATTGATGAAGTTCGTGTTTGGAATACCGCTTTAACAGCAAACCAATTGCGATTTATTATGAATCAAGAAATTGAAGACAATGCTAGTTTTTCTTCTGGAAAATACTTTTTAGATAATGGTATCCATCCTACTAAAGATGATATTGCCGTAATTCCTTGGAATGATTTAGAAGGATACTACCCAATGTCAACATATACCTATACAAATACAAAAGATAATTCTGGAAAAGGACATCAAGGTGCTCTTAAAAATTTAAGAACCGTAGATCACCAAACTGCTCCACTTCCTTATATATCCACTGCAAATGGGGATTGGAATACCAATGCAACTTGGTTAAATGGAAATCTACAAACCATTCCAGGAACTGCTTCTATTGTAGATAACACAAAAACGATAGACTGGAATATTGTAGTAACAAATCATAACGTTACTATGAATAATACTAGTTTGCCTAGTGCAAATAATGAAAACAGATCGGTATTAGGTTTATTTGTAGATGCAAACAAACTTACTATTAATGGAGATAATGCTTCTAGTACAGGTAACGGTTTAACGGTTTCGCATTACTTAAATTTAGATGGAAAAATAGATTTACAAGGAGAATCACAACTTATTCAAACAGAAGATAGTGATCTTAATGTTACTAGTGCTGGTACTCTTGAAAAAGACCAACAAGGTACCGAAGATTATTTCACGTATAACTATTGGTCTTCTCCTGTTGGAGTTAGTAACACCACATCGAATAATAACAGCTATACCTTAAATGATAACATATTTAAAGATGGTTCTAATCCGCTTGCTCCGGTTAATATGAATTTTGTATCGGGCTATAATGGTTCTAATGGTACTCCGATTGGTATTGCTAATTACTGGATTTGGAAATTTAATAATAGAACTTCTGAAGATTATGCCTCTTGGCAACATATTAGAAATACCGGAACCTTATTTCCTGGTGAAGGATTTACCATGAAAGGTGTTGCAAATACTAGCGGAAATCTAAGTTTACAACAAAACTATACCGTAGAAGGAAAACCTAATAATGGAAATATTACACTTCCTATTAATGCCGGTAATGATTACTTAATTGGTAATCCATATGCTTCTTCCGTAGATGCAGACACCTTTATTTTAGCGAATACCAATACCACTGGTGCCATATACTACTGGGAACATTTTGGTGGTGGTACGCACAACACCATAGAATATCAAGGTGGATACGCAGTGTATAATCTATCTGGTGGTACTCCAGCACTTCAATATGACTACGTTACTGGTGGTACAGATGCTTCTGGAGGTACTGGTGTAAAAGAACCTGGTAGATATATTCCTGTTGCTCAAGGATTCTTCGTTATTGGTAATACAACAGGTACTATTAATTTTGATAACAACCAACGCGTTTTCACAAAAGAAGGTACTTCTTCTGTTTTCATAAGAAGCAGCGCAACAGCATCTAACAGAGAAAATGTGACTACGGAAGTCGATAATAGATTAAAAATGAGATTAAGCTTTAACGCTTCCAATACCTATAAAAGACAATTATTAGTTACTAGAGATGCTTCTGCTACAGATTTAGTGGACTTTGGTTTTGATGCGATAAATAAAGATAATCAAGCGAATGATATGTTCTGGATGATAGAAGATGAAAAATTTATTATTCAAGGTACTAATGCTATTGACGAATCTGTTGTTCTTCCGTTAGGAATAAAAATTAGTAACACTGGAATCCATACTTTTAAAATTGATGCTCTTATTAATTTCCCAGAAGATTTACAAGTATACTTGCATGATAAGACCTTAGATCTATACCATAACTTGCGTAATACAGAGTATTCTTTAACGGTAGCTGCTGGTGAATATTTAGATCGTTTTGAAGTTACTTTTACCGATCAAGAATTAAGTATCGAAGAAGTGGAAACAAATAATGTGGATGTGTATTTTGCTAACGATATAGAGAGCATGGTTATAAACAACCCTAGAAACATTCAAATAGACCAAGCTTCTATTATTAATATAGTAGGACAAGAAGTATATAGTTATGACGATATTATCGATACAAACTATATAGCACTTAAAGCTAAAGACCTAAGTGCTGGTACGTATATTATCCGCTTAAAAACAGAAATTGGTGAAATTTCTAAAAAGGTTTTAGTTAAATAATAGATACCTAATCTACCATACAAGCAACTAACTTTGTAAAAGCCTAAAACTTTATGTTTTAGGCTTTTTTATGCATTAAAAGCGCAAATCTTGCAGCTTTCCATTAAAGGTTTTTCACTGCTTATTTTGTTAAAAAATGCATTTCATCGTATTTTTTATGCGTTTCATAGAGCTGTTAGGGATATTTTCTTATATTTGGAACAGAATAAACCTATAAAAGAATCTATTCATGAAAACAACATTACTATTTATCAGTGCTTTTTTATACATACACCTACTTGCCGCACAAAACCCAATAACCAATAATGCCGAATGGACAGTTAGTAACATAACTCCAGATCATGAATTAGAGTATCCAAATACAATCGTCTATGGTCCCGATGGTAATTTATGGATTACAGAAAGAACAGGAAAAAAAGTAGTAAAAGTGAGTCCGAATAATGGTATGAACACCAAATCTACCATGTTGGATTTAACTTCGGTAGTATCGCAAAATTTTGGACAAGACGGATTAATGGGAATGGCAGTGCATCCAGAATTATACACCAATATTAATACCTCCAATAACTATGTGTATTTAGCGTATACGTATAACAATGGAAGTCTAAAATTAAGAATTGAACGCTATACCTATAATACGACTAATGGAAAATTAGATAGTGGAAGTGCTACTACCCTTTTTGAAGACTTAGACGCAGGAAATGATCATAACTCTGGGAAACTTAAAATTGGTCCCGATTTAAAATTGTACTATACCGCTGGAGATAATGGCGCAAATCAATTTAATAATAGATGTAACCCAATTAGATCTCAATTTTTACCAACGCAAACAGAAGTAAACAACGAGAATTACTACAGCTATCAAGGAAAAATTTTAAGGTTTAATCTAGATGGAACTATTCCTTCTGACAATCCATTCCTTAATGGTGTACAAAGTCATATCTATTCTCTAGGCCATAGAAATCCGCAAGGAATCGTTTTTGGATCTAACGGTAAATTATATTCTTCAGAACATGGACCAAATACAGATGATGAATTAAATATCATTGCATCTGGTAAAAATTATGGTTGGCCAGAAATTGCTGGATACTATGATGATATGGCGTATCGATATTGCAATACCTCTGCAATATCAGGATGTACTACAAGTACTTCTTGTGATAACCAATCGGGAATACCAGAATCAACATCAGGTATGCCAGCAAACTTTCAAGCACCTATTGGAACGTATAACAGTACTGCAGCTATACAACCTACAGGAAGCTGGTTAACATGGCCAACTATTGGTCCGGCAAGTATAGATATTTATGAAGGCGGATTAATTCCTAATTGGGGAACTTCTCTTTTAATTCCTGCGTTAAAAAAAGGAACTATTTATAGAGCCAAATTAAATGCTGCTGGTGATGCTTTGGTTCCAATAGATGGAGGATCGCAATATTATGAAGAATTTCATTCCGATGATACTAGATTTAGAGATGTTATAGCTGCGCCAGATGGCATTACATTCTTTGCCATTACAGATAATAGTGGAGGTACTTCTGGGCCTTCAGGTAACCAATCGGTAACCACTTATGAAACTCCTGGAGTTATTGTCAAAATTAGATATACAGGACAAACCCTTGGAACAGAAACAATAAGTCTACAAAATAGTTTTTCCTTATTCCCTAACCCTACTACCAATAGCTTTAAGTTAAAATTTACAACTACTAAGCTTAGTAAAGTATCCATAAAAGTTATAGACATTCAAGGACGAATAGTGCATCAAGTCAGTAATATTTCCAGTAATGATACGGTGAACACAAGTTCATTATCTAGTGGTTTATACTTTATTAAAATATATAACTCCCAATGCAATGAAATAGCTTCCAAAAAGCTAATCAAAAAATAATACAGCATTACAATCGCTCATAAATGAAATATTCAAAGTATTTACTTGAAAAAAGCAATAACTAATGCATTTCATCGATTTTATTTGCATTTCATAGAATTAAAAATTACATTTGATTAGCTATTAAAATTTAGTCCCAAACTAAACTTAACCAATCATGAAAAATATCACTTTTTCACTAAAACTTTGTGTCTTAGTATTTTGTATACATTTCACATCTGAAACTGCTGCGCAAGTAACAATTTCAAATGATAACTTCAATGCCAACAACTGGGGAATATGGAATGATGGTGGTGACCATTGTAGAATACTAAATAATGCACCAATAAATGGAACCAGAGCTGTTGAGCTAAGAAATGCTAGCACAGATCCAACAGACACCAATACTTCCATGACTACAAATAATATCAATTTAATACCTTATGGATCTGCAACTATCTCTTTCGATTTCAGAACTAAAGATTTTTGGTGGGGATTAGACTTTTGGGTACAATATTCAGAAGATGGAGGAAGTACGTGGACAACGATTAAAAAATATGCTAAAATTACGGACTTTGCTAGTGACAATGTAAATTACCCAGCATCTTTAGACTTAAGTTATAACGACTATACCTTTTCAGCAAATTCTAAATTTAGAATTCGTTGTGATGCCACTAATGATAATAATAGAGTAGTATATATTGATAATGTTAAAATTGTTGGACATCCAAAAGCTCCAGATATCGATGTTAGAGGAAACACCTACTCTATTCCTGATGGGGATACTACACCACGTATTACAGATAACACCAACTATGGAAGTGCAAACTCTGGCATAACCATTACAAGATCTTTTTCTATACACAATATTGGATCTGCAAATTTAAATATTTCAGGGATTTCTATTTCTAATACCACTGACTTTGCCATTGTGGGCTCCCCTTATGCTACTTCCATAGCTATAAATGGTTCCACAACATTTTCCATTAAATATAATGCCTTAAGTGCAGGAAGTAAATCTACTACTGTGACCATAAACAATAACGACAGTGATGCATCTTCTTATCAGTTTTTGATCATCGCTAAATCGGAAGAAAATTTTTATGATAGCGATGGCGATGGTATTTATGATAGTATAGATATCGATGACGATAATGATGGAATTACAGATGCTGAAGAACAGGCTGCTTGTCAAAATTCAACTATTTCAATTACTGCTAATTATAAATTTTTACATGAAACTTTTGGTTCTGGAAACACTAGAACCACCATTAATACAACCTATGATGCAGAAACTACCTATTGTTATGAACCAGGCACAGTAGGAACAAATACTATAGATTGCCCAGATGCTAATAAAGTAGATTTAAATGATGGTAAATATGTAGTGTATCACAAAGCCACCAATGGCGATGGTACAGACCAAACTCCGGTAAATGAAGTAGCAAGTTGGTCCGATGATTTTTGGTACACCGGAGAAGATCATACTCCTGGAGATAGCAATGGAAGAATGGCAATGTTCAACGCTTCCTTTGATCCGGGATTATTTTACACCGCTTCTATTAAAGGTTCCTTACCTAACACACCAGTAACTTATAGTTTTTGGGTACTAAATTTAGATCGATCAGATGCGCCAAATATAGGATCCAGGCTAAGACCTAATATTTTAGTAGAATTTAGAGATGTAAATAATAATGTTTTACAATCTATTACTACTGGAGATATCCCTCCTTCTATAGTTGGAAATCCAGCAGCAAGTTGGCACCAATTTACTGCCGATTTAACTTTTGCGGTTAGTGAATTTAATGTGTTTTTTATTAATAATGAACTTGGTGGTTTAGGTAATGACCTTGCTATTGATGATATTACAATTAGCCAAACTTTATGCGATACCGATAGTGATGGTGTTGCTGATGTTTTCGATTTAGATTCCGATAATGACGGTATCCCTGATGTTGTAGAGGCTGGGTTAGGTAACTTTAGCGGTGCAAGTGCGACCTTAACAGGTGCAGCGACTTGGCTGGATCTTAATGGTAACGGAATGCATGATTTGGTAGAAGGCAATATTACTTTAGATTCCGACAATGATGGTACTCCTAACTTTTTGGATTTAGATTCCGATAATGACTCTATTTTTGATGTCGATGAATCTGGTGCTGGAAATTCAGGTAAACCAAACTACCAAAATGGGGATGGTGATATTGATGGTGATGGTGTTGGTGATGGATTAGATACAGATGAAGTTAGACCTACAGACTTAGATTCCGATGGAACACTAGAGTATTACACAGATGGTATTTTAGATATTTATGACGCTTATAATGGTGGTACTTTTAATTCCGCTTACGGAAACACCAATCAAGGAAATGGTAATTTCTACTACGTTTTGGATACAGATAATGACGGTATTCCAGATTATATGGATACGACTTCAGATGGTGCTACTTATGATATTTCACATACCTTATACGCAGATTTAGATGCAGATAACGATGGAGTTATTGATGATACAAATGATGCGGAAGGTGACGGACTTGTAGATCTTTTTGATACAGACGATAGTGCTTTTGGCTCTCCAAGAGATATACATAAAAAACTATTACTTTTCTTTGATGGAAGAAATGATTACATAGAAGATGCCGAAATGTTAAGCGGTAAACAAAATGTATCTATCATGGGATGGGTGAAAATAGATCCTTCATTTACTGGAGGCGCAATAATTTTTGGACAATCTAATATAGAAATTGAAATTCAAGATTATTCCGAACCAAGAGTATATGCCATAGTTAACGGAACAACTATTTCTAATAACCCAATAACAAATCCTATAGTAAAAAACCAATGGTGTCATCTTGCTGCTGTTTTTGACGGCACAAGCAATAGTTTAAAATTATATTTAAACGGATTAGAAATTGCAAACACTACAAGTGCCGATAGCTCATTAGACAATAATACCTACAAATTCACAATGGGTAGGGCTGCAAATTTCTATGATGTAGATACGTATTTTAAAGGATCACTAGATGAAGTACGAATTTTTGATAAATCCCTTTCCGAAAACGAATTACAAAAAATAGTATATCAAGAAATTGAAAATAATACCTCTACTATTAGAGGAAGTGTGATTCCTAAAGACATTACTAATTTTATGGATGAAAGTACTATTCATCCATTGCCATGGAACTCTTTATTACGCTATTATAGATTAGATCAGTTTAAAGGAGACATTACAGACAATTTAACAACACCTGCTATAGATACTGGGACTGGAGCAAAATTATATAATATTAAAATTATTGATTACCAAACTGCTCCTATGCCTTTTATCACACAACGAAGTGGTGATTTAGCTACCGCTGTAGATATTCCAGAAGATGGTGTTAATGGAAATGATGCCATCATGTACGACTGGTCCATTGTTAAAATAAGACATAATAATGTTACCACAGCCGATGAAAACAAACACCTAGGAATCTTTATTGATGAATTAGATGCTAGCGCAAACCCTGTTATATTAAAAATCAATAACAACTCTGGTTTATCTATAAATTGGTATTTAAAATTAGACGGTATCATTGACTTAGTTGGAGAATCACAATTAATTCAAGGACCCGAAAGTGAATTAGACATTACCAGTAAAGGTGCCATAGAAAAGGATCAACAAGGTACTCAAGATTATTATACCTATAATTATTGGTCTTCTCCTGTCGGAATTAGAAATACCACTTCCAATAATAATAGTTATACTTTAAATGACAACCTATTTAAAGATGGAACAAATCCGCTATTACCTTCCAATATAAATTTTGTATCTGGTTATAACGGTTCCAATGGTTCTCCTATTAGTATTGCTGATTATTGGATTTGGAAATTTAGTAACCGAGCGTCCGACGATTACGCATCATGGCAACATGTAAGAAATACAGGAACCTTATTTGCTGGTGAAGGATTTACAATGAAAGGAGTTACAAACACTAGTAATAACGTAGCTTTAAAACAAAACTATACCATTCTTGGAAAACCAAACAATGGGGATATTTCACTTCCTATAAACGCTGGTAATGATTATCTTGTTGGTAACCCATATCCATCTGCCATAGATGCCGAAAAATTTATTCTAGACAACGGACCTACTATTTCGGGTACTGGTAATACTACTGGAACACTATATTTTTGGGAACATTGGGGTGGCGGATCTCACATTCTTGCAGAATACCAAGGTGGATATGCAACCTATAATCTTTCTGGCGGAACACCATCTGCGTCCCTAGGAACTAGTGATCCAGATGTAAGTACTGGTGGCACTCCAACCAAAATACCAGGTAAATATATTCCGGTTGCGCAAGGATTCTTTGTCACTGGAGAAGCTACAGGTACAGTTAAATTTAAAAATAGCCAACGTGTTTTCCAAAAAGAAGGTGCTAGTTCTGTATTTGTTCGTACCGAAGAAAACTCCGCAGCGATTACAAATGCCGACAACGGCGATAACAGAATAAAACTACGTCTTGGTTTTAATTCTGTAAATACCATTCACAGACAATTACTAATTACAGCAGATGAAAGAGCTTCTGTAGATTATGATTGGGGTTTTGATGCTAAAAGTTTAGATGATCAAATGGATGATATGTTTTGGATGATTGCTACAGATAAGTATTTAATTCAAGGTATTGACCAAATACATGAAGCTACAGTATTACCTATTGGTATACATACTAAAAATGCAGGAATTAATACAATAACCATAGACCATTTAGTAAACTTCCCAGAAGATTTACAAATTTATGTTCATGATATAGATTTAAACCTATACCACAATTTAAGAACTAGTGATTATGCAATTAGTTTACCCGCAGGAGAGCATTTAAACCGTTTTGAAATTACTTTTACCAATCAAACTTTAAGTATAGAAGAAGTGGAAACAAATAATGTAGCCGTGTATTTTGCTAACGATATAGAGAGCATGGTTATAAACAACCCTACAAACATTCAAATAGACCAAGCTTCTATTATTAATATAGTAGGACAAGAAGTATATAGTTATGATGATATTATCGATACAAACTATATAGCACTTAAAGCTAAAGATCTAAGTGCTGGTACATATATTATCCGCTTAAAAACAGAAATTGGTGAAATTTCTAAAAAGGTTTTAGTTAAATAATAGATCCCTAATCTACTATTAGCTTTCACTAAACGTTGTTAAAACCCAAAATGTATTGTTTTGGGTTTTTTTATGCATGATACTTTCCCTAATCTATTGAAATACGACAAACATCCAAGCTTTAGCACTTTTTAAAACTGATTATAGCCGATACAAAAAACGAGCTTAATAAACGTAAAACACTATATTTCAAGATACTTCTCTCTAAAACGATGCGGTTAATCCTAAAAACGTGCACCTTTTATCGGTATATCGGGTTTATAAGTTAGTTATGGTCTTTATTTTTTATCCCTTTCCATACGTCCTAAATTCACATGCCAATTATAGGCAACCTAAACACGAATTAAAAATGATACCGATGAAGACGTACTCCATTAAAGCATCTATGCTCCTATTTTTATTTCTTTTTTTATCGCAAAGCGGAACTTGTCAAAATAACACGGATGCCGACGATAGAATGAAAATTCGTTTGGGGTTTACTTCTTCCAATAGTCTACACAGACAAATATTAGTAACGGTAGATAGCAATGCAACACCAGGCGTTGATTTTGGCTATGATGCTGAAAATTTTGAAAATCATGTGGACGATATGTACTGGATGATTGAAAATAGAAGATTTCTAATTCAAGGTATAAATACAATTAATGCTACTACTACCCTACCTATAGGATTACATACAGGTGCAACTGGAATGAATATTATCTCTATAGAAGGTTTGGTTAATGTTCCTGAAGATTTAGAAATTGGGCTTTTAGACACAGAAACAAATACGTATTACGATATGAAACAAACTTCTAGCGTTTCTATTCATTTAACAGCTGGTGCATATGTAAACCGCTTTACATTAAAATTTGCGAATGAAACTATTAATGACTCTTTAAACGAAGAAGAAGAAGAAGAAGAAGAAGAAGAAATTAGTGCTCTGGATGAAAACATTACCGATACGGAAAATGAAGCGGAAGTAAAAAATACAGGAATACAACTACGTTACATCAATAGCATTAAAAGTATTTCCATAAAAAATATAAGAGAACAAAACATAAAACATGTTAATGTATATAACATGAACGGAAAACTAATAACCGCATTTCATAATATAAATGCCATAGACCAAACGCTTATTCAAACCTATAATATAAACCCCGGTAATTATATATTATTACTTACTTCCGATGTAGGAAGTACGTCTAAAAAAATATCCGTCCAATAATTTCGTCTTTATTAAGCATTAAAAACGTCATTAAGCATAGCATTTTTAATTTTTCTATCCATTAATCTAATACTAACAATGGCATGAATAATTAACAAATACATGCTAGCTATTAATATTAGTTACCTCCCACTTAAACCATGTCGTTAATCCAAGAAATTTGCACCTTTTTTCAGTATATCGAGTTTTTGAGTTAGTTACAGTATTTTTTTCACTAACACGTTATTCCGTCCTAAATTTGACCCAAGATTAACACTCAAGTCCCTCCATGAGTTCTAACAAACCCTACTTATGAAGAACTTTACTATTAAAACATCCCTACTAGCATTCTCCTTACTTTTTTTATCCAATACTCTATTTTCTCAAAATAATTCGGATGAAGACAACAGAATGAAAATTCGTTTAGGGTATACCACAGAAAACATATATAGACAAATATTAGTAACTGTAGATGATAATACTACAGCAGGAATTGATTTAGGTTACGATTCTGGAAACTACCAACATCTAGCAGATGATATGTACTGGATGATTGAAGATAGACAATTTTTAATTCAAGGTATCAATGTCATTGATGCGACTACTACATTGCCTCTAGGATTACACACAGCAACAGGTGGTAACAACACCATATCTATTGAGGGATTAGAAAATGTTCCTGAAGATTTAGAAATTGGTGTTTTAGACACAGAAACAGACATATTTTATAATATAAAAGAAACGTTAAGCTTTTCTATAGATCTGCCAGCTGGTGAATACTTAACTCGTTTTGAGCTAAAGTTTTCAAATAGCAATACCGAGGAAGCTAATTCAGGAAATAGTGAAAGCATAAACGATCAAGAATTAGGGATCCATGAGGTTACAGATAATTCGGTAATGGAATTACATTATTATAACAACATAAAAAGTATTTCCATTAAAAACATAGGGAATCAAAATATTAAAGCGGTAAAAATATATAGTCTTTCTGGACAACAAATAACCGTGTTTAATAACATAAACGCAGTAGATCAAGCCGTAATTCAAACAAACAACTTAAGTGCTGGAAATTACATTTTAATGGTAACTACAGATTTAGGAAGCATGTCTAAAAAAGTATCTGTAAGATAATTTAGATATTTCATAAGTATTAAAAAACCCGAAGCATAAATATGTTTCGGGTTTTTTATTTTATTTATGTTCTAATGCAGCAATTAGGAAGCAGTCTTTATATACGCTATTAAATCTTCTAACGAAACTTTTACCTGATCTCCAGAAACCATGTTTTTTATGGTATACGTATTCGCATGCATTTCTTCGGTACCAACTAAACACACAAAAGGAATACTACGCTTATTGGCATGATTCATTTGCTTTTTCATGTGTTTTCCGTTTGTGATTTTATCTGGATACAATTCGGCATTTACACCTTGATTTCTTAATTCTTTTATTGCTTTTAAGCAGAATAAAGCTTCATCATCCCCAAAATTAATAAAGAGGATATCTACCGATTTACTTACCGTTTCCGGAAACAATTCAAGTTCCTCTATAACTAGATAGATTCTATCTAATCCAAAACTAATACCAACACCACTCACATCTTTAAGTCCGAAAATCCCGGTAAGATCATCATAACGACCTCCGCCACCAATAGAACCCATTTTTACGTTTTCTGGTGCCGAAACTTCAAAAATGGCTCCGGTATAATAATTTAAACCACGTGCTAAAGTAACGTCCAGTTGTAATTTAGCCGTTTCCAGTCCTAAAGCTTGAATCCCATTATTTATAAACTCTAATTCTTCAATACCTTTTGTTCCTTCTTCGGAAGTATTAAGAATTCCTTTTAAACTTTCTATCTGACTTTCAAAATCACCAGTCAAACTAAACAAAGGCTGCAATTTATCTATGCCGCTTTGTGCAATACCTTTACCTAGCATTTCTTCTTTTACCTTCTCCTCTCCTATTTTATCTAGCTTATCTAAAGCAACCGTAAAGTCGATAAGTTTATCGCTAGCGCCAATAACTTCGGCAATACCAGAAAGTATTTTTCGGTTATTAATTTTAATGGTAACACCTTCTAATTTCAAAGCAGAAAAAACAGCGTCGTATAATTGAATAAATTCTATTTCCTGAAATAAAGAGGTAGAACCAACTACATCTGCATCACATTGAAAAAACTCTCTAAATCTTCCTTTTTGAGGTCTGTCTGCACGCCAAACCGGTTGTATTTGATAGCGTTTAAACGGAAACTCAATCTCGTTTTGGTGTTGCACCACGTATCTTGCAAAAGGTACGGTAAGATCATACCGAAGTGCTTTTTCAGAGATTTTAGAAGTTGTTTTAGTAGAATCCTTTGTTACATAAAGTGCATCATCGACTTTCGATAAATAATCGCCAGAATTCAAAATCTTAAAAATAAGTCGATCGCCTTCTTCGCCATACTTTCCCATTAAAGTATCACTATTTTCAAAGCTTGGTGTTTCAATAGGTTGAAAACCAAATCGCTGAAAATTCGTTTTAATTACATCAAAAATATAATTACGTTTTGCTACTTGTTCTGGATTAAAATCTCTGGTACCCTTAGGAATGCTTGGTTTTTGTGCCATGTGTAACTTCCTGCGAAGGCAGGAATCTTTTTTATTAAGTTAATTAAAATCAAACATTATAAAGAAACAACGTGTTGTGTTTTATACAATATCTATTTTTATAAAAATTCTTAAATTTATGATGGATTCCTGCTTTCGCAGGAATGACAAATTAATTCTACTCCCGCAAAAATATCATAATTTTTAAAGAGAGTCATAATTATACCAAATCAATTTTAATATAAAGCATATTTATTTTGAAGATTATTTAGTATTTATAGTAACTTTATCCTGTTTTAGTAGTCTTATAAAAAAACAACCACCACAAACCATGTTTGGATTAGTTAGAGAAAATATAAATATTGCTTTCGATTCTATTAAAAGCCAATTACTACGTACTATTTTAACCGTTTTAATTATCGCCATTGGTATTACTGCGCTTGTTGGTATTTTAAGTGCTGTTTCTGCGCTTGAGAACACCATCTCCAGTGATTTTTCATCCATGGGTTCTAATACTTTTAATTTACAACGCTATGAGTTTACTACCCAACGTAGAGGTCGTGGTGAAGAACGAAAAGTCAACCCAATAATTAGCTATAGAAACGTAAAGGAGTTTGAAGAGAATTATGAATTTCCTGGTACAAAAACGTCCCTTTCTTTTACAGGAACGCGTGGTGCTGAGGTAAAATATGAAAATAATAAAACCGATCCAGAAGTTACTATAATTGGTGCTAACGAGCATTTTATACAAAATTCTGGTTTAAAATTAGATGCAGGAAGAGAGCTCAATTTCTTTGATGTAAAAAACAATAGCAACCATTGTATTATTGGAAGCGATTTAAATAAAGCCTTATTTGAAAACGTGAATCCAATTGGTAAAACCATTAGCGTTAGAGGTGTAAAATTCACAGTAATTGGTACGCTAGAATCTAAAGGTGCCACTTTTGGAAACAACCAAGATTTGCGCGTTATTATACCTATTCAAAACGCTCGTTCTATTTTTACCTTACCAAATATCAATTATGATATTAGTATTATGGTAGAAAACAAAGAAATGATGGAAGGCGCACAAGACCAAGCGATACTTACCTTTAGAAACATTCGTGGTTTGAATCCTGTGGAAGAAAATAATTTCGGATTAGAACGTAGTGACGATTTAATCAATAAAATTGGATCGATAACAGTCTATTTAGAATATGCCGCTTGGATTATTAGTATTATAACCATTCTAGGATCATCGATTGCACTTATGAATATTCTTTTTGTTTCGGTAACCGAAAGAACTAGAGAAATTGGTGTCCGTAAAGCATTAGGTGCAAAACGAAAAACAATTGCCTTTCAGTTTTTTATGGAAGCGTTAATCATTGGACAATTAGGCGGTATCTTAGGAATTATCTTTGGTGTACTCATTGGTTTATTAGTCGCCACCCTTGCCGATTTTCAATTTACAACGCCTTGGTTTGCGATGTTTAGTGCCTTTGCCATCGCCTTTTTAGTTGCGGTAGTTTCAGGGTTAATGCCAGCGCTTAAGGCTGCAAAACTAGATCCTATTGAATCTTTACGATATGAGTAAATAAGCAAACAAAAAGCTACACTATGATAGACCTTTGCCATCTGCAGGGAGTAGCGGTGGAATAAAACAAAGTTGGCAACTGTTCGGGTTCCTATATCTATAAAAAGCGTTTATACGCTTTTAATTAATCAGTTTATTAAAAAACGCATACAACTCCCCTTTTGTAATAACACCACCTTGTTTAATAAGTGTAAACTTGTCTTTATTTCTATCTTCGGAGTATTCTTTTTTAGCTTGTAAAAAATGCACATTTTCATCCATTAAGTTTTCACGTAACCAGTTAAAACCATCTTTAGAAGTTAAATCTAATCCGTTTTTAAGCTGTACAGCAATCACATGCATATTATCTTCATTTAAAGAAAATAAATGCATTTGTTGTGGTGATATATGCTCAATATATTGGGCTTTGTTTAAAACACCTTCCCAAACCAAATCACTAAACACATCTAATTCTTGTTCTGCAACTTCTGGTTTGCTGGTTTTAATTTCATCCCACTCTGCAGCTGTTATGGTTTGTGTTGCTAAAAAGTTTATAAATTCTGGGTGCAATTCTTCAAATTGCTCTTTCGTAAGTCTAGAATACTTCATCAAAAAAAAGTTTTTTTGCTTCCGTGAAAACGGAAGTCTAATTATCATTCCCTTAAAAAGAGAATATTTATTATTATTTAAAATACCTACAAGGTTTTAAAAACCTCGCAGGGTAACTATATTATTGTTTATGCACTCCTAATGCTTTGGCTGCTGCAAAAGGTCTATCGGTTGCAAAAACATCTACGCCCATTTCTTGCCAAACGCTATAAGGTGCGTCGGCTTTAGATGCTGCTTGTTTATCTAGATTTCCTAAAGTACCCAAAATGGTTTTGATACCATGCGATTGTACTTTTTTATAGAATGCGGCTGGCGATAATCGTGTTCCTGTAAATGCCAACATATTTTCGGTAGGTATATTAGAATGTAATAACCAATCTAATTCTTTTTCATTTCTAGCCGAAACAGATAGTAACAACTCCGGAGCGGCTTTGTAAGCTTTTTGTGCTTGTTCCATATCATAAGTGATAATTAGACAAACATCTTCTGCCTTTTCTGCTCTAATCGCTTCTATTACGGTTTCTACAGAAACACTACGTTTGATATCTACCGTTAGAACTACATCATTCTTTTTTGCCCATTTTAAAACTTCTGTAAATAATGGAATTTTAAAAGTTGTTACATTTCCAAAATCGTCTTCCAAATAAAAAGCTTCTAATTGCGAATAGGTATAGTCGGTTAATTTTCCTGTTCCTGTCGACGTTCTATCTAGCGTATTATCATGTAATAATACCAATTGGTTGTCTTTGGTTTTTGCTACATCTATTTCAAAAATAGCCGTCGGAATACTTTGATACACATGTGCTATGGTTTCTATGGCGTTTTCAGGGTAGAAGGCAATACTTTTTCCACCACGATGCACACTTATTATTGGATCTGCATTGGGTTGGTATTTAAAAGCTTCCATTAAAGCGGACTTATTAATGGTTTCCTTAGCTGCTTCCGTTGGAATAGAAACATTAGCATTTTGGTTCTTGCAAGACACAAAGGCTATACAAAGGAATACGAAACATAGATGTTTTATAGATCGATTTCCGCGAAAGCGTTTAAATAAAAAAGTCATTAAAAATAATTTTAAATAGTTGTGTTAAAAAAAATGCGCCCCTTAAAAGGAGCGCAAATTTAAAAAATATATGTGACGTATGGACTAGAAAATGTATCTAACTCCAAATTGTGCTTGCCATCTGGATAATAAGCTACTGTCATAAGAAAAAGTTTCTTGTACGCCAGTAAATGTATAGGTTGGAACACCTGAACCATCTACATCTACACCTATTGGTTGTACCGATGTTGGTTGTTGTACAAGTCCCCAATCGCTACTAATTAAGTTTCCTACGTTTAATACATCGATACTTAATTGGATACTATTGGTTTTTTCGCCAGCTACTTTAAATTTATAATCTTGTAATATTTTAAGATCCCAACGACCTCTCCAAGGCGCTAATGCACCGTAACGCTCTACGTAATCTCCACGACGATCACTTAAATAATCATCTTGTTGAATGAAAGCTTCGTAAGCTTCTGCTTGTCCGGCACCCGAGAATTGCATTTGTTGTAATTCGGAACTTGTTGGTACATATAGTAAATCATTTAAATTGGATCCATCTCCATTTAAATCACCACCATAGGTGTAATTGAAACGTCCGCCTTGCGCATACTCAAAGAAAGTAGAAATGGTAGTGGACCATTTATCTTTTCCGTAGGTAAACTTTTTGCTAGCAACACCAATAAAACGATGCGTATCTCCGTATTTAGAATACGATAATACATCGTCATTTGCATTACCAACCACCGGATTAAAAGCAAAAGCATCCCCAGTAATTTCTGCTTCAATAGAGTTTACATCTTTCGCATTTAAATAATTATATGCTAAACTAGTATATAAACCATTACCGAATGTTTTTTGTCCTTTAGCTGTGAAATTCCAAATACGTCCTTTGTCTGAATTTGTAAATACATACGCGTTATTAATAACATCGCTAGAAGTATAGATTGGTCTAGTATCTCCTGGTGCATTTAAGGTTCCAGAAGGATCACGAATTCCCCAGTTTTGTACGTGTGCGCCATGAATATCTTTAGTATAAGAAATATCTCCTGTTGCTACAATACCATTTTCGAATCTGTAATCGGTTCCAATATTTGTTCGCCATACTTGTGGGAATTTAAAATCTGGATCTACTACTTGATAAAAGAATACTTCTGGATTTGCTATTTGATTTCCTAGCCAAACAAAAGGTAATCTACCTGTAAATATTCCTGTTCCTCCACGTACTTGAAAACTATTATCTCCTTTAACATCATAATTAAATCCTACTCTTGGAGAGAATAAAAGTTTGCTAGAAGGCATTTCGGTATTATCTAAAAACACCGATTCGCCGGTATTCGGATTTAGATATTCAATCCCTGGTGCATAACAACACGCTCTATCAATAACCTCTTGCGCTTTCTCAGCAGAATCGAAAAATAATGGTTTATCCATTCGTAAACCGTAGGTAAGTTTAAAGTTGTCGGTTACATTCCATTCGTCTTGTACATAAAAAGCAAGTTGACCAACGTTCGTTTCGGCTAAAGTCCATCCGCCAGCAACACCATCTCCATTCGCTTCTAAGCTATTATGTGCTGCGTTTGCTTGGTTGAATAAAGCTTGTAATTGTCCGGAATCTGCAAAGTTTTGAAAGTCTGCCATGGTTGTTGTTGGAAAGAAAACACCTTGCGCTCCATATGCTCCTAAGTTAAAGGAATTATCAAACTGAAATTTCTCGAAAGAGAATCCAACCGTATAGGTATGATCTCCTTTAAAAAAGTTTAAGTTATTAGAAAATTGAAAAACTTTTTGATCTAATTTATTGTTAATAGAGAATGGCTCATGTCCTGCAATAATATAGTTAGAACCATCTTTTGTAATGGTTACTGTTGGTGCTGGCGTGGAAAGCGGATTTCTAAAATCGTCAAAATGCGTGAAACCCATTTGGAATTTATTAGTTACATCTCCAGGTAAAGTGGAATTTAATTCTAATTGAACAGATCTTATTTTATTATTAATTTCATATCCTGTGTTTTCAAATTGTAGGGTATTGGTACTCGGACCTCTAAAACCTAACGCAGAGGGATGTGCAGGTTTTTCTTTCGAAGCATCTAAGAAATTATAAATAACAGCTAAACGGTTATTATCATTAATATTCCAATCGAATTTAACAATTCCTTTCGTCGAGTTAGAATTATAATTGAAACCTTCATAGCTACCTGGATTATATCCTATATCTAATAACGCATTTTGAACAATTAGTAAATCAGATTCTAAAACACGTGTTTCATTAATAGCGCCACTTCCTGTATTAGGAGCAAAACCAGCGGTACCTAAATCGGAACGTTCATCTTTTTCAAAGTTTGCAAAGAAGAATAATTTATTCTTTACAATTGGTCCGCCAATACTAATACCATATTGTTGTTGCTCTAAATCTGCTTGAATAACATCTTCTCCTTTAATTTTTCCACCAGTCATATCTTCATTTCTAGTAAAACCATATACGGTTCCGTGAAATTCATTCGATCCACTTTTGGTTACTGCATTCACTGCAGCACCAGTAAATCCGGATAAAGTAACATCATAAGGGGCTAATGAAACCTGTATTTGATCGATGGCATCTAAAGATATTGGTTGCGAATCTGTTTGTCCGCCAGGCGTTGCTGCATCTAATCCAAACGGATTATTAAAAACGGCGCCATCTAATGTGAAGTTATTAAATTGGTCATTTCTACCACCAAAAGAGTTACCAGAAGCTGAAGGCTCTAATCTTGTAAAATCGGATGCAGATCTAGAAATCGTTGGTAGCGATGTTAATTCTCGTCTTCCAACACTTGTTTCCGCTCCTGTTCTATCACTACTAAAAGTTCCAGAAGTGGATGTGGTAATAATTACTTCGTCTAATGAGGCTGTATCTGTAGCCATTACCGTGTCAATATTGGTTGTTTTACCTAAGGTTAAATAAACCTCATTAAATACTTGATCTTTAAATCCTACATAGGTTATGGTTACTTGATATGGTCCACCTACTCTTAGGTTTAGCAAATTGTAACGGCCATCTAAATTGGTTATGGCTCCGTACTTGGTACCAGTTGGTTGATGTACAGCAATAACATTTGCGCCAAATAAGGTTTGGCCTGTGTCTTCTAAAATAAGACCTTTAATGTTAGATGTAGTAACTTGAGCGAAACTCAGTACCGTAAATAACAAAAAGGCCATGGTTACATGTAGTTTTTTCATGGTTATTTTGGTTTTGATTAATTAATATGCATGCATAATATATCAAAAATACCACAAAAAAAACCACTCTAGATAGAGTGGTTTTAAATTTACTTATAATTTATTAACGTTTTGTTAACAAGAATTATAATATTTTAAGCTTGTGCAATAACTTCGAATTCTAAATCCACAGTTACTTCTCTGTGTAAACGGATAGAAGCATTATACTTTCCTAAACGTTTTACAGTAGTAACCGTAATGAATTTTTTATCAATTGCTTGACCTTCTTTTGTTAAAGCTTCTGCTACGTTAATGTTGTTAATAGATCCAAATAATTTGTCTCCAGAACCAACTTTAGCAGCTATTTTAATTTCTAATGCTTTAAGTGCATCTGCAACTTGGTTAGCATCATCAATAACTTTCTTTTCTTTAAATGCTCTTTGCTTTACATTTTCTGCTAATACTTTTTTTGCAGAAGATGTAGCTATAACAGCATTACCTGTAGGGATTAAAAAATTTCTACCATAACCGTTCTTAACCGTTACAATATCGTCTTTAAATCCTAAATTATCAACGTCTTGTTTTAATATAAGTTCCATTGTTATGAGTATTTTATTTTAATAAATCTGCCACATAAGGCATTAATGCTAAGTGACGTGCTCTTTTTACAGCAACAGACACTTTTCTTTGGTATTTTAATGAAGTTCCTGTTAAACGTCTTGGTAAAATTTTACCTTGCTCGTTTACAAAACCTAATAACCAGTCTGGATTCTTATAATCAACATATTTGATTCCAGATTTTTGAAAACGACAGTACTTTTTATTCTTGTTCGTTTCTATATTAAGAGGAGTTAAATATCTAATTTCTCCGTCTTTTTTTCCTTTAGATTGTTGTTCTATAGTACTTGCCATAATTATGCTTTTTGTTTTAGTTTAACTCTTCTTCTTTCTGCCCACGAAATCGCGTGCTTGTCTAAAGATACAGTTAAGTAACGCATAAAACGCTCATCACGTCTAAACTCTACTTCTAAAGGGTTAATTACTTCTCCATCTACTTGGAATTCGAATAAGTGGTAAAATCCACTTTTTTTGTTTTGAATTGGGTAAGCTAATTTCTTTAAGCCCCAATCTTCTTTGGATACCATCTTTGCTCCTTTAGAAACAAGAAAATCTTCGTATTTCTTTACTGTCTCCTTTATCTGTGTATCAGATAAAACGGGATTTAAGATGAAAACAGTTTCATAGTGATTCATAAAAATCTAATTTATTTGTTAAAATTGGGTGCAAAAGTAAGCCTTTTATTTAAATAGTACAACTAATTAGAAAACAAATTACAAGCAATTTGGAAATATTTTCAATTGTTAAAATTCTGTTAAAAGAATCATTTAGTCGGCGTTTTTTGGTTTTTAACCGAATTATTCGTACTATTGTCGATATCTTAACCGAATAAATAATAATGTTATGACTTTAAACTGTGTAGTAGTTGATGATTCAGCAATACAACGGCTGTCTATTGTAAAGTTAATAGAAAATCACTCTTCTCTTAATTTAATAGCAGAATATAGTAGTGCTCTTGAAACTAAAAATGGTTTAAATACGCACAAAGTAGATTTAATTTTCTTAGACATAGAAATGCCTGTGCTTAACGGATTTGAATTATTGGATGTATTAAATAATAAACCTCAGATTATTTTTGTGACTGGTAAAACAGAATATGCTTTTAAAGCATTTAATTATGATGCAACAGATTATTTGCAAAAACCAATTACAAAAGAAAGATTTAGTACTGCTGTCGATAAAGCTCTTGAACAGCATAAATTAAAATTAGACTTTAACGAAGCAGAAGGAGAACACATTTTTGTGAAAAGTAACCTTAAAAAACGTAAAGTATATATTAAGGACATTAAATGGATTGAAGCTCTTGGTGACTACGTAAAATTAGTAACCGAAGAAACAAGCCTTGTTGTTCTTTCTACAATGAAAGCTTTTGAACACGAATTACCAGAAGGTAAGTTTTTAAGAATTCATAAATCATATATTGTTAATCTAGATAAAGTAGATCGATTTAATAGCAAAAACGTTGAAGTTGGCGCTTATGAGATTCCTTTAAGTAGAAATAAGAAAACCCAACTTGTAGAAGCATTAAATAATAACTAACCAAAAATTATTTAGTATTAAAAAGTTCAGCATTTGCTGGGCTTTTTTTGTTTTACTCATTTATGGATAGAAAGGTTCTCCATACTAATTGCATGCCTCAAAAAGCATAAAATACTCTGGAAAAGACAAATCGTTTTTCAAATGTAAATGGGTTATTTTAATAATTATCCACATTCAAAATCACGCGAACCGATCTAAAATCTTTCACCGCATTAAAACTGGCATCTATTCGTAATATGGTTTCTTTTGTTTTTCCTAAAGCCTGCTTTTGCGGAATTTTCACTAAAATATTCTTGTGAAACTGATTTCTAATTCTAGATACTGGCGGAAACTCCGGCCCTAAAACAAAATCCCCAAAAACTTGTCGCAAGGATTTCGCATACCAATCTGCAGCCATATTTACGCGATTATAATCCTTATGCTTTAAAGTGATTTTTATTTGTCTAAAAATAGGAGGATACTTAAAAGTATACCTTTCATCCATTTGCTCTTTGTACATTCCAGCATAATCATTGGTAGATACTTGCTGTAAAATTTTATGATACGGATTATAGGTTTGTATTAATACTTTTCCTCGTTTTTCGGTACGTCCTGCTCTACCAGAAACCTGTAGCATCAATTGAAAACTACGTTCATGCGCTCTAAAATCTGGAAAATTCAACATATTATCGGCATTCATAATTCCTACAAGCCGCACATTTCTAAAATCCAATCCTTTGGTAAGCATTTGTGTACCCACCAAAATATCGACTTCCTGTTGCTCAAAAGACGTAATAATCTTTTCATACCCATATTTCCCTCGCGTGGTATCTAAATCCATTCTCCCCACTTTATAATCCGGAAACAACTCCTTCACCTCTACTTCTATCTGCTCGGTACCAAAACCTTTACTATCTAATGACGGACTCCCACAAGCCATACATTTTAGTAGCATGGCAGAATTATAACCACAATAATGACAACGCAACTGATTTCTATATTGATGATAGGTCAAACTCACATCACAATTAGGACATTGCGGCGCATTACCGCAGGTATTACATTCTACAATTGGCGAATATCCTCTTCTATTTTGAAACAGTATAATTTGCTGTCCGTCTTTTAAAGTTTCGTCCATTTCCTCTAGCAACCTATCGCTAAAATGGCCTTTCATTTTTTTACGTTTCTGCTTGTCTTTAATATCTACCAACTCAATTTCTGGCATCATGACATTATTATAACGCGTGGTTAATTCCACAAAACCATACTTATTTTGTTGTGCATTAAAAGAACTTTCCAAACTTGGCGTAGCAGAACCTAATAAGGTTTTTGCTTTAAAAATATTTGCTAAAACAACTGCTGCATCTCTTGCGTGATATCTTGGCGCAGGATCAAACTGTTTAAAAGATTGCTCGTGCTCTTCATCTACGATAATTAGCCCGAGATTACTGAATGGTAAAAATATAGAAGAACGTGCTCCTAATATGATTTGCGCTTTCGCGGAATTGTTCAGCAAATTTTGATAGACTTCTACGCGTTCATGAATCGAATACTTAGAATGAAACACAGAAACTTGCTCTCCAAAGTAATTCTGAAGCCTAGAAACTAACTGCGTAGTTAATGCTATCTCCGGAAGCAAATACAATACTTGCTCCCCTTTTGCCAAAGCTTCTTCAATAAGCTTGACATATATTTCCGTTTTCCCAGAAGAAGTTACACCGTGTAATAAAGTAACGCTATGTTTTTCAAAAGAAGTTTTCACTTCTTCTAAAGCTGTAATTTGATATTCGTTTAGTGCTTTGGAAGCTTCATTTTCTTCACCAGAATAATTAATTCTATCGGTTTGAATATGATATTCTTCTAGAATACCTTTATCTACTAATGTTTTTATAATGGATGAAGAAGCGCCACTTGCTTCCGTTAATTCGGTAACTTTTATTGGTTTCTTCGTTTTAGCGGTTAACATAAACAAAGTCATAATCACTTGTTTTTGTTTTGGCGCTCTACTTAATTCTTCTAATAAATTATGAAGTGCAGCTTCCGAAGTAAACGCTGTATGCAACTTTACATACCGCACATATTTAGGCTTATACTTTTCATAAATCTCTTCTTGTAAATGAATCGCTTCTTTTTCTAAAAGCCTTTTGATTACTGGAAGTACATTCTTTTTATCTAAAATACTTATGAGATCTTGAATCTTTAAGGAAGACTGATGATGCAAAGCTTCGTAAACCAAAAACTCATCATCTTTTAATTCGTCCTCTGCAATTACCTTATCGTTATTTTTACTAATAATCGTTTCGCTTTCTAGCAAAAATGCACTTGGTAAAGCGGCACGCATGACATCCCCTAAAGTACACATGTAGTATTTAGAAATCCACTGCCAAAACGTTAATTGTTGCGGATTAATTATTGGGGTCTCATCTAAAATTTGATGAATTTCTTTGGCTTCATATCCCAACGGTTTGTTGTTATGAATACTATGCACAAGCGCGGTGTACATTTTTGTTTTACCAAAAGGAACAGCCACACGCATTCCTACTTGTAGAAAAGATGCTTCTGCCTCTGTAATACTATAGGTAAATAGTTTTTCTAGAGGAACGGGAAGAATGACGTCTATATAATGCAATTGTTGTTGATATTAAATATTAAGAATTAAAATTATTCCAGAACACGAACCCAATATTGCGTAGCGTATAAAAAGGAAATATAACCACGTACTTCTAAAATATCAGGATCTTCGCTATCTAAAGCTAATCTACAGGTATACATTTTGCCTTTTTCTGGATCGAAAATGCTTCCGTTTTTATAATGTTTTCCTTCTTTAGTTAGATTTTTTATGACTTCAAGTCCTAGAACTGGCTTGTTATACTCTTCGCCTTCACAGGTGGTACAACGTGCATCTTTATCTTTATCTTTATCTTTAAGAAGTTCTATAATTTTACCGAAGACCTTTCCATCCTTTTTATAAATTTCGACAATAGATTTTGCTTCCCCGGTTTCGTCGTCTATTGTTTTCCATTTCCCGAAGATATCTTGTGCAGCAACAGAAAACGACAAGTAAAAGAAAAAAACAAATAAGATGCTTTTAGTCATTTCCGTTAATTTTTCGCAATCCGTTTAAAGAGGCATTTAACTCATAGCCTAACAATAAAATATTTGCATTTAACCACAAATAAAACATTAAGATTAATATGGCACCAATAGAACCATACAACTCATTATACTGTGCAAAATTATTGATATAAATACCAAAAAGATACGAGGTTAAAACAAATAATAAGGTAGTTAATATCGCTCCTACAGAAAAGAATTTAGAATCTTTTCCTTCTCTGGTTCCAAAATAATATAAGGTTGCCGTTGCTAAATAGGTCATTATTAAAAAGAATAAATATTTGGCGGCAACAATCCAAAACACATTAGAGTCTGCTTTAGTAAGTCCTTCTTCATTTAATTTATCAAAAAATGGTTGTAGCAAGTAAATCTCTACATAACCAAAGATAACTACGGTTAAAATCACCATAATTGCTAAAATTAAAGCGACACCTAAAGCATACAAATATTGCTTTATCACATTACGAGTAAGCTGCACATGATAGGAATTTTCAAATCCAGAAAACAGCGCATTTACGCCATTAGCCATTAAAAATATAGAAAGTAAAAATACAGAAGAAAGCAAACCTCCACGGCCTGTATTTATATTTTCGTAAATATTATCATCAAAAAACTCGGAGGTATTTGGAGGCAAAAAAGAGTTTAGAAAAGATATAAATTCTATTCTAAAATCGTCTATTGGTATATACGGAATCACAATAAGGACAAATAACAAAAACGGAAAAATGGCCATAAAAAAGCTAAATGCAATAGCACTTGCACGAGTTGCCAAAGTGCCTCTAGCAATACCAATTACATACAATTCTAACAAATCATAAATAGATAAACCCTCAAAACCCGGAAGTTTTATTTGCTTAAAAAGCTTTACCAATATATTTATTACTGGTAGTTTATCTAGTTTATCTTCTATTTTTTTGGTCATTAATTAGATCGGTTCGATTGTTGGATGATTGGGTTGTTGGATATAATATTTTGCATTCTTTAATACTTTTTACTTTTCCATATTAAACTTCTGCCTTCTGCCTAATTCACAGCCTTTAAGCTTAAATCCATATTATAAACAGAATGCGTTAATGCTCCAGAAGATATATAGTCTACGCCACATTCGGCATATTTTCTAACTGTTTTTTCATTGATTCCACCAGAACTTTCTGTTAGGCTTTTGTCTCCAATCAATTTGACTGCTTTTTTAGTGTCTTCATAATTAAAGTTATCAATCAAAATTCGATATACACCATCTGTTTTCAAGATTTCTTCAATTTCTTTTAAATCTCTAGCTTCCACTATAATTTTTAAATCTCTATTGGTTTCTTTTAGATAATTTTTTGTTTTTTCAATTGCTTTGGTTAGTCCGCCAGCAAAATCGATATGATTATCTTTAAGCATAATCATATCGTATAAAGCGAATCTGTGATTCTCTCCTCCTCCAATTTTTACCGCCCATTTTTCTAATGCACGAATTCCTGGAGTTGTTTTTCTGGTATCTAAAATTTTAGTTCCTGTACCATCCAATAGGTCTACAAACTGCTTGGTTTTTGTGGCAATTGCACTCATACGCTGCATGGCATTTAACACCAAACGCTCTGCTTTTAAGATCGATTGCGAAGCACCTTCCACATAAAAAACAATATCCCCATATTTCACTTTACTGCCATCTTCAATAAGTGTTTCTACTTTCAAGTCCTTATCCACATAAGCAAAAACTTGTTTTGCGAATGCTACGCCTGCAATAATACCTTCATCTTTAACTAAAAGTTTTGCTTTTCCTTGTGCTGTTGCAGGAATACACGCAAGTGAGCTATGATCACCATCTCCAACATCTTCTCTAATGGCATTGGCAATTATTAATTCTATTTCTGTATCCAATTGAGCTTTGCTTATCATAAAAAATTTCTTTGTGCTAAAATAACGATTGAAAATGGAAATATTCAAATTTATAAATTCCAAATTCTAAAAAACTTTATCTTTGCGACCTATGATGATTAAACTACTAGCCATTGGCAAAACAGACAACAAGCAATTACAAAGCTTAATAGATGATTACACAAAACGTCTAGGCTTTTATATTAAGTTTGAATTAGAGGTTATTCCGGATTTAAAAAAAGTTAAAAATCTAAGCGAGGAGCAGCAAAAACAAAAAGAAGGCGAGCTTATTTTAGGAAAGTTAAATGCAACCGATGTGTTGATTTTATTGGATGAAAACGGGAAACAATTAGACTCTGTTGGTTTTTCAAACTACTTACAAAAACACATGAATTCTGGTATCAAGCAATTGGTTTTTGTAATTGGCGGACCTTATGGTTTTAGTCCTGATGTATATCATAAAGCACAAGGAAAACTATCTTTATCAAAAATGACCTTTTCCCATCAAATGGTGCGTTTATTTGTAATCGAGCAATTATATAGAGGATTTACCATTTTAAAGAATGAGCCATATCATCACAGGTAAATCCTCTATAGAATAAAATTTAATGGGTAGAAAAAGTTTCTTTGCGTTTTTTAAGTTGTTTTTCTAAATCTTTAATGGTTTCACGTACGGCAACTTCATATTTCTTTTCATCGGAAGTAGCAAATACTCTTGGTCCTGGAAGGCTTAGTTCTATATCACAGATTTCTCCTTTGTTAGGATCTTTTTCGTTCTTTTTAAAACGAACGGTAGCACTAATTAAAAAGTCATATCTGTTAAATAATTTATCTAGTTTTTCTGTCGTAAAAGCGTTTAGCATCTCACTAACATCTACATCCACGTATTCAAAGTTTATAGTCATAATCTTAAGTATTTTATTTTTCGATTATTTAAAAATAAGACTTTTATAGATCATTAAAAATGATTTATATCATATTCTTTTAAAACCTCTTATTTTTTCTTCCTTTTTAACTTATAACCGATTGCTAATTTGGCGTTAGACAGATTAAAAAGGTATTTGTTATCATTATCAAAATCTGTGGCATAAAAACCGTTTCCATACGTTAAACTAGCATAGTATCGTTTATAACTATAGCCCAATCCCACATGAAAATCGATTTTATAAAGCATTGGATTTGATGGTCTGTAACTATCTTCTTCTAAGGTAATTTTCTTGTTTATTAATGCTATTCCAGGCATAAAATTAAAAGTAGCTGTAATATTTTCGGGAAGTTTAAAATACGAAACAAATCCGGCTAAAAGACCTAAAGCGCGACCATTATATCTTTTAATATTTGCTTCTTCATTATAGTATGCACTAGTATCTTCGGATAAAATAGTAGCATCTGCTGAAAAATAATCATACACCCCAAAAACACCAACTCCTCCGGTGATATACACATCTTTATTTCTCTTTTGTGGCAAGCCTGCTTTCAATTGCGAATATGAAAATGCCACATCATCAAAAGTGTACAAATAATTAATTCCGAAGGTTACCGAACGAATATCACTTCTAAAAACCGTTGGTACATCAAAATCATTTTTAACATTAAATCCTTTATAGGTTTGTATATATAAATTTACATAATGCTGCTGCTTTAAAATGGTAGTCCCTTGTAAATCAAACCGCTTTGTTTCTGCTTTATTAGGGTTTTTAATATTGAAAGCGATATCCAATATAAACTTTTCACTAGCCACTCCAAAACCTAAACCATATCTATTATTAGGCACAAACTTGGACTTGGAATCGCCATCTTTTATGCTGAATTTTTTTACTTTAAAATTAGAAAATAGTCGTATCGAATAATTTTCCAAATTACGATCTACTAGCATAGAATCTACATCTTCCAACGTTTGTGAACGCGCAGAAAAAAAAGAAAAACAAAAAAGAATGAGGAAAAATAACTTAGACATGAAAGTCTTTTTAAAAATATGTTGTTCTAACAAAGGAATATTAATTTACTTTTACAGAAGCTAAAATACATTAATTACCACGAACTATGCAACTTGTTTTCGCAACCAACAATTTAAATAAATTAAAAGAAGTACAATCTTTAATTCCGGAGCACATTAAACTTTTGGGTTTAAAAGATATTGGCTGTTTTGAAGAAGTACCAGAAACGCAAAATACGATAGAAGGTAATGCGGTTCAAAAAGCAGCTTACATTAAAAAACACTATGGTTACGATTGTTTTGCAGATGACACCGGATTAGAAGTGGAAGCTTTAAATAACGAGCCTGGCGTTTATTCTGCTAGATATGCGGGAGAACAGCGTAAGGATAACGATAATATGGATTTACTTTTATCAAATCTAAAAGACAAAACCAACAGACAAGCGCGATTTAAAACCGTTGTTGCTTTGCATCTAAACGGAAAACTAGAAACCTTTACAGGAATTTGTAAGGGTGCAATAACGCCTGAAAAACATGGCCAAAATGGTTTTGGTTATGACCCTATTTTTAAAGCGGAAGGATTTGATAAAACCTTTGCTGAAATTTCTATAGCAGAAAAAAACAAGGTTGGACACAGAGGAAAAGCCGTTAAGCAGCTTGTTGATTTTCTACAAAGCTTCCGTTAACTACTAATCCTGCTTACTTATAATATCTGCCAAGTAACTAGCATCTTTTGAAACACCTCCTAAAGTTGCCGATCCGCGTGTGTACATCCAAGGCAAACCAATAAAATATAAACCGTCAATATTACTGACACCCCTAAAATTTTTAGGATAGCTGTTTTCATCTAATTCTAAACCTTCAATCCATGTAAAGTTTGGACGATACCCTGTTGCCCAAATCACATTTTTAATGGTAGAAACTTTCGACTTTTCAAAAATAACATCTTCTTGTAATGCATCTTTAGTTCTTCCTTTGGTAATTACATTTTCTCTAGAAAGAATTTCTTTCACATCGGTACCAATAACGGGTTGTGAAAAATTACTGATCTTCTTCCCTATCCAACTATACTTATTATAACTTAAAAAACCAACAAGTGTAAACCACCACCATAAGGTTTTACCTAAAATTTGCTGTGGCAAGGATCGCACCGTAGTATCTCCAGAAAAATAAACAGTTCTGTTAGCATCTTTAGAAATTTCATTTAATATTTGATATCCAGAATCTCCTCCTCCAACTACCAAAGCATCTCCATCTTGTAATTGGTGTACTCCTTTATAATAATTGCTATGTAATTGTAATATACTTTTAGCTATTTTAGTATTACAAGGCGGTGTGTATGGAATATGAAATGGTCCTGTAGCAACAATAACATTTTTGGCTTGCAATTCGCCGTCTGTATACGTCACAAAAAAACCTTTATCCGTTTTTCTTACGGAAGTCGCCAAGGTATTCAGCTGTACCGGGATTTGGAAAGTTTCTACATATTTTTTAAAATATTCACTCACCTCTACTTTTGTAGGATAATGTCCTTTTGGAGCATCAAATTTCAAACCAGGCAAATGGTTGTATTCGGTTGGTGTAAATAATTTTAAAGAATCCCATCGATTTAACCAAGAAGCACCAATTTCGTTTTCACCATCTAGTACTACAAACTCCTTTTCTGATTTTTTTAAATGATACGCCATCGATAATCCTGCTTGCGCGCCACCAATTATAATATAATCTAACATGTATCTTCTTTAATATTTATACCTGTCAAAGGTAGAAACTTTTACACGGATTACTATAAAGGAAGGAATAAGATTGCATTCCCCTTTTCATTCCACGCATAAACACAAGGTAAGACCACTTAGATTAGTACGCTAAGAAATACGATTACTGCATGTTCCTTATTTTTTTCAAGGCGGAGTGGCTTTTCTTTTAATAAAAATAAAAAACGAAGTGGTTTGCGTTAACGATAGCAGTGGCATCCTTTTTTTGCTGCCGTATATGGCAAAAAAAGATAGAACGAATAGCGTGTTAAAACGCCCAAATAATTAATAAACAACATATCTAGTGTTTATATTAAATAAAAGAGTACCTTTGCAACTTGAAAAAACCATGTGGTTTGATTACTCCTCAGAGAGAGGATGTGTTACTAGAAGTTTTAGGTTAAGTATGTTCAATGCACTTCTATTCGTAACACCAAAATAGATTGACATTGAAATACATAAAACAAGAATGAGCACATTCCAAGATTTAGGTCTTAACGAAGAACTATTAAAAGGTATTACAGATTTAGGATTTGAAACACCGTCTGAAGTACAAGAAAAAGCAATCCCAATTTTATTAAACGAAGAGACAGATTTAGTTGCCTTAGCGCAAACTGGAACTGGTAAAACTGCAGCATTTGGTTTTCCAATGTTACAAAAAATAGACGTGGATAGTCGTACTACTCAAGGTTTAATACTTTCTCCTACTCGTGAACTTTGTTTGCAAATTGCAAATGAAATGAAAGCATACGGTAAATACTGTAAAGGCTTAAACGTTGTCGCTATTTATGGTGGATCTAGTATTACAGATCAAGCACGTGAAGTAAAGCGTGGCGCACAAGTTATTGTGGCTACTCCTGGTAGAATGAAAGACATGATAAAAAGGCGTTTGGTAGATATTACCAAAATACAATATGCCGTTTTAGATGAAGCAGATGAAATGCTTAACATGGGTTTCAAGGAAGATATTACAGATATTCTTTCTGGAACTCCTGATGATAAAAACACTTGGTTGTTCTCTGCAACTATGCCAAGAGAGGTAGCTACGATTGCAAAGAAATTTATGAACGACCCACAAGAAATTACGGTTGGTCATAAAAATCAAAGTACAGATACGGTTTCTCACGAATACTATTTAGTAAACGCTAGAGATCGTTACCAAGCATTAAAACGTTTAGCAGATGCTAATCCAGATATATTTTCAGTAATCTTTTGTAGAACGAAACGGGATACGCAAAAAGTTGCAGAAAACTTAATTGAAGATGGATATAGCGCTGGTGCATTACACGGTGATTTAAGTCAGAATCAACGTGATATTGTGATGAAACAATTTAGATCTCGTCAAATACAAATGCTTGTTGCAACAGATGTTGCTGCTCGTGGTATTGATGTAGATGATATTACACACGTAATTAACTACCAATTAAGTGATGAAATAGAAACGTATACGCACCGTTCTGGTAGAACTGGTCGTGCTGGTAAAACTGGTGTTTCTATGGTTATTGTTTCTAAAAGTGAAGTAAGACGTTTAAAAAGTATTGAACGTATTATTAACCAAAAATTTGAATTAAAAGAAATTCCTAACGGAATGGCTATTTGCGAAGTACAACTAATGTCTTTAGCAAATAAGATTCATAATACAGAAATCAATCACGAAATTGATAAGTATTTAGAAGATATTAATGGCTTATTTGAAGAAACAACTAAAGAAGAACTGATTAAAAAATTCTTCTCTGTAGAATTTACAAGATTCTTTAATTACTACCAAAAATCTAAAAACTTAAATGTTTCTGGACCAGCAGCAGGTAGTGATCGCGAAGGCGGAAGAAGTCAAGGTGGCGGAAGCGATTCTCGTTACTTTATTAATGTCGGTGAAAAAGATGGTTTTGACTGGATGAAGTTAAAAGACTTCTTAAAAGAAATATTAGAACTTGGTAGAGATGATGTATTTAAAGTAGATGTAAAAGAAAGCTTCTCCTTTTTTAATACGGAAAAAGAACACCAAGAAAAAATCATTGCATTCTTTACAGATTACAAACATGAAGGTCGTTTTGTTAATGTAGAAGTTAGCGAAAACCGCGGAGGCGGTGGCGGAAGAAATCGTGGTGGCGGAAGACGTGACGGCGGTGGAGGCGACAGAAGACGTGGTGGATCTGACAGACCAAGAGGTGGCGGAGAAAGACGTAGTTCTGGAAGAAGAAGTGAATCTGGAAGCGATTCTAGAAGAAGTGATTCTAATCGAGGAGATAGACGTAGTTCGGAAGGTTCTTCTTCTTCAAGAGGATCAGAATCTAGTAGAGATAAATCAGAATTTAAGACAACACATGCTAGACCAAAACGCTCTAGACGTTAAACCTTTTTGTTAATTTTAAGTCAAAATGTAAAGGTACTGCCATATTTATAAATATGTTTGTACCTTTATAAAACGACAAACACCATTATGAAGAATTGGTTTACCTTATTTATTTTATTATTCACCATAACATTTAGTCAGGCACAAGAAACGCCAACTAAAGTAATAGGTGTAGTAATTAATGCTGCCGATGATAACACTCTAGAAAGCGTAAATATTGTAAATCTTACTCAGGTAATTGGTACTACAACAAACGAAAAAGGAGAATTTGAACTTACCGCTAAAGTAAGTGACACGTTACACTTTTCGTATTTAGGTTTTAAATCTATAAAAGTAAAAGTTACCAATGACTGGTTAAAATACGGAAGCTCTAATATTGCTTTAACAGAACTTGCTTTAGCTTTAGAAGAAGTAGTAGTAAATCAATTTAAGCTTACTGGTTTCTTGGAAGTAGATATTAAAAACATCCCGAAAAACAACAATTACAGATACGCTATTTCTGGTTTACCTAGCACAGGTTACGAAGCAGGAAACAGCTCACCAAGTGCTGTAACCAAAGTATTAGGTGCTATTTTTAATCCTGCAGACTTTTTATTCCGCATGTTTGGTAGACAACCTAACGAGATGCGTAAGTTGAAAAAGATGAAGCAAGATGACGAAATACGAAGTTTACTTGCTACGCGTTTTGACAGAGAAATGCTGATGGCTTTACTGCAAGTAAACAAAGTAGATTTAGATGAAATTGTAAGTCAGTGTAATTATTCTAAGGAATTTATTAACTCTGCTAACGATCTTCAAGTACTAGATGCTATTAGCGAATGTTATGAAGAATATAAAGTTTTAAGCAGAAGTAGATCTGGAAAGTTTTAGAACGATTTAATTATATATATAAAGCGTAATCATTTATTTGGTTACGCTTTTTTTGTGTTCTAAATGTGCTGATAAATATCCTAAACCCCATTTTATTAACTCCTCTTTCTTCAAATGCAAAAAAGCATTTAAATTCATTCTCCTCTTAAAATTAGAGGAGAGCTGCTTCATTAGTATAATTATACTAAAGAACCTGCTCCTCTCTTTAGCTAAAGAGAGGTGGATTTATTGAAAATAAATTTGGAGAGTTTGACCTAAAATGCAAAGCTATTTTGATATCCACAACACTATTTTATTAACTCCTCTTTCTTCAAATGCAAAAAAGCATTTAAATTCATTCTCCTCTTAAAATTAGAGGAAAACTGCTTCATTAGTATAATTATACTAAAGAACCTGCTCCTCTCTTTAGCTAAAGAGAGGTGGATTTATTGCAAATAAATTTGGAGAGTTTGACCTAAAATGCGAAGCTATTTTGATATCCACAACACTATTTTATTAACTCCTCTTTCTTCAAATGCGAAAAGCATTTAAATTCATTCTCCTCTTAAAATAAGAGGAGAGCTGTTTCATTAGTATAATTATACTAAAGACCCTGCTCCTCTCTTTAGCTAAAGAGAGGTGGATTTATTGAAAATAAATTCGGAGAGTTTGACCTAAAATGCAAAGCTATTTTTATATCCAAAACACTACTCTTTTAACTCCTCTTTCTTCAAATGCGAAAAGCATTTAAATTTATTTCTCCCCTTAAAATAAGAGGAGAGCTACTTTGTTAGTATAATCACAATACAAAACCTGCTCCTCTCTTTAGCTAAAGAGAGGTGGATTTATTGCAAATAAATTTGGAGAGTTTGACCTAAAAGGCGAAGCTATTTTGATATCCACAACACTATTTTATTAACTCCTCTTTCTTCAAATGCGAAAAGCATTTAAATTCATTCTCCTCTTAAAATAAGAGGAGAGCTGCTTAGTTAGTATAATTAGAATAAATTAGGAGCGTTTGACCTAAAATGCGAAGCTATTTTATAATACTAAATAATTCCACAAACAGATTGCTTCGTGCCTCGCAATGACACTATTGATTCTCTTCATAATAACGCCCTACAATCTGATCATAGCTTTTAATGGTTTTCTTCACCCAATCCAATCGTTTTTCATTTTGTTCTTCTTCGGTAAGTTGCCAAGCAATAGCACTTCGTCGTAATTTAGCAGTTACATCTTGTAAAACAATAGCTGCACTTACAGATATATTTAAACTTTCGGTAAAACCTACCATTGGTATTTTTAAATAGCTATCTGCAGCATCCATAACTTCCTGGCTTAATCCTTCCGTTTCTCTTCCAAAGAAAAAACAAGACTTCTTCGTAAAATCAAAATCTTGCAATTCACAATCGTTAGTATGTGGCGTAGTTGCCACAATTTGATAGCCGTTCTCTTTTACAGCTGCAATACAATCTTTAATAGAATGAAACCGATTTAAATCTACCCATTTCTGTGCTCCCATTGCAATTTCTCGATCTATCGTTTTGCTATTCACCTCTTCTACAATATTCACTTCTTGTATCCCAAAAACATCACAGCTACGCATTACCGCACTGGTATTGTGTAATTGGTATACATCTTCTGTAGCAACCGTAAAATGCTTAGTACGTTGTTTAATCACCTTACTAAACTTGTTTCTACGATTTTCGGTTAAATAGGTTTCTAGATATTCTAGGAGTTTTATGTCTGTCATAATTCAAAAATAGGAAATGTCATTACGAGGAACAAAGTGACGTGGAAATCTTTTTAAATAAAGTTGTAAAACATATAGATAAACTCCGTAAATTTTGAAATGAAATCTACTTCGCAATGCTACTAATTTAGTAATTTTATAAAATGAAACACATTGTAGTATTAACAGGCGCTGGCATAAGTGCCGAAAGCGGTATTAAAACCTTTCGCGATGCCGATGGTTTATGGGAAGGTCACGACGTTATGGAAGTGGCATCCCCGCAAGGATTTTTAAACAATCCGGAATTGGTTCTAGATTTTTACAACCAACGTAGAAAACAACTTTTAGAAGTACAACCTAACCAAGCACATTTGGATCTAGCTACTTTAGAAAAAAACTACCAAGTTTCTATCATTACGCAAAATGTCGATGATTTGCACGAACGTGCTGGAAGTACTAGCGTAATTCATTTGCACGGCGAATTATTAAAAGCGCGAAGTATCTTTAACAAAACCAATATTCAAGATTGGAAAACCGATTTAATACTTGGTGATTTGGATGCCAAAGGACACCAAATGCGACCACATATTGTTTGGTTTGGTGAAGCGGTACCTATGATGGAAAAAGCAGTAGCGATTTGCGAAACAGCAGATATATTAATAATTATAGGCACCAGTATGCAAGTCTATCCTGCTGCGAGCTTAATGCATTATGTGCCAGAAAATACAGCAACCTATTTTATAGATCCGAAACCGGCTATAGGTAATAATAAGCATCTAACGGTGATTGCAAAACCTGCAACGATTGGTGTAAAAGAAGTCATTGGCTTGTTGCAAGACTAGTTTTAGTCTTCCGATTCCTCATAATCTGTTTTACGCTTTATTCTACGTTTGATGACAAAGAATAAAACAGCAAAAATGAAAGCGATTAAAGCGCCCCAAAAAGTTAGGAATTTCTCCCAAATGATCTCTAAAAGTACTTGTATACGTGTAGAAATTTCCTTTTTGGTGTCTACAGCTACAATAACAGATAGCGTTTTGGATGTTTTAGGAACAAATTCGCCACTACAATTGCTATCCCTAAATATTTCAACATTAGCACTTACTTTATAGGTACCTGCTCTTTTGGGTTTTAATAAAAAACGAACATCCGATCCACTTGGGTGTATTTTATAGCATTTTTCATCGGTGAGATATACTATTTCAAAATCCGAATCGGATGCCACTGGCGTTATTTTAGCATAGCTACCTATGTTAGAAGGAACTGTTGTTTCGTCTTGCACCATACCGTCAGAAAAGAATGGTTTTATTTTAGAAGCACCAATCCATACTTGCATCATTCCTGTTTCGTTCTTATTTATAGCACCATCTACAGATAACACCACTTTATAATCCTCTGGCTTAATCGCACTCGCAACCTGCAGCTCTTCAAAAACTTCTTCTACAACATCCTTTACTGGAGATCCTGTTGTGCTCTTCACAGTACTATTGGTATTTTTAACTGGGTTTTGCACTGCTCCTCCCGCCTTTATTACTACTTCTTCTGTGGCAGACTCTACAGGATATCCAATAGGGTTTTCGGTTGCATCTGTAACGGTTTCCCATGGATCTTCGATTTTCTTCACAGAATCTCTAATGGCTTCAACTGCTTCAGCAGCATTTTCTAAAACATCTCTTGGAGCATTATTTTTTGCTGTTTCTCGACATGAAGTGAACGAAACACTTAATACCAACAATAGCGCGACACTTACTAATAACTTGTTCATTTCTAATGATTTCTTGAAATAATTATTTCCTAAAAAGGAGGACTTTACGAATTGCTATTAATACGTATATAATTAATTATAAGAGAGTTAACGAAGTTAGTTCTTTTTTCTTATAAAGTCAAATAGCCTTAATTATTCAAAAATAGTAGCTGTTCTATATCTTAAAATGCGTTATTTATTTCTATCCAATAACCATCCGGATCTTGAAAGTAGACTTGTTGCACACCATCTTTTCGAACATAATCTTTACTTGTGGTTCCAAGCCAGTCGCTATAATCGACGCGCAAAGTATTTAAGTGCTGTATAAATGCATCTATATCGGCTATCGCTAAAGCAAAATGAACCGCCTTATTGGTCTTTACTTCCTCCTTTGGTCTAGGAATAATATGTAATTGTTTGCCTTCTCCTAAAGCTAGCCATCGTGTTTTAGAATTGGAAGCGGTATTCTCCACCTCTTTTAGTTGCAGTACTTTCTGGTAAAATGCCATCGACTTGTCGACATCCTTTACCGAAATTGCGATGTGATTAAATGAAAATGTAAACATGTTTTAATGTATAAAATAATGGTCCGTTGTTTTTTTTCGATGCTTCGGAAGGCATAAAAATCGCATATACTTTAGAATTCTTTAGGGTATCTGGTTTATACCGGAATGCTTTCTAACTTCTTGTTTCCATCGGAAGCATAATCCTTCCGAAATAAAAATACTTCCAGAAAACCAGCGGCGTTAGCAACTCCCTTTTGCATAAAAGATTTCAAATTCGTTTTAAACGATTAGAAAGCCATTATTTTTAGCTTTCATCAAACTTTGTTTTTTTATGCTCCATTGCTTTTTCCCAGCCGCTAGGAAAAAGACCGTGGTCATTTTCGGTAATCTGCTCCATGATATGCTTTACACGTTGTTGCATTTTTATTGGTAATGTGTAAAATGCTTTATCGACTTGTGTTTTTCTATCATAATCGGATATGGCATTCTGATGTCTTATTACTATTTCTTTTCCTTGGTAATACATGCGTATTCTTATTCTTCCATCCATGGCATCATTCGGCGCAAAAGTGCCATAAATAAGTATGGGATCTACCCTACCATCTTGGTCATAATCGGCTATTTCAAAATACTTGGTCCAATGCGAAATAGAATATTCATCCTTGCTTGGTAGAATAGCATCTTTCACCGTCCATTGCAGATTAAAAACGCCCGCTTTGTATGTATAACAAGAGGCTTTAATCCTATCAAAACATGCTGCTCGCTCTTCACAGGCAATTTTATTTCTAGTCATCACGATAAAGTGTTTTCCTGCTTTATCGTTAAACTCATAAATTCTATAAATAGCGTAATCTATTTGTAATTGCTCTTTAATACTAGCAGTAAAAATGGTATTTATTTCCTTTTCATCCAGCTGTTTACTGGTTACAGTAGCATTTTGCGCAAAGGTTACTTTGCAGAGAAAAAGAAGTAGGATGCTGATGAAGATGCGTCTATTCATTTTTGAAGGATTATCAAGGTATTTGGTTATTTATTACCAAAGTTAGCAAATACAAATGGAATAGAAAATCTGTGCGGATTTGTAAGCGTTGGTTGGAACTAGGAAGAAGTTATTTACGGTGTTGGCAGTAGTTATTTATGCACGTAATCCAACTAATTTTTATCGTACGGTAGTCATTCTAACAATTTTACCATTTTCTATTTCATAAATAGCAATCGCATTGTAATTATCGCCATTAACCGTCAAATATTCTTCGTCGATAACGACATTTCCAAGAATTATTCGATTTGTAATTTCACAATGTAAATCCGGCGTTTGCGCAAAAAAATCACTAAAAGTGGTATGTAACTCTTTTTGGTCTTGTACATAAAGTCTATTCGGAAAGTCATAGGCTTTTACTTCGCTATCAAAGGTATTCACAAAAGCATCAATATCCTTTGCATTAAACGCTTCCAACTGTTGCGCAACAATAGCTTCTGCTTCTAGAAGTTTTTCTTTATGTTGTATAAACGTCTTACTAATTATCTTTCCGTTATCCACTTCATACAGTACCGCACGATGATGGTCTTTTCCGTTTATATGTATACGTTCTTCATCGATAACTACCTTTCCTTTATGGATGCGTTTTAAAATTTCAATACTAGCTTTGCGATCATTCATTAAAAGCGTTTTGAAATCGGACTCTAATTTAGAGCTACCTGCATAAAGCGTATCATTGGGAAAGTCTTTAACAATTACATTGTTGGCATAAAAGGACATTACACTTTCTAAATCCCTTTTGTTAAATGCTTGAACCTGTTTTTGAATCACAATAACTGGCGATTCCTCGGAAACCAAAGCCAAATGCTTACCGTCCGGACTTACAGAAATTCTTGAAATTCCGTTTATTTCATCTTCTTTAAAATGATGTAAAATATCCATACTATCCTTAGAAGTATTGAATTGAGCAATTATTTTCCCATCGGGAATCCAGATTATATTTTCTGAAAACCAGCACATATCGGTAATCGGAATGGGTAATGTTTTAATAATTTTTATAGCACCTGTTATAGGATTAAGCGATTTTATTGTGGATGCATTGTTTTCATAACTTATGAAACTAATTAAATCGGAATTTGGAATTTTATGCAAAGAGCGCCCAACATTATTATGCATGGTTAGATTGGTATTATCCTTTAGATTAGAAACAACCAAATCCATACTATCGCCTACTAAAACGCAGGTAACCAAAATGTTTTGATTGTACCAAACGGAATAGCCTACTTTTAATTCTTTTAGAATTATTTCCGATTTTCCAGTTGCCAAGTTATATTCATATAAACGTTGTAATCCATTTTCATCTAAACGCACCGCGGAAACAGATGCTTTGTTTGGCATTTTTAATGGCGAATACTCACTTCCATAAGCAGTATTTGTTTTCCAAGAAACCGTATCGGTATTTATATGATACTTTTTAATATCGGTCTGCTTATTTCTTGTGGAAGAGAAAAGCACCGTATTATTGTCGTAAAAAGAAGGCTGGTTGTCATAACCGGCATTATTGGAAATATTTTTAAGATTTTCTAATGCCATGATCCCATTAGTGCTGGTTATATCCAATAAAAAAACCTCCGTATTGGATTGCGCAAAAAGGTTTACAGAAATTGAAATTAAGCTTAGATATATGAAATTTTTCATGTGCTATTTCTATTGGTTATGATATTCTATACTATCTAATTCCTTGCGTTAATTACTGCCAACGCACTTGTATATAGAAAGTTGAATAGTTACACCACTAAGTTAGTGAATAAAAACCGGATGGGGAATATTGGAGAATTTTTGGAAGTAGGTTAGGAATAGTAATATGTTATGTGAGGTGTTGAGTACTTGTTTTTTCTTTTATTTACTCAACGCTTTTAATATTCGCTCCTCATTTATCACTATATCTCTGAACAAAACATGAGGAAATTCGGCGTATTTTGATGATTTAAAAGCCTCCGAAATATTCGATAGAGTTGAAGCTGATATAAGCGACAAATTCATTTCTGTGTCCATTTCACAATCAGTTACAAAATCGTCACTAAATTCTGGCGCAATAAGTAATATTTTAACAATTCGTAAATTATTTTTTAACGCTAAATTTTGATAAGATTTCAATTGTCTTGAAACTGCACTGAATTTATTATAACCTCTTTCTTTACTTGTTTTACATTCTACAATTATGACTTCATTGTTATCTAAATTTAAAAGAATATCAATCATATCCTTTTTCGTATTCAGTTTGTTTTTAAAATCATCATCAACATTAAAGCCTAAACCTGTAAATATAACTTTAGTTAATTCCTCGAATTTAAGCCCAAGTTCACTTTCTTTAACGGTTATTCCATTTTCTTTTAGTAAGTTTAGGTTTCTATAAGCTACATTTTCAAAGTTTTCTAAATATAAATTTTCTACGTCTTTATAATGTTCCAAAATGTTTAAAATGTCGTCTCCACGTTGCTTAATTCCATTATCTTTTATGAATTTGGTTAAATCTGACTTTGTAATCAAATCCAAAATATCTCTTGGTTTTATATTATAATCAAGTAGAAAATCAGCTTTTAAAACAAATTCATCTTGTAACTCAAATTGAGTTTTTGTCTCTTTGTTTAGTTTTGGAAGCGTTTGATTTAGTTCAACAAGTAATTTATCAAAACCATCCAATGAAATCCCAACTTTTTCATCACGCTCGACATTCTCAAAGTGCTCAACTAGGCTACTAATCTTGTCTTCTAAAACGCTACCTTTTAAATTTGAAATGTTTAAACCTTTTTCACAAAGTTCATTTAAGGTTTTTTTCTTTTCTGTTAACGTACTTCCCGGCTTGTAAATATCTTCTAAAAGTAAGTTTGTAAATGAAATACCTTCTTTTATTATTTCCTCAATTTTTTGAGAATGAGAAAGTTTTCTGTCAATATTATGTTCTCTACCAATTTGGTTAATGATTGGTTCTCGTAAAAGTTTTAAAGTTCTTCGGTAGAATTTTTCAGCAACTTCTTTTTGTCTTACTTTACGTAACCTTCTAACCATTTCGTCAGCTACATAAATTGTATTTTCTTTGTTTGAGTAGAAAATGATACCAATATTTTTAAGTCCTTTAATAACTTCTTGAATATCAAGTTTTTTAATTGGTAAAATTGAGTAGTTAATTAGTTTGACTTCTTCTTGTGTAAGTCCTAATTGTTTGGAAAGTGTTAGAATTATTGATAATTCGTCAGAAGTAATTTTTGCATCTCTATTATTTTCAACGTCATTATGATAAGCTGTATTTAAACAAGCTTTGTAGATTTTGTAATCTCTTTTTCGACTTGCACTTAATTCCGATTTGTCATTTTCAAAATCAGCGTTAAGACTTTTAGTTCTGTTTTTTAAGTTTTTGATTTCTGTTTCGTATAATCTCGAAAACCAATCTTGTTTCATTATACAGTTTCCATCACGAATTATGATGTCAATTAATATGTCTAATTGCGATGTTATTTCTTGAAACTCACATTGGATATATTCTTGAAATTCGCTAGCAGTTAAGTCGAATATTTTAGAAATATTTTGATTATCAACGGATTTCAAACCCTTATCTGACGAGCTCAAAATCTTGTGGATTTCTTTCCCGTTTTTTGGGTCTTTCGATATTATATTATCAATAATTTTAATAAATGAGTTCTTTTCTATCGAACCAAGTTTATCCAAAATTTTCTCTAATTTCATATTGTTTAATATTTAGTACTAATTTTTGTTTAGCCTGTGGCTACGTGTTTGTGTATGCAAAGTTGCGTTTTTGTGAGCGAGGATTTTCCGAAGGAAAATCAGACGTTACAAACACGCAACGACCTTTGGTTAAGCACTAAGCCGCAATTATTTTTATACGGTGTTGGCAAATCGTTTTTTTATTTTTCCACAAAATCCACTTCAAAATCAATAACTCCGTCGAAATTTTTAGGTTCTGTGAAATAGTCAAAACTTGCAGCTCTTCCTGGTCCAAAAGAATCTCCATCATTAACTTTTGCTTTTGTTGTGTAGACAATATCTCCGCTTGAATTCAAGAATTTAATTTTAACGTAGCCTTTTATATCCGATGAACTTTCGTTTCTTATCATTCCAACAACAGCCCAAGCAAACTTACTATCTTCTTTGATTTTTACATTTTCCACTTTAACTTTTGAAGAAGTAAAAGATTCAGTCGTTTTCTTTGAAGAGTCAAATCCACAAGAGATTAGGAAAGTCAAAGTCAAAGTTAAAATGATTTTGTTAAGAATAGATTTCAATTTCATATGGTGTTTTTAATTTTTGTTAAGATTTATTATTGTCAATTTTATCTAGATTTCTTTTTTCAGTTCTATCTTGGTGGATTCAATTTAGTTTCCATTTCTTCACTCGCTCTGTATATTTTGCCAAGGCTTGTATATACAACAAAATAATCCCAAGTTTTTCCATTTGCGGTACAGGCAATAACATATTCATTCGTTTCAATTTCTTTTACTTCATATTCACCACAAACTCTAATTCCGTTTTGAACAATTATCTTTCCTATTTCTTTTAATTCAGTTCCGTAAGGTGATCTCCAAGATTTAGAGTAAGTTCTGTCGTCAGATATTACACCACTACTGCTATTTCCGTTTGAGCCAATAACATAAACTGCAATAATTAATAAAATTCCAATTATTAAAAAAATCAAGCAACCATTTCCGCTTTTCTTTAGTTTTACTCCGCAATGTGGACATTTTTCCGCCTTATCACTTATTTCTTGATTACATTCTTTACAATTCATTAATGCCATATGTTTTCGGTTTTTCTAAAATGTTTGCCAACTATTTTATAAAAACACAAAACCAACCTTTAGCAGCCTTTACTAGCTACAAAAACATGGTTTCCTATTAAATGCCAAAAATCAGCAATTCCAAAAAATCAAAAAGAGGATAGTATGGAGATAATTAATTAATAGCGAGTACAATATAGAAAATACTTTTATTTAAATATTACGGGAAACCGTAAAGCATGCAACTATTCTAATTCATTTTTAAAGTTCCCCCCAATTTTAAGGCCTCCTGGATATAAAAAATAGCGAAAGAAGTAAAACTCCAATCGCTATTTATAAATACTCTTGATTCAAGTTAAAATTTATGTTCCATTAGTCTTATTGGCAAATCCTTTGCATGAAAAAAATTAGTTTCTATAACAACCTACTCGCGTCGCGTAAATTTAGGGTAAGATCCTATAGAATTTAAATAGGTCTGTAAGGCTTCACAAAACAAGTACAAATTATCTTTACCTTCAATAATTAAGACAGGTAGATAATATTCCGACGAAGCATTTAAATTTTCTTGATAGGTAACTTTTGTATGTTTTCCGTTGTACAACAAGCGATGTACATCACTATAAAATTTCAAGTAATAGGTTTTACCATCAGGAGAAGAGAACATTTGTAACTCTGAAACCGTTTGCAAATCAATTTTATGTACTTCATAATACAATTTTTTTTTGCTTCTTTTCTTTCTCTCTAACAGTAAAACATCTGGTGATTTTGAAATTTCAAAAACGGATGCACCATAATATCCTTTTATTTCAAAATAAAATTCGGTAAGACCTTCTGGTGTCGCTAGACGTGCCTTCGCTTCTCGTATACGAATGAAATTTACATCTTCTGCTAATACTTTTTTGGCTTCCGATCTGTAAATCTTATTATCACTATTTTCTAGATACGTTTCATACGCGTAAATAGTATGACTTGCTTGTGCCTCTCTCCAATTTTCTTCGTCCACACGCATTGCTTCTTTTTCTCTGGCAATTTCTTCTTCTTTCTCTTGCGCACGTTCTGCTTCCTTTTCTTTTTCTCTTTCGTAAAACCTTTCTATTTGCTGGTTGTGTGTTGCCACGTCACGAATAATATCGGAAGAAAGTTGAAGCCCTTCTAAAACATAAAGTGCATCTTTTGCTTGGGTAATCTTTCTTTGATCGATTAGACATTTCACCTTTAGATTTTGGGCTGCAGCCAATACTTGTCCGTTAGTAAGCGCTTCAATTTCATAAATCTTTTCTAAGCTTTCTGTATAATCGTCTGCATCATATAATTCTTGTGCAGTAAGAAATTTTGCCTTGATCTGATTTTGAGTTCTAGTATCTAGTTGTGCATTTACAGTCGTAATACTAAAAAAAAGTAACGCTATTATTACAAATACCTTCTTTTGGCTTCTATTTTCCATTGTTTTCCTTGTTTTATACATTCTTGTTTTTCGCTTTCGTCTCTTATTTTTGCTTTATTGGCATCATAGCCAGGCTTTGCTATTACTAGTTTTGCTTGGTAATTAAAACTACCTGTAATGACTTTTCGGGAACCATCTACATAATTACCTTGATTATCTACGTAACCAACCTCTTTAACACTGGCATTATAATTACCTAACCTACAGCTACAAATCTGTTGTGATTCTATGGCAATAGATACTTTTGCAATACCATCTTGGTATTTTTCAATCTGCCATTTCTTATATGGAATGAGCACTTTTTTTGTGTCCGGATTGATAACACCTTGCAAACCATTCTTATAATCTATTTTAAAATTTACTTTCACTTTTTGAACGACAGTTTCTTGCGTTAAGAAATCTAGATTTTCATCTTTAGATTCTACGCTTGCATCGGTATTTAAAAAAGAATCGTCCAATTGGTTACTCGGTTTTTTGTTAGAATTTCTCTTGGCAAGAATCTCACTAAAGGAAACATCATAGGAAGTATTTACGTCTTCTAAGTCGGATGCTTCTTTAGAAACCAATTCTAATTGCGCATTGAGGCTTTCTATACTTGCATCGTATTTTTTTTCGTTTGCACTGGTATTATTCAACTTGGATATTTGGTTTTCTGCAGCTGTTTGCTTTTGCGTTGCTCGAGATATCATCCCATTAAGATCTTCTAATCTTTGCGGTTGCATGCCATTAAAATAAACATCTAATTGCTCTAACCTTTTTGCTTTACTTGTGAAATTCTTTAATTGCACTTTTACACGATCCCAAACAGCTATTGCATTTTCTAAAACCTTAATGTCTTCGACATTTTCATAAAAGACAGGAGTTTTTGCCTTTGCTTCGTCTATCATGGAATACAATTGAGAAAATGCATTGCTCAACTCTTCTCTTTCTAATCGAAATTGACGACGTTCTTCTGCTGTAGCTTCTGAAATTGCAGGCTCTCCAATAACGCTAGTCGCATTCTTATTCTTCTTTTGAGAAAACAGAAAATTGGTAGTTAAAGACAATACCAATACGAGTAAAAGTGTTTTTTTCATCATTGATTACCAATAGTTTAAATAATTACAAAACCAGCAGCGAACAATCTTATTACCAAAAATTAGCGCGGTTTTGTATTAAAAAAGCTATTAATAGGAATTGCCAAAAGCACAAAAGGATAATATGGAGTCAATTAATTAATAGCGAGTACAATATATAAATTCCTTTTATTCTAGTATTAACGGAAACCTAAAAAATACATATCTTCTAATTATTATTTAAAGTTACACCCAATTTTAAAGCCTCCTAGATATAAAAAATAGCGAAAGAAGTCAAACTCCAATCGCTATTTTAATCTTATTTGGTTTTGGGGTTTTGCCAATCTTCTTTCAAATAACATAAAGCCTCTTGCAGTGCTTTTTTAGACGATTTGGGTTGAAACCCTAATTCTTGTTGCGATGTAGAGATATCGTAATCCTGTTTTAATCCGTAAAACATATCGATATAATGGCGTTGCAATAAAGGTTCTTTACCCGTGATTTTACTGGTAAATTCCATGAGTCCCGCAACCGAATACAACAAACACTTTGGGACTTTCTTTGGTGTTTTTAAATGTAATTCTGGATATAACTGCGAAGCTATTTGTACACTTTCTTGTAAAGTGGTATGCTGTTCATTCGCCAAAATGTAACGTTCGCCATTTCTGCCTTTCAACATGGCTTGGTAGGCGCCAAAAGCGACATCTTTTACGTCTATCCAATTTAAAGTAACATTGGTATCTATTGGAATTTCACCTTTTAAAATTTGATGCACCAAATTGTTGGTATAGCTTAATGTAAAAGCTTCGCTGCCAATCATTGCTGCAGGTAAAATTAAAACGGTTCTAATGCCGTATTTTTTTCCTAAACGAATAGCAAGTGCATCGGAATCATTCTTAGAATTGTAATACCAGTTTCTTCGATCTTTATTATAGCCATTGTCTACATTTGCTGGTAATTTGGTGAAGTCTAAAGCAGCTACCGAACTTACATATACGATGTTTTTAACTCCACATTCTTTTGCGATATCGAATACATTTTGCGTTCCTTGTACGTTGTTATCGTAGATTTCGGCTTTCGGATTTTTCGCCCACATACTAAAGTTAGCGCCTACCGCATAGATATTGGTAATGCCTTTAAATGCTTTTCTCAAGGAATCACAATCAGTGATATCTGCTGGTACCACTTCACAATCCAATCCGTTAAAAGGTTCTAGATTTTTGCTATTTCTTACGGTTGCTCTTACTTTTTGGTTTTTAGAAAGTAGTAATCGTACCAAGTTATTACCTAAATGTCCGTTTGCTCCTGTTACTAATGCCATTTCTTTGCTCATCATTATTTTGTTTTGAGCAAATATCCATCGTTATCCAGTCGTTAAAAATAACATTTGTTAGAAAGTGATTTGTTTTCGAATGCGACTTAAAGATTGCGGTTCGATGCCTAAAAAGGAAGCGATATTATCTACGGAAACCTGTAAGGCCAATTCTGGCTTTTCCTGTAAAAATTTTAAATAGCGTTCTTTGGCAGATAAGATTTGAAAATCTTTAACGCGCTCCAACTTACAACTTAAGTGTTCATTAGTAACTAATTTTATAAAGTCACTCCAAAAGCTAGTATTCTCCATTAAAAGATCATAATCTGTTTTTGAAATTTTTACGAGTTTACAATCGGTAATTGTTTCATAATAATCTAAAGTTGGCGTGGCACTCATAAAGCTATCTAAGGAAGTGAAAAAATCCTGTTGAGAAACTAAATGCTGAATGACCAATTTGCCATCTATATTTTGGTATCCTTTTACAATACCACTACTTAAAAAATACACATAGCGTTCTACTTGTCCTGCCTGTAAAAGTTTGGTTTGTGCGGAAACAGCTTCGGTTATAAAACATTTTTTTAGCAGACTAATTTCTTCTTCTGTGATAGAAAATCGGGATTGAATATAGTGCAATAAACTTTTCATTATTGTGTTTTAAAATGGCATCTCATTTAAAATATTAGGCTAATCTAAAGAATTATAAACGGAATGTCTTCCTTTAAAAAAAGAAACGAATCCCATTATATACCTAGCCAAGCATTGAAATCACCTGTTTTATTTTGGCTGGTCTTAAGTATTTTGCTTTCCGCATTTAAAAATACCGATACCGTATTTTTATTATATCTTTCTAGCTTGTCAATAAATTTACGTTGCACCGTTTCACTACGATTGATTCTAAAAAACAGTTTCGGATCTAAAAAAAGTTCTATTTCTTTTAAAACGGTTTGTGGCATAATATGTCTTTTATTCGTTTTATCAAAAGCAAAAACAATGCCGTTATCTGCCTGAAAACACACAATATCTTCCACTTTTAAAAAGTAGATTTCCTTATTCGATTTGATTGCGAATTGGTCTTTGTAGGCTACACTATTTTCCGAATTCCCTTTTAGTAAATGATGTATAGTGTCAATCCATTTATTATAATCCGCTTGCGGACTTCCTTTTAATCGGATGAATTTATCCCAAGCATTTGAAAATCGTTCCAATGCATATGGTTTTAAAAGATATTCTATGCCATTAGTTTCAAATGCATGCATTAAAAATTCATTGTAGGCAGTGGCAAAAATAATCGGACAATTTAAAGTCACCTCTTTATATACTTCAAAAACATTGCCGTCTCTTAATTCTATATCCGAAAAAATAAGGTCCAAATCATGCGGTGCTTTTAAAAACGTTTTTGCTGCTGCAACCGTTTCTAATTCTGCTACGATTTCATACGAACTACAGACTTGCTCCATATATCTTTTCAGCTTTTTTCTTGCTGGTGCTTCATCTTCAATGATTAGTATTTTATACATCTGTAGGCTTTTTTATAAATGGCAATATTACTTTAAAATGGGTTTCATTTTCTTCAATAACAATATCTTTTTTTCCTAATAAAGCGAATTGCGTAGCTAGATTTATAAGTGCTCTACCACCAGTTACTTTTTTATGCTGTTTTGGGATTTTAGTATTCGTTACCTGAATATCCTCTTCTATAGAAATAACAATATGCACCCGATTATCTAACATTCCTAAATTATGCTCTATGGCATTTTCAACTAATACTTGCAGGCAAAAAGGAGGCACTTGTATCTTTGATGTATTTTTATTTTGCTGAATTTCTAAGGAATAACAACCCAAGTACTTTTCTTCCATCAATTTAAAATAACTTTTTGTAAACTGAATCTCCTCTTGTAGCGATACCAACTTTTTTTCAGATGAAATTAAAGAATAGCGATATAGCTCAGAAAAATCGTGTAGAAAATTACTCGCTTTATCTTTATCTTCCGCTATAAGTTCATCTAATGTATTCAGATTATTAAATAAAAAATGCGGATTTAACTGTGCCTTTAGTTGTTGTATTTTACTAGATGCCAAAGCTTTGTCATAGGCGTTAATCTTGGTTCTATAGGAATTATTTTCTTTGGAATATAAATAGGCTAGATATAAACTTCCGAATAACACAAACTCTACCATTCGATCCATATTTACAGCGATTAAGGTTTCTGTATTAAAATTTCTGGAAACCGTATCAAATATGGTTGCTACTATAAACCCAAATATATTGGAAACCAAAAGGTATACGACGAATGTGATGCTAAAATATTTGAAATAGGTTTTAATCAAGTTTGCATCTTGTGCATTTTTGTTACCAATATACTTTATCACCACTTGGATGAAAGCGAATATAATAAAAGCACTTAAAAATGTAAAAATTGGTCCGTCGGGTAAAAAAACCACATCCCATTTTTGACCTGCACTAATCCTATTATTCACCACAAGGACATAGCTGATTACAAAAATAAATAGGATAAAATATTTATCCACTTGCAAAAAAATTAATAGCTTTTTCATTGGTAGGCAAATTAAGAAACTTCCTGCAAACTGTTTTACTATGCTTTCAGGAAGTTTTAAATTACTATGAAATTATTCTGGCCAAGAGTTGGTTACTTTGCCTTGATCGTCATATACTTCTAGTTTTACATTATTATGTTTATCGACATAAAACATGGCTTTGGTCTCTCCTTTTTCACCAAATAGAAATAATCCATTATTATGACTTGCTGTTTTTCCTAGCATTATTCTTGGTGTTCCGCCAATAAGTCCTTGATCTGCATATTCTTTATATTTTTGTTTCCTTAATTTGCGATCCGCAATTCGGTTTATTTCTTCCATGATCTTGGTGGTTTCCTGCTGGGATACATTTGCAGTACGATCGTTAAAAGTTAATGCGCTGCTCACTCTTCTTTCCTCGCCTTTTCCAACATCTGTAGTTAAAAGCTGCATTACTTGATCACCATCATATTGATCGTATGTTAAGGAAAGTCCGGAGCTATGACCGTTTTCATTTTTTGTTCCGTCGTAAATAAATCCGCCACATTCAATACCATCCTCATTAAAATATAACATTCCGGAACGCTTTTTTCTATCTTTAGTAACCGCTCTATTATTCACCGTATTTGTTCCGTTTGGGAATTGTTCTACATTGGTAATTATCATTTTTATGGTACCATCGGCTTCCACAATATTGATGCGTTCTACATCAATAGTACCGAATTTTTTATTTTCATTCGTTTTAAAAGAAAACAAAAGAAATATAGCCATAATAGCTACTGTGCTTACCGTAAATGCTCTTAAGATTACTAATTCTCGATTACTTTTTTTTAGGATCTCCATTTTTTGAATAGTTTAATTGTTGGAGACAATAGTAGTACTATCCTTGAATGATAACAAGCAGTATATCTGGAGTGCAGGAAAATAGCTGTTTAACTAAGGAAGAATTGCGTTAAGTGATTCTCAAAATCATCTATTTCGATCTTTTTTTATACTTCTTATTGGATTTTATTCTTCTATTCGCTTTAAATCCAGATCCTGAAAATCGAAACTAAAATCGATATTTGGTGAAATACCTTTCATTTTAATACCTTGTGCTTTTCCGTTTTCGTCTAAAGAAAACATGGCGAAAGCATCTGCATTCATATCTTGATACTCCCATTTTATAGCAAAGGTATTCGCATTATAAAAATGCATTGCGCCATTTAATTTTGGAGAACGATGGCTTTTTAACCATAATTGATTTTCTTTTTTAAAGACTTCGACCTTGCCAAACCAATTGTCTTTGTACACACCAATATAATTTGTCTCGTCTATCTTTTTGCTTTTATTAGTAGCAACGGTTTTCCAAACTTGGTCTGTAAACACATCACCTTCCTCTTCTTTTTCTTTAAAGTAATTATAAAATTTATCTGCCCAAGCATAATCCTCTAATCCTAAATAACCATCTTCAATAGTTTTAGTAATAGATAGAAAAGCTCCTGCTCCACCAGGATCTGTATTAGTAAGTACAACTATTCCAACATTTAAATCTGGAATTAAAAGGGTGCTGCTTAACATTCCTGGCAGTCCTCCTGTGTGCGACACCATCATATTTCCTTTTTTGTCCACCAAATCCCAACCTAAACCGTAACCAGCAAAATGCGAGTTATAACGCGGATTTCTATTTGCGCTTGTTGTGGTGTGAATTTTCCACATTTCCTGTTGACTTTCTTCAGAAAATAAATTATTTTTTAGATTTTCGCCATACTTCCCTTTGTTTAAATGGACTAACATCCATTGCGCAATATCATCAACGCCAGCTAAAATTCCTCCTGCTGCACCATTTATCATTTCTTTATAATCTGGTAATACTTTTAATTTTCCGTTCACCGTATTATGAGGAGAAGCAAGATTACTTTTATCTGTTACTTGCTTTAAGGAAGCATACGAATTATCCATATTTAATGGTTTAAAAATGCGTTCTTGAATAAAGGCTTCCCAAGTCATTCCACTTTTTCTAGCAATAAGTTCTCCTGCCACTAAATACAATAAATTATCATAATCAAATTGGGTTCTAAAAGCGGAAACTGGTTTGAAGTACTGAAAGCTAGACAACAAATCATCCATGGTGAAATCAGAACCATCCGGAAAAATCATTAAATCCCCAATCCCTAAACCCAATCCACTACGATGCGTTAATAAATCTTGAATATTAAAATTATCGGTTACATACGCATTGTACATTTTAAATTCTGGAATATGATCTTTTACTTTATCTGTCCATTTAATCTTTCCTTCTTCTACCAAAATCGCTAAAGCAGTTGTTGTAAACGCCTTACTATTAGATGCGATACCAAATTGTGTATGTTCATTTACAGGATTTTTAGTCTTTATAGAGGTAACGCCATACCCTTTATTATGAATAACTTTTCCATCTTTTACAATAGCAACTGCTGTTCCTGCTACATGAAACTTTTCTAGAGCATCTATTACTAATGAATCTATTTGCTTTTCATTTAATTGCGAAAAAACAGTACTTGTAAATAGTATTACAAACAGTAAAATAATAAGATGTTTTGCTTGTGTAAATTTCATGATTATTTAGGATTGGTTAAACGTTTTTTAAAGGTAGTAATTTTAACTTAATCGATTTCTGAAAGTTTAAAAAAGCTATTTACCGGTTTTGAAAATACTTCCGATAATTTTAAAGCTAAAACGGTAGAAGGAACATATCTATTAGCTTCAATAGAATTTATAGTTTGCCTAGAAACACCAATTTTTTTAGCCAAATCATCTTGAGTTAAACTCAAAATAGCACGTTCTACTTTAATTGTATTTTCCATTATCTGAAACGTTTTAAATTATGATAAAACATCAGTTGAATCATGAGCATAAAAATTAGTACTTGAAAATCTCCTAAAGTTTTAAAAGACTCTCCTCCAGAATGCACTATATTCGATACTCCAAATTCTACATAAGGTAATATTATAGCGTACAATACACCAACCACAAAAGCAATAGCATAAGATTGTGCTCTTAAAGCAATGGTCATCTCGTCTTCTTCTTTATCTTTAGATATAGACATAACTAACATCCCTATTAACAAAACTTGCTTAGTTATAATCTTTAGCCATTCGGCATCCGATTCTATTAAAAAAGCACGAATACACATGCATACAATTGCTAAAGTTGCTATAGCAATTCCGATGTTGAAAAATGCGTGCGGTAATCTAAATCCGATAAAGCTATGAAATCGCTTTCGTTCACAATCTAAAAATTTCTTGGAATCCATAGGACAAATACATTTTATATTAAGGAAAGTTGTTTTTCCATAATGACAAATATACTTTACATTTTAGAATTTAGCAAATATTTTAAATTATTATTATTTTTAAAAGGTATTGGTTTAATAGTTAACACATTTAATGACAAGCATTACGCCTTGTGCTATACAAAATAGTAGACTTTTTAATTTCAAATAAAGACTTAAAGTAAAGGAGAAAAAAGGCGTGCCATTTGTTCGAAGAATTGTATATATGCTGGTCTATTTTTCCAGGCTTCAATATCTATTTTATCTGCATTCTCAATATCTTCATAAAACGCATTTTTAAGCTGCTGGTTTATTTCTGCATCATAAACAATAGCGTTCACTTCAAAATTCAGATCAAAACTTCTTATATCCATATTTGCCGTACCAACGATTGCTATTTCATTATCTGCTACTAAAGTTTTGGCATGAACAAAACCTTTTTGATATTTATAGATTTCTACTCCAGCATATAAAAGTGTACTATAATAAGAACTGGAAGCAAAATTAGCCAATTTAGAATCGGAAATACCAGGAACCAGAAGCTTTACAGATACGCCGCTCTTTGCAGCAATAACTAAAGCATCTAAAAGACTATCTCCAGGAATAAAATATGGTGTTGTAATTAGAATTTCATTTTTTGCTAAACAAATAGCTTGAAATAAGGAAAAAAGAATGGTTGGCGTATCCGAATCTGGACCACTTGCAGTTATTTGCACCATTTTATCTTGTGCAGATGTAAATGTTTCCAATTTTGGAAACAATTCATTATTTATTGCAACCGTATCTTCGGCACAAAAATTCCAATCGCATAAAAATAGAAATTGTAAATACCAAGTTGCTGGCCCTTCAATCTTTATGTGTGTATCCCGCCAAAACAATTTATTATTTTTACCATTAATATATTTATCACTCACATTTATTCCACCTACAAAGGAAGTTTTTCCATCTACAATAATAATTTTTCTATGGTTTCTATAATTGATCCTACTTGCAAAGGCATAAAATTTTATTTCATAAAAAGGAGAGGTTTCTACTCCTGCTTCTTTTAGCTTTGGAATGCATTTTTCTCGAATAGAACGACTGCCATAATCATCATAAATAAAACGGACTTTAATTCCCTCTTTGGCTTTTTTAATTAGTAAATCCACAAGCGTATTACCAATAGCGTCGTCTTGAAAAATATAATATTCTACATGAATATGATGGGTTGCGCTTTCTATTGCTTTTATAACTTCTGGGAATTTGTTTTCGCCATTAAGGAGTAGTTTTACATCATTACTATTCGTTAATGGACTTAAGTTTTCTTTTAAAACTAGATTGATTAATTTCTTATTACTCTTTACTGCTGCATCGCCATCTTGCAGAATATCTTTAGAATATTTAATAAGTTCTTTTTCTAAATCGCCTTGTAAACGCTCATTATCCATGAGCTTCTTATCATACATCTTTCGTTTTCTATAATTAACTCCGAAAGAAAAATATATAATCATTCCAACTAATGGCAAAAATATAGCGAGCAATACATACGTTATTGTTTTAGTAGTATTTTTAGTATCAAAAATAATTCGAAGACAAACAAGTATAACTAGTAGTAAATAAATGATTTGTGCTAAAAGGATCCAATTCATTTTTATTGTTATTAATTAACGGTATTCTTCGCTTCTATCCACTTACTCATAAACTTGGTACTTTGTAGAGTATGATGCATTAACATCTGCCCTATAAAGTTATTTTGTCTTTTATTATGCAGTTCTTTAGCGGTTTCCTTTTGGAATTTAATGAATTCTTTTTGATGTATCTCTTTACTAAATCGTTTATTAACTATCTGAAAACCATTTTTTTGCTTTTCCTTCCAGAGCGATTCCTCTTTATAAAGTAAAACTGCTTTATCTGCAAATTCTTGAGGATTATCTGTTATAAATCCGTTAGCTTCAAAATCACCAAACATACCTTCTGCTCCAATATTAGTGGTAACGCAAGGTGTTCCGTTTTGCATGGCTTCTGTAAGCTTTCCTTTTAATCCTGCGCCAAACCGGATAGCCGCCAAACATACTTTTGCATCCTGAACGACTTGGTTTGCATCTTCGGCAAATCCTTTTATTAAAAAGCCTTCTTTTTTATTGTGTAACTGATTTACTTTCTGACTAGCATACGATCCGTAAATATGCATTTCAGCTTTTGGCACTTGCTTACGTATTAAAGGCCAAATTGTTTCTTTTAAATATAAAACAGCATTATAATTTGGTTCATGTATAAAATTACCAATGGTTATAAAGTGATTACGTGCTTCATATTTTGTAAGTTTATGCACAGTTTCAGAAGTAATTGAATCCAGCATAAATGGTAAATAATGTAAAAGTGCTGCATCTACTTTAAAACGATCCTTCAAAATTTCTATTTCTGCTTCCGAAATAATCAAAGTCAGATCACACCTATAGATACTTGCTATTTCCCGTTTTGTAATATCGCTAAACAGATATTGGTCGGTAAAAGGTTGTTTTTCCTTAAAAGCTTGCTGTCTTCCTTTTCGTAAAAAATGAAGATCTTCGGTGTCTAGAATTCGTAATGCATTTGGGCAATTTTCTGCCACTCGCCAACCAAATTGTTCTTCCATCATAAAACGGTCAAACAACACAATATTTGGATTTAATTCGGTAATAAAAGTATCAAAACTCGTATTATTTAATTCGATTGTAACTTGTGAAACCCCAATAGTTGTTAAGTCAAAAGCATTATCGCTTTTTGCACAAGGACTCGCAAAGGTAATTTGGTAGTTTTGATTTAGAAAGACTTGAATGAGCTGCATCATTCTAGTTCCAGCAGCAGAACTCTTCGGTTCTGGCCAAACAAATCCTATAATTAGTACTTTTTTTGACACGAATATTTATTTTTTCGAACTGTTAACAGAAGACGTAATACTAAACACGAACTATTCCGGTTTTGGCATTAAACCATATTTTAAACGCACATTTTTTGCCCAATCAATAACAGCTACTCTTTGTGCTTCGGTAAGATTTGCTTCGGTATGTGTCCAGGTATAAGAATCTAAAGGCATTTCTTTTTCTTCTACCATTTCTATAAGTTCGTCGAACTTATGATCTTTCTTTTTCACGGAATTTGCTTCCCAACCAGATACATTAAAATGTTTTTTTCCGTCTTTAACGTGCTCTGCTAACCAATAATTTACTGGTGTTATTTTATTATACCAAGGATAGTTGGTTACATCACTATGGCAATCATAACAGCTAGTTTGTAAAATAAGTTTCACATCTTCTGGCGGATTTGTTTCGGTTTCAAAAGCCGTAATAGATGTTAGTTCTCCTTCATTTCTTTCCGGTCCAAAAAATTGCGCAATCACAAATACTACAAGTAAAGCCAAAAGTATCTTTTTAATCATTTTCATCTATTTTTTTTTATTAATTTTAGACTTTAAAAATACTAAATCTTTTGACTACAGCGCAACTCTACGAAGAATTAAATTATGTAAACCACTCCCGTGAGAAACGCTTACATTATGCAAATCTGGTTATTGATAATCCCGATCTAATTGAAAAATTACTAGAAATACTTTTTATGGTGGATGATAAAATTTCACCTCGTGCTGCTTGGGTTTTTGAATTTATGTGTAAGGAAAATTTGGAAGAAGCGATTCCGTATCTTGATTATTTTACCCAAAACATGCAGAAAGTACATCAAGATTCTGCAGTTAGACCTGTTGCTAAAGTCTGTGAGTATTTAATAAATGCGTATTATTCTAAAACGGAAAACAGGATTAAAACAGAATTACTTCCGAAGCATCGAGAAAAAATAATAGAAGTCTGTTTCGATTATATGATTAACGATGAAAAAATTGCGCCAAAAGCCTATTCCATGCATTGTTTGTATTTGCTGGGTAAGGATCAGGATTGGATTCATCCGGAATTGGTTTTAATTTTAGAACGTGATTTCCAGATGCAGAGTTCTGGATTTAAAGCACGAGCGAAACAGATATTAGTGAAAATTAAAAAAAATAAAAACTAAATTTAAAATTTTCAAATTTTCAAATTTTACAAAAATCATAATTAGTACCGGCTCCTTCCTTTAGTTAAAGGAAGGTGTGTTTTGCCTTAGCGAAAATCGGATGGTTTGTAGAAAAAGCGTGAAACGGCTTTATTTTTAGTATTCCTTTTGTTTTTTTAAATCCCTATGATGTTCATTTTGTCTGGATACAAAACGAACCAAAAAATCAGTATCAAAATAGGAAATTGCAAAGCACCATTCGCTATCGGAATTACGTGCTTAAAGCTGCGCTTTGCATCTCCATTCCTACGCTCATTATTTCTGATTTTGATTATTCCGACACCGTCGGAAATCCAAGTTGCTTCGAACCCTTAATATATAATTATATGTAAAAATATTAAAGAACTCTTTTCTACTCGATTTTTTTTATTTCCATTACTCCAAACTCTAATTAAATAAACAATTACGCAATTAGTAAAAATCATAATTATTACCGGCTCCTTCCTTTAGCTAAAGGAAGGTTGGATGTGCTTTAGCGAAACTCGGATGGTTTGTAGAAAAAGGCGAAGCACTTTTTAAATCCGCAAATGCAATTAAAAATTCACAAGTTTTAACTCCTCTTTCTTTCAATTCCATTTTTAGCCTAGATTTAAAAACTTTCACAGATAAGGCTTTTAACCCATTTTATTCCAGTTCCTGTTTTTGTTCCTTCTATATTTCTTTAAAATAGTAGCACTATTGTAAAACCTTCAAAAATCGTTAATTTAAAAATCGTCAATCGTTAATCAATTTCCTATCTTTACATCTTCTTAAAAACCAACACAAACTATGTCTTTAAATACACTAACTGCCATTTCACCAATTGATGGTCGATACCGAAATAAGATTGACGAATTAGGTAAATATTTTAGCGAAGAAGCACTTATTAAATATCGTGTTTTAGTAGAAATTGAATACTTTATTGCACTTTGCGAAATTCCGTTACCACAATTAGAATCTGTAGACAAATCGATTTTTGAAGATTTAAGAGCTATTTATACCAATTTTTCAACCGAAGATGCTTTAGCAATTAAAGACATTGAAAAAATTACCAATCACGACGTAAAAGCAGTTGAATATTTTATAAAAGAAAAATTCGACAAACTTGATTTACAGGCATACAAAGAGTTTATCCACTTTGGATTAACCTCTCAAGACATTAACAACACGGCAATTCCATTAAGCATTAAAGATGCAATGAATGACGTGTATGTACCAGAATATTTTATAGTTCTTAATAGATTAAAAGAATTAGTAAAAGATTGGGCACACATACCAATGCTAGCAAGAACACATGGTCAACCTGCATCTCCTACCCGATTAGGAAAAGAAATTGAAGTATTTGTAGTCCGTTTAGAAGAACAATTTAATTTACTGAATGATGTACCAAGCGCTGCTAAATTTGGTGGAGCAACTGGAAACTTTAACGCGCACAAAGTGGCGTATCCAAATATTGACTGGAGAGCTTTTGGAAGTACTTTTGTACAAGAAAAATTAGGCTTACAACACTCGTTTCCTACCACACAAATTGAGCATTATGATCATATGGCTGCTTTATTTGATGCCTTAAAAAGAATAAATACGATTCTTATAGATTTAGATAGAGATATTTGGACCTATGTTTCTATGGAATACTTTAAGCAAAAAATTAAAGCTGGTGAAGTTGGAAGTAGCGCAATGCCACACAAAGTGAATCCGATAGATTTTGAAAATTCAGAAGGAAACTTAGGTATTGCAAATGCTATTTTTGAACATCTTTCTGCCAAATTACCAATATCTAGACTACAACGTGATTTAACCGATAGTACTGTTTTACGTAATGTTGGAGTACCTTTCGGACATACGTTGATTGCATTTAAAAGTACTTTAAAAGGGTTGAATAAATTATTGTTGAATGAGTCTAAATTTGCGGAAGACCTAGAAAACAATTGGGCAGTTGTTGCAGAAGCAATTCAAACTATTTTAAGAAGAGAAGCATATCCTAATCCGTATGAAACTTTAAAAGGTTTAACAAGAACCAATGAAAAGATTACCAAACAATCTATTTCGAATTTTATTGATACCTTAGAAGTATCTAACGAAATTAAAGAAGAATTAAAAGTGATTACTCCGAGTAATTATACCGGAATTTAAATTTATTTATGCTTACAGACAACCAATCTTTAACGCTTTGCGGCATTGTAATAATGTCTTTTGTTCTTTTTGGAATGCTAGATGTTTTAGATAGCATTTTCATTATTACACCAATTATTATAGGCTTTCTTGCCGTAATTATTAATGTGATTATAACGAAAAGAATTCCGGAAGCCGAAGAGCTAGAACAAATTAAAAAGGCTAAAGAAATTGCTTCTGAAGAGATATAAAAAATTAAAGTTTTATCCATAAAAAAGGCTTACCAAAACGGTAAGCCTTTTTTATGGAAAATTAACGAACTAAATATTTTTACTTAAAAAACTCCATTAGTCCTTTTAACTGGCTATCATCCACTTTTCCTTTATTCATAGATTCTGCAAGTCTTACTAATTTTGCTGGACTCATTTTATCTCCTAATACACGTAAAACACCAAAGCCATATTCCTTAGAGCTTCCAAAGACAATAAACTCATCTGCCAGATCATCATCGCCTATATATTTTACAGATAGTTTGGAACCAAACATATTAAAATCGCCAAGCTCTATATATCTTTCATCTTTTAAAATAGAAGCCACTTTAGCCATTTCTACTTGATAAGTCTCTTGATTACTGGAGTCTAATTTAAAACCTAAAAAATTAAGTTTTTCGATAGAGTTATATGCTTCTTTTTCTTCTTCAGAAAGATCTGCATTTTCAAAGTCCACAATACTTGTAGGTATATCTACTGTTGTAAAACTTGCTGTTTCTTGATTATCTACAAAGTACGTCTGTAAAGATTCTTTATTGCTACAACTTACTAACAAGGTTATTGTTAGTAAGCCGCCCAATAGTTTTTTGATTGATGGTTTCATGTGTATGTATTATTTGTTTTTTATTGGTCACATGTTGCTTCCTTAATAGGCATTCCAATAGGTATCGAATGCTCGTTATGGAAGGTTCATGTGTATGTATTATTTATTTTTTATCGTCTAAATGTTCTCCTCCAGGAATGTTCATTTTCTTGGTAAGTTTAGAAACTTGTTTTAAATCTATATCTCCTGTTAAAGACACGATAACAGTTTCAAATTTACGTTGGGCACCATTTACAGAAATATCAGATCCTTCCATGTGTTTGCTTATTCCGTTTACAAAAATCAAAAGCTCTTGTACATGGTCTTCGTCTTTTCCTTCTTTAATGTAGAATTTAATTACCGTTCCATCATCTTTAACTTCCATTAACTCTTCTAAGCTACTTGCTTTAGAGTTTACCCAAGAGGTTAAATCTGCAGAAATCCCACCTTTTTCTGTAATAATAGTTTTTAAACTAGTAATACTGTTTACCATTGCTAGATATTCGTTTGCTTCCGGATCATCGGTATCGATATCCATTTTAGCCAACATTTGAAACATTTTTGGTTTAATGTTTACATACGTTACATCTGCATTATCGCTATATTTTGTAAATATATCTTGCGCCATAGATGTTAAAGGCATCATTAATAAAGCCATTGCGACTAAAATTACATTCTTTTTCATTTTGTTTATTTTATTATTTATTGGTGTTTTCATTTTTGTAGTATTTATTTGTTATTAATTGTAACAATGTATTCGCCAATTATTTTTTTAAATAAAAGATAAAAGGCTCGGTACATGTTTTCTAGTTTTTAAAAACTAAACTTGTTGTATTTCCTACTTCTGCTAGATAATTAATACTAGAAGCGCCTTTATTAAACTGTGTAGAAATCATTTCTAAAGATTTTTTCACTTCCAAGTATGCCATTTCAGGATCATCATAAGTACCTAAATCTTCTGCAGAAGTTAGAGGCGATTTAAAATAAAATCCTAACATAAGAACTGCTACTGCTGCGACAGAAATCCATGCATACAAATTGTTTTTATTAGATTTTAATGGAACGTCTTTAGTAAACTTTTCTTCTTGGCTTACAGAAAAATAGGCAAACATTGGTTTATACATTTCTAAATGTGGCGCTACAGTCTCTTGTTTAAAATAGTCTTTTAACTGCTGCTCTTCTTTTAGCGATGTTTCGCCATTGTTGTACTTTTCTAGTAATTGTTCTATATTATTTAACACCATAATTATGTGTTTTTGTTAATTTTTCTCTTATTGTTTTTCTTGCTCTAGACAATGCCACTCGCACTGCTGTATTATTCATATCCAGCATCTTGCCAATTTCGTCAAAATCATATTGCTCAATATCTCTTAATTGCACTACCATTTTTTGTTGCTCTGGTAAATCTTCTATTATTTTAGCAACCCAACGCACACTATCACTAAATTCTAATTGCTTTTGCAAAGACGTATTATTGTCTTGGTAATTGCTGTGTACCAACTTTAAATTTTGGGCTTGCTTCGATTTTAATTTATCTAAACAAAAATTCTTCGTCATGGTCATAGAAAATGCTTCTACGTTTTTATACTCTTGAATCTTGGTTTTATTCTTCCATAATTTTAAAAGCACTTCTTGTGTTGCATCTTCGGCTTCTTCCCTAGACACTAACAAACGTTTTGCTAAACGAAACACCTTATCTTTAAAGGGCATTACAATATGTAAAAACTCTGTTTGTGTCATTATTTTTGGTTTCATTCCAATTATTAATTGGCTCTAGTTATAAAACTGCTTGGTAAGGGCCGTTTCTATTAAGACGAACAACTCTTTCTTTTGTTACAATTAATTTTTAGTTGCGGATAAAATAAGTACTTTTAAAAGAAAAAAAGAAATCTTATCATTATGAATATAATTAAAAGAATTGCACTTCTATGCTTTGCAGCATCTTTATGTACTGCTTGTTTTGAAGACTTAGATGATAATCCGGTTACCAATAAAGATATTAAAGACTTTGTTTATAAAGGAATGAATTATGCCTATTTATATAAAGAAAACAAACCCGATTTAGCAAATGATAGATTTTCAACAGATAGCGATTACTCCAATTATTTAAATGCTTTTGAATCTCCGGAATCTTTATTTGAAAATTTAATTTATGACAGACAAAATGTAGATAGATTTAGCTGGATCACCAATGATTATATTGCCTTAGAGGAAAGTTTTAATGGCGTAAGAAAAAGTAATGGTTTAGAGTATGACTTTTATTTTGAACCTGGAAGTACTACTAATGTGTTTGGTATTATAAAACTGGTTTTAAATAATAGTCCTGCGGAAAATCAGAACTTGCAACGCGGACAAATATTCAATGCCGTTAATGGTGTTCCTTTAACCGAAAACAATATTAACTCCCTATTAAGTGGAGATACGTACACCTTAAATCTTGCAAACTACAATGACAATAATACGCCAGATGATGACAGTGATGATACTGTTATTTCGACTTCCGAAACAGCTACATTAAATAAAGTTGCCTTTACCGAAAATCCGGTATATAAAACCGAGATACTAGAAGTCAACAATCAAAACGTTGGTTATTTAATGTACAATGGTTTTACTGCCGATTTTAATACACAGTTAAATAATGCCTTTGCTACTTTACAAAGTAATAATGTGCAAAACTTAGTTTTAGATTTACGCTATAATCCTGGAGGTTCAGTAAATACGGCAACGCTTTTAGGAAGTATGATTACGGGACAATTTAACGGTGAAACCTTTGCAAAACTAATATATAACAACGCTTTACAAAGTAATAATACAGCGTATCTTTTTACAGATTTTTTTGACGGAAACAGCATAAACAGTCTAAATCTACAAAAAGTGTACATACTAACAACTTACGCATCTGCTTCTGCAAGCGAAATGGTGATTAATAGCCTAAAAGCATACGCACAAATAGAAGTTATACAAATCGGGGTGGAAACTAGAGGGAAATCACAAGCGTCTATAACTATTTACGATTCTCCAGATTTTAAACGAAGTGGCGCAAACCCGTTGCATACGTATGCGATGCAGCCATTAGTAGCAAAAACAGTAAACAAGTTGGATGTTAGTGTTCCTAATGAAGGATTAATACCAGACATTTTACTAAAGGAAATGCCGAATAACTATGGTATTTTAGGAAACGAAAACGAACCATTACTTGCAGCAGCTTTACAACATATTTTAGAAAACGGAAGATTTGTACAACCTAGAATAAATAACTTTAATAAATTAAACACTAAAGTAGATTACCAACCTTTTGAAAACGGCATGTACATTGACTAATAAAACATACTTTAATTGGAGTACAGGAAAAGATTCTGCCTTAGCATTATACCATTTATTTCAAGACGAAAATTTTTCCATAGAGAAACTAGTTACAACGGTTAACTCCCATTATCAAAGAGTAACAATGCATGGTTTGCCGGTTTCCTTATTAAAAAAACAAACGGAAGCTATTGGTATTCCGTTACAAATTATTGAATTACCGGAGCAACCAAGTATGGCAGATTATGAAACGATCATGCATACTGCTTTACATACATTAAAAACAGAACACTTTACACATAGTGCTTTTGGAGATATTTTTTTAGAGGATTTAAAAAAGTACCGAGAAGATAATTTAAGTGCACTTGGTATTTCTACTGTATTTCCACTTTGGAAAAGAAATACGAAAGAATTAATTAACGAATTCCTAGACTTAGGTTTTAAAGCCATCATTGTTTGTGCTAGTTCAACCTATTTCTCGGAAGAATTTGTTGGAAAAACCATCACTAAAGAACTTATTGAAAACTTACCAAAAGATGTAGATCCTTGTGGAGAAAATGGCGAATTCCATACTTTTTGTTATGACGGACCTATATTTAAATCGCCAATCTCCTTTACTATTGAAGAAAAGATATATCGCGAATACGATACTCCTAATACCGAAAACGAAAAAAAAGGTTTTTGGTTTTGTGATTTGATTGCATAAAAAAAGCCTGTGTTCACAGGCTTTTTTATTTTTTTTTGAAATCGTGAAACTCCTTTTTATTTCTTAACGATCTTAAGTGTACTGCTACCTGTTACTGAAGTAATATTAACTAGATATATTCCTGGAGTTAAATTCTCGATATTCACAGGAGTATCCGTAGATTCAATGTTTTTGCTTAACACCAATCGGCCTTCAGTAGAATACACCGAAACAAAACCAATTTTTGAAATATAAAATTGAGAAGTAGCAGGATTAGGGTATAAACTAAATCCGGATTCTCTATTAAATGTTTCCGTACTTAAAGATTGTTCATGAATCACTCCAACAGCATCCAAATCAAAACCTGAAGATGCAAAAGCCGTTGGGTAAGGATCGTTTACTATATTATTATAACTATCATAAGTAGCGTATAAAGGATCAATAGTTCCTATAACATCTATAATTTTAATGTGTGTTATGAAATCTTTATTTAATAAAGCATCATTAGGTACATCGTCGATATTAAAAGGAGTACCATAAGCAGATCTATATTTCCCTGCTAGATTATTGATATAAGTTGCATCTATATTTCCAAAGCTACCAACTTGTGTGTTGGATTGTGTTTCACTATGTGAAGGAAACCTAAAAAAGTGTACTCCATCTGAGCTAATTTCAACAAAAGCCAATTCTAAAAAAGTATCACTAAAACTGTTTTCAAAAATAGCAAAATCAAACCCTGTATTATTTGCTATTGGATTAGCAAAAGACAAAGTAGCAGAACCACCATCTCCCAAACTCACAATTTGTGCGTTAGACTGATGTAAAGCATTTTCGGCAGTACCAACAGATGCTAATCCGTTAGATGGGTTCGCAATATCTTGTGGTCCACGTACTAATGTTATGCCCGTTGCCCAAGAAACAAAAACATTAGAATCTCTATGTATTGCTGTTGTTCCTTCTTGCCCAACTGGAGGAGCATAACTTTGTGCATTAGCTGCAATATAAATAAAAAGAGCTAGTAGTAAAAAGTGTTTTTTATTCATGATTTATGGTATAAAAAAAGGTAGAAACTAATACTAGTCGCTACCTTTTTATTATTAATTACATCTTAGACTTAGTTAAAATGAAAACTGTTTGGTCCTACTCCTACTGTTATTGTATTTAATAAAGTACCATTCAACGAGTATTCGTATACATTACTGTTAGAGTTAAAGTCACCTCCATCAGAAATCAATATTTTATCATCTTCTACATTAAATCCGTACATCACACCATAAGTAGATGTAGAGTTGTATGTTAATACTGCTGTCTCAGAAACTACAGTGCTATTCATAGCGAAAGAATAAACAGAAGCATCTACGGTAAAGTAAAATTTATCATCTTCTACTTGTAAGTTTTTTGCACCAACTAATCCTGCTGGTAAATCTACTGTAGTCTCTATAGCATTAGTAACTGTATTTATTTTAAATACTTTTCCGTTAGATCCATAGTCATAAGATAAAACATATAAATCATCATCTTCTTCTAGAATGGAGTTTGGAGAGTTTCCTGCTCCTAAATCAATACTAGTTAGTACTTGTGTATTTGTATTTAAAACAGTTACAGCGTTTCCGCTTCCATAATATCCATTAGAAATATACACATAATCATCGTCTGAAGTAATTTTTTCTGAATAATCTCCAACAACCATTGTAGTTGTAGAGTAATCATTTAAATCGATTATAGTAAGAAAATCATCTGCACCTGTATTCCATTCTGCAGAATTGGTTACATACGCTTTTCCATTTTCTACCGTACCATATCTTGGTGCAGAAAAGTTATTATTAATTGTAGCTAAGTATTCAAAGGTATAACGATTAACAACAGTTACTTGATTTGCAGATCCAGAAACAATAAATGCTCTAGTATCATCAAAAAAGATATCTTGTAAATAAGAACCTATCTCTCCTGCATTTGGGTTAACTAATCTAAATACATCTTCTACAACAATACCATCATCACCAACAAAAGTTATAGATGCTGTTGCAGGATTTCCATTTCCTTCATTCAATACAAAATATCCATTGTCATACTCTCCTAAGTTTGTAGATCCTCCTGAAGAATCATCATCACTACTACATGATGTTATTAACAGGCTTAAAAATAGTGAGTAAGCTAAAAATTTAAATTGTTTTTTCATAGTTTAAAAATTAAAGTTTAAGTAAAAATTATAGTTAATTCCAGGCATGTAGCGACTTGCGACACTCTGATAGTTTTCGTTGTAAAGATTTTTTATTTGCCCTCCTAAAGTGAATTGTTGCTTTTTTCCTAAAGCATAAGAGAGTCCGATATTAGAAACAAAATAAGCATCTAATATGTACTTTGGATCGTCATCTTGCAAAGTTAGCACTTCACCAACATAGAGTGTTTGATAATAGAAAGAAGCACGTTTATGTTGATAGTTAAAAGTAGCTGTTGCCTTGTGTTTTGGTACGTAAATTAACTGTAAATCTGTTTCTTTGTTTTTTGAAACGGTATATGCATACGTTCCTCCTAAAGCAAACTGATGTGCTTTTACATTATATTTTACATCCAATTTAGATTCTACACCATAGGTTTCTACATGATCTGTATTTACAGGTTTCCAAACACTTCCTGTAGGAAGCCAACGAATCATATCTTCCATATCATTATAAAAACCGGTTGCAGAAAAAGACACGTGCTTAAATTGTAATGCATGTCCCATTTCTATTTGATTGGAAGTTTCTGGATTTAGATCTTGATTACCACTTCCTTCCCAGTACAAATCATTGTACGTCGGAATTCTAAAATTCTTAGAACCGTTTACATTCACAGTATAATGCGCTCCGAATTTATACTGAAGTCCTAGACTATATAACAACGGACTATCATAATTATTGGTAATTTCCTTTCGTAAAGCAGCTTCATATAAAAAAGATTTTATCTCTTGTTTATACAATACACTGAAACTAGAAATGGTTCTATCACTTTCCCCAATACTAGAACCTTTTCCTGTAGTATTTGTAATATCCATAACACCTTGCAGCATGGCGTCTTTGAAGATTTTATAACTTAAATCGTATTTACCAATAAGGGTTTTTGCTTCTCCAAAAGAGTAGGTATCGGTATTGCTATTCGCAAAGTATTTGTACTTCTCTGTTAAGTAAGCGACTTTTAAAGTAGAGATAAATTTACCGTATAAACCATTCCATTCTAGCATATTTCTAGAATTTAAATCTTGATATTTTGTAGGTGTTTCCGAAGGAAATATAAAAGAAAACTCACGTTCACCATCATACAGATAACTGTACAGTTTTAAAATATTCTTCTTATTTAATTTATATCCGAAGTTAGCCGAAATACTCTGATTATAAAACGCTCCATTTAAATTCGTTTTATCACTATCTACATAATCATAATCATTGTCAGAACTTGATCTACTGATTGCTACATCCGCACTAAATTTTTCAGAAGAAAATCGGGACTTCACGCCTAAATCTAAAGTAGTATAGCTTCCGTAGTTGGCATACAAACTATTCTCAAAACCGGTATTAAATTTTATATCATTATTTAAATGAATCGATCCGCCAATGGCACCGCTTCCGTAAAGCACACTTCCACCACCACTTCGAATACTTACTGCATCAAAATTTCGAATATTAATCGTGTTAAAATCGGTTTGACCGTTAAATTGTGAATTGATATTAATACCATTCCAAGCTACTGCCGTTTGCTGTGCTGTGGTACCACGAAAGGAAGGTGAAGAAACCATTCCTAAACCATTCTCTTTAAAATAAATAGTAGAATTATAGTTTAACAATTGCGTTAATGAAGGTGCACTTCTAGATAGAATAGTATCTTTTAAAGTCGTTACCGACTGTGTATTTGAAAACGTTTTTAGGTATGTATCCGACTTCAAAACAACTTCATCCAATTGTTGCACAGTGTCTAGCCTTGTTTGCGAGAAACAGCTTAAACTAAAAACAATACCAAATAAAAATAGAATATTTTTTTTCATAATCTTAAAATCTTTCTCCCGAAGATTCGTTGGATGTTGAAATTGGCAGGTCTCCTGACTTTTTTAATGCTATTATACCTTCCCAGAAAATTTTTCCAGTGGTTTAGAAGTTAATAACACCCTTTAAAAAGGTACGCAATCTAGTTGCGCATAAAATTACAGTTGCGGGAACAGTTCTAGAGTTTAACTAGATTCCCTTTTAATCGACTTTGCTTTATTGCGAAGTCAAACCAAAATTCTGTGCAAAAGTAATTTCTTTTTTAAATGCAAACTAATTAAACTTACTTTTTCTTATTCATTTTGTAAATAAGAAAAATAAAGCCAATTAAAAAATGTGCTATTATTATTCCACCTACTATATATATTGTTACATTTGAACCGTCTCTCATGACTAAAATTTTATATAAATTTAAAAGAAACCTATCTATTTATATGTCACTAATGTTACAAAAAAAGTTATTTAACTCCCTTCTATTTTGTCTTTTACTATCTTTTACCGCTTGTAAAAAGGAAGTAAAATCCATTCCTGAAAACAAGCAAGATTTTGTCAAAACGGCATTTAAATATGCCGAAGGTTTTACCATTACACATAATGAAAACTTTAAAATACTAACGATTAAAAATCCTTGGCCTAAAGCAGAAAAGGAATATAAATATGCTTTAGTTCACAAAGATGTAGCGTCCAAAATAACGTTAAACAAAGACGAATTTGATGGTATAATAACGATTCCTATTGAAAAAATAGTGGTTACCTCTACCACACATATTCCTGCTTTAGAGCTTTTAGAAGTAGAAGAAACATTGGTTGGTTTTCCAGGAACAGATTATGTATCTTCCTTAAAAACTAGAGCAAGAATTGAGGATAAAAATATTAGAGAACTAGGAAAAAACGAAGGTATAAACACCGAAGTTTTATTAGAACTACAACCAAACGTAGTCATTGGTTATGGTATAGATGGAAATAACAAAACCTTTGAAACCATTAAAAAATCAGGTATTCCTGTAATCTACAATGGGGATTGGGTGGAAAAATCGGCATTAGCAAAAGCAGAATGGATTAAATTCTTCGGCGTTCTTTATAACAAAGAACAAATTGCAAATACGATTTTTAATTCTATTGAAAAAAATTACGAAGAAGCAAAAGCTCTTGCGTTAAAAGTAGAAAAGCAACCAACCGTTATAAGTGGCGCAATGCATAAAGACACTTGGTATTTACCTAATGGCACAAGTCCGGAAGCACAAATATTAAAAGATGCCAACGTAAACTATTTATATAGTGAAACGACAGGAAGTGGTAGTTTAGCATTAAACTTTGAAACGGTATTTGAAAAAGCAAAACATGCCGAATTATGGTTAAGTCCGTCGTATTACGCAAGTATGGAAGCACTAGAAAAAGCAAATGCACATTACACGAAATTTGATGCTTTTCAAAACAAAACCATTTATTCCTTTGTAAATACCACAGGAAAAACTGGAGGAGTTATCTATTACGAACTTGGTACCGCAAGACCAGATATCGTTTTAAAAGATATTATTAAAATCTGTCATCCAGAATTATTACCAGATTATACACCTTACTTTTTTAAATCTTTAAAATAATTTGTCCGAAACGAATACATACAAAGGCTCCTTTACACTATTAATACTTTTATTAATGGTATGCTTTTTTACTAACATTAGCTTAGGTTCTGTGTCTATTCCATTAAAAGAAATATTTAATAGTTTGATAGATTCTGCAGAAAACGAATCTTGGCAATATATCATTCAAAATTACAGATTACCAAAAGCAATCACAGCAATTTTAGTAGGTTCTGGATTAGGTATTTCCGGATTATTAATGCAAACGCTTTTTAGAAACCCATTGGCAGGACCATTTGTTCTTGGTATTACTTCTGGCGCAAGTTTAGGTGTGGCTTTGGTGATTTTAGGAGGTGGTATTTTTGGAGGTATTTTTGCATCGTTATTAATTTCAAAATGGACTATCGTTATTGCGGCTAGTTTAGGAAGTTTTCTTGTTCTATTGGCGGTATTAATCGTTTCCTCTAGAGTGAAAGATACGATGGCTATTCTTATTATCGGACTCATGTTTGGAAGCATTACCTCTGCAGTAGTAAGTGTACTCTCCTATTTTAGTTCTGCGGAACAATTACAACAATATATCTTTTGGGGATTTGGAAGTTTAGGAAACTTATCCTGGAATGAAGTTTTCATTTTCTTTGTCATTTATTGCTTCGGAATACTACTTAGTATACTAGCCATTAAAGGATTAAACACCTTATTACTTGGCGAGAATTATGCAAAAAGCTTAGGATTAAACATCAAACGAAGTCGGATAATCATTATCCTTGCAACTAGTTTATTAGCAGGAACCATAACGGCGTTTGCTGGACCAATCGCTTTTATTGGGTTGGCTGTTCCACATTTAACCAGGCAAATTTTTAACACGGCAAATCATAAAATATTATTACCAGCCGTATTTTTATTTGGTGCCATAGTAATGCTTATTTGCGATAGTATTGCCCAATTACCAACCAGCGATTATACCTTACCAATTAACGCAATTACCTCTTTAATTGGTGCACCTGTTGTTATTTGGTTATTGGTTAGAAAAAGAAAAATGGTGTTTTGAAGTTAACTTGTCAGTCTGAGCGCAGTCGAAGACCTAATGAAAAAATATACGTTTAGACAAAAGCACTTCGACTAGGCTCCGTGTGACATTTAGGGTAAAGTTATAAGATAACTATAAAATTCAATTCCAGCTCCTTCCATCAGTTGAAGGAAGGTGGTTTTTAGAAGAAAAATCGGAAGGCTTGACAAAAAGCGCGAAGCAGCTTTAAAAGAAATAAAAAAAAAATAAATAGAATTAGTGAATAAAGAAGTGCCACATATCATCCTAAAAACCGAAAATCTTTCTATTGGTTACAAAACTAAAAAGGAAGAAACTACGGTTACATCCAACATAAATCTTACTTTAAAAAAAGGAGAATTAATAGGCCTTGTTGGCGGAAATGGTATTGGTAAATCCACTTTATTACGAACACTAACACAGGTACAACCCAAATTATCTGGCGCATTATATTTAAATGAAAAACCGCTAGACGAATACGCTAATATAGATTTGGCCAAAGCAATGAGTTTGGTTTTAACCGAAGCTATTGCGTCTAAAAATTTATCTGTTTTTGAACTGGTTGCATTAGGAAGACAGCCATATACCAATTGGGTTGGTAATCTATCGGAAAAAGATATTAGCAAAGTCAACAGCGCGATTAGCCAAACAAATATTGACGATTTAAAACACAAAAAATGTTTTGAGCTTAGTGACGGCCAACTACAAAAAGTAATGATTGCACGTGCTTTAGCTCAAGATACAGACCTTATTATTCTAGATGAACCAACCACGCATTTAGATATGTATCATAAAGCATACATTTTAAAACTGCTTCAAAAATTGGTAAAAGAAACGGGGAAAACGATTTTGTTTTCTTCGCATGAAATAGATTTAGCTATTCAATTGTGTGATACTATGATTGTCATGACTAAAACGGAAGTGATCTCCAATACACCTTGTACACTCATTGCACAAGGAACTTTTAATACTTTATTTCCAGAAGATTTAATTGCTTTTGATGCAAATACGGGGAGTTTTCGAGTAAAAAAATAAATCTACCGAATAAATTCACTATATTTATATCGCTCACTTTCAGCGACTTAAATCTACTTTTTAAAATTTATCGTATTTATTTTTATGGCATTCTAAATTACGGAAACCATGAAAACTAAATTAAATCTATTATTATTTTCACTTCTTACGGTGACATTACTATCATTATATCTTTTCAATAAAGAAGAAGAAATCGACTATTCTAAAAAATATGGCATGAATGTAATTAAATGCACGCCAGCAACGTTTTTATTGGAAGAAGTAGATACCACAAAACAAATTTCACCACTATTTGAAAATCTTGGAAATCATGCCTATAAAGTCAGTACCAAAAATGACTTAGCGCAACAATTTTTTAATCAAGGTTTACGACTTACTTATGCTTTTAATCATGCAGAAGCACATCGTTCTTTTATGGAAGCTTCCAGACTAGATCCAAATTTAGCGATGGCATATTGGGGACAAGCTTATACTCTTGGTCCAAATATTAATGATCCTCATCCAGACGACGATCGCAAAAACAAATACAACGAAGCTATAGAAAAAGCGAAACAATTGGCCACCAACGCAACTAAAAAAGAGCAGGATTTAATTGAAGCACTAACGCATCGCTATTCCAATGATTTGACTGCAGATGTAGCTGCCATGAATTTAGAATATATGCATGCTATGACTAAAGTTGTGGAAAAATATCCAGAAGACACCAACATCAACACCTTATTTGCCGCTTCCGTTATGAATACGGTTCCTTGGAATTATTGGGATAAAGATGGTAATGCTTCCCCAAACATTGATAAAGCAAAAGCAGCATTGGAAAAAGCGATGGTTTTGGATCCTAATAATCCTGGCGCACACCATTATTATATTCATATGGTAGAACTACCAAAACCCGATTTAGCCATTTCAAGTGCAGAAAAACTAGCATCATTAATGCCTGCTGCAGGACATATTGTACATATGCCATCCCATATTTATATACGAGTTGGTAGATACAAAGATGCTGTAGAATCTAACCAAAAGGCCATTTTAGCAGATGAAGATTATATTTCACAATGTCTATCTCAAGGCATGTATCCTTTAGGATATTATCCGCATAACATTCATTTTTTATGGTCGGCAGCAACCCTTTTAGGAAACAGTGAAATTGCAATAGATGCGGCAAAAAAAACAGCAGAAAAAGTTCCCACTGGCGAATTAAAAGAACTTCATTTTTTACAGAATTTTGCAGCAACGCCGCTCCTAGCCTATACGCGATTTGGAAAATGGAATGACATTTTAACCATTCCGAAACCAAATGATGAACTCAAACATTTAAAGATGATTTGGCATTATGCGCGTGGTATTGCCTTTATTAGAAAAAACAATATTAAAGAGGCACAAGAAGAACTAGATGCTATTGCTAGTTATATTAAGGATCCAGAAATGGAAACCATAGTTGCTACAGGTTTTGATAATGGTACTACTATTTCTAAATTGGCATTCGAGGTAGTTGCGGGCGAATTAGAAGCTTTAAAAGGAAACTATGCTTCTGCTATTACACATCTAGAAAGTGCGGTAAGCATGGAAGATCATTTAATTTACAATGAACCATCTGCATGGTATATTCCGCCAAGACAAAATTTAGGAGCGGTTTTACTTAAAGCAAATAAATATAAAGACGCCGAATTGATTTTTAAAGAAGATTTAAAAGACTTAAGACAAAATGGTTGGTCATTAATGGGTTTATATCAAAGCTTAAAAGCACAAGGAAAACTAGATGAAGCAAACAAAATAAAGCAAGAGTTTGATTACGCTTGGAAGGATGCAGACATTGAAATTACGACATCCATTTTATAAATAACGCCTATTAAATCATTTGTCTTACATTCGTTTTCTTTCTTAAGAAAAATTTATCTTTGGATAAACTTCTATTTTAAATGAACGACAACCTCCTTCTCCTTCTTGCTATTATAATTTCGGCAGCAATTGGTGCTTATTTAGGAATGCTATTCACAAAACTGAAAAGTAAAAGCGAAAAAAGCACCTTAGAAGAACGCAACAATAACTTACAACAACAGCTTAATGACTTTAAGCAATTTTCGGAAGCTGAAAACCTAAAGCAAAATCAGAATTTTGAAAATCAGTTAGTGCAGCTAAAGGAAACACTTTCCAAAATGGAAATAGATCGAGAAGATATTCGTCGGGAAAAGGATTTTTTAAATACCGAATTAGCGCGAAGAAATTCTGAATATGAAAACCTTCAAAAACTAAATCTTAAAAAAGATGAAGAATTAGAAGAACGACAAAAGCAGCTTCGTACCGATTTTGAAAATCTTGCTACTAGAATTCTAGATGCCAAATCGGAAAAATTCACCCTTCAGAATAAAGAAAACATCAAAAACATTTTAAATCCGCTACAAGAAAAAATCCAACTATTTGAAAAGAAAGTAGACGATACCCAAAAGGAAAGTATCAGCATGCATTCTGCTTTAAAAGAGCAATTATTAGGTTTAAAAGATTTAAACCAACAGATGACCAAAGAAGCAACCAACCTAACTCGCGCTTTAAAAGGCGATAGTAAAATGCAAGGAAATTGGGGTGAATTGGTACTAGAACGCGTTCTTGAAAAATCTGGTTTAGAAAAAGATAGAGAGTATTTTGTACAACAAAATTTCACTAGAGAAGATGGCTCGCGCGTGCTTCCGGATATTGTTTTACATTTACCAGATAATAAAAAGATGATTATTGATAGTAAAGTGTCTTTAACAGATTATGAACGTTATGTAAATGCCGAAGATGATGAACGTGAGGTTTTCCTAAAAGCGCATATAAATTCTATAAGAAGACATGTAGATCAGCTTTCTGAAAAGAAATACGAAGATTTATACGATATTGAAAGTCCGGATTTCGTGTTACTTTTTATACCAATAGAACCTGCTTTTGCTGTAGCTATAAATGCGGATAACTCGATATATAACAAAGCCTTTGAAAAAAATATTGTTATTGTGACACCATCTACTTTATTAGCCACTTTAAGAACCGTGGATAGTATGTGGAATAATGAAAAGCAACAGCAAAATGCTATTGAAATTGCAAGGCAAGCTGGCGCTTTATACGATAAATTTCATGGTTTAGTAACCGATTTAACAGGAGTAGGAAAGAAAATTGACGATGCTAAAAAAGACTACTCTTCGGCTATGAATAAATTGGTGGAAGGAAAAGGAAACCTAATTACTAGTGTGGAAAAAATTAAAAAACTAGGAGCTAAAGCAAAAAAAGCATTGCCTGAAACATTTATAAAAAGAGCAAAAGAAGATAATGAATAAGAAAAAAATCGATACTATATATAAATGGTTTTTACGTTATCGGTATTATAGAGTCTTAGTTATTGGTGTTGGTTTAGTTAGCTTTGGCATTGTCTTGTTAGTTTCGGGTTATAGTATCCTAAATAAACCAGATTTTGATATGTTTATTATAATTATAACATTACTATTAGGAATCCTATTATCTGCTATTGGTCTTTTTTACAGAATGGAAACGGAAATTGGTATTAAAGAAAAAAGACATGAAGACTAAAGCAATATATAACACGTTGCATCTGACGATTAACATATACATATTATGATAAAATTTTTAATAAAAGCACTAATTACAATAGTACTTATAGTAGCTGGATATTTCTGCTTTATATATTTTGCAACGTATAGCGAAGGTGTTCGAGCTGGACAATTGGTTAAATTTACTAGCAAAGGAGTTCTATTTAAAACATGGGAAGGCGAAATTAGCCAAGGTGTTTCTGAATCACAACATTTTGAATTTTCGGTAGAAGATAAAGAAGAGCAAGCCATCCAAGAATTAAATCGTTTACAAGGTAAATTTGTAAAACTTACGTATTTTGAACGTTATAAAACCTTCTTTTGGTTAGGAGATACCAAATATTTTATCACCAAAGTAGAGGAAGATACCTCACGAAATAATAGATACTAATATGAAACTAAGATTTAAGACAGTAGATTCCTCTCGTATAAGTATATCGCAGCTCATGCAACCATCCCACTCAAATTTTGGAGGTAAAATTCATGGTGGTTATATTTTAAGTTTGATGGATGAAATTGCTTTTGCTTGTGGTTCCAAACATTCGGAAACCTATTGTGTTACTGCATCTGTTAATACCGTTGATTTTTTAAGTCCGATAGAAATTGGTGACCTGGTAACCATGAAGGCATCTGTTAATTATGTTGGTAGCACCTCTATGGTTGTTGGTATTCGCGTAGAAGCAGAGAACATTAGAACCGGTGAAACTAAACATTGTAACTCTTCGTATTTTACAATGGTTGCCAAAGATGATGCTGGTAAATCTGTACTTGTTCCTGGTTTAATCTTAAATGATAAAAAAGAAGTAGTTCGTTTTTTAAAAGCAATAAATCGTAACGAAAACCATAGAGCTAGACAAGAAGAATTTAATCATGTAGATTTTTCTTTAGAAAATTATTTCAATGATTTAAAAGACCATCGTGTTCGTATTGATTTACCGGATAACTTTTCAAATTAATATTCTTTCTATTCATATTCCGTAAAAACGGCATGTCTCTAATTATTCCTTAAAAAAGGAATAAATTAAATTATTCCACAAAAAGGGAATATATTTGATTATTCCATAAAAAAGGAATATATTTGATTCTCACGGGATCCTACGATAATTATAATTATCACCGAATAACGTGATTTATACTTAAAATAGAATGACAAGCATACTAACAGGAGACATCATTAAATCTCGCGGACAAACAAATCCGGAGGTTTGGATTAGCCATTTAAAAGCTGCGCTATCGTATTTAGAAACAGATACTACACTTTGGGAAATCTATCGTGGCGATAGTTTTCAAATAGAAATGAAAGACGTCACCAAAAGTTTTGAAGCTGCTATTTACATAAAAGCAGCTATTAAAATGATAAAAGGATTAGACGTTAGATTGGCTATTGGTATTGGCGAAAAAACATATCAAGGCAAAGATGTTACAGAATCTAATGGCGAAGCTTTTATATTTTCTGGGGAAACTTTTGAAACCTTAAAAAAAGAAAAACAAAACCTTAAAATAAAAACCAAATCGCAAATACTTAATGATGAATTAAACCTGTATTTTAAATTGGCTTTAATTAGTATGGATCATTGGACAGTGAATTCAGCAGAAATTGTTAAATTAACTTTAGAAAACCCTAAAGCCTTGCAAGAAAATTTAGCAAAACGAATAGGAACCAATCAAAATGCCATTAGCAAACGTATTAAACGAGCTAATTTGGATGAAATTTTAGCTTTAAACAACATGTATAAGAAAAAAATAAGCGGCTTATTATGATACTACTTATTAAACTTTTATTGGCGCACTTTATAGGCGATTTCTTTTTACAACCACAAAAATGGGTTAAAGATAAAGAGCGCAAAAAGTTAAAATCCCCGAAACTATATTTTCATATATTAATTCATATTGTATTATTACTCGTAATTCTTTGGGATCTTTCACTTTGGCCAATCGTACTTATTATTGGTATTACACACTTTATTATAGATGCGATTAAGCTTATTATTCAAAAGAAAAAAACAAAACGTCTCCTATTCTTTATAGATCAAGTACTTCATATTACTGTAATTATAATAACCTACTTTGTATATACCAATACAGCACTAAATTATAAAGCTATTTTTTCGGAAGAAAACCTACTCCTAATAACCTGTTTCGCTTTTTTAACGCAACCAGTTTCTATAATCATGAAAACCATTTTTTCTAAATGGGATATTTCTAAACTTACAGAAGGTAATGAATCCCTTAAAGATGCTGGAAAATACATCGGAATTTTAGAGCGTATTTTAGTCTTCATTTTTATAGTTACAGACCATTGGGAAGCTGTTGGTTTTTTAATCACTGCAAAATCTGTTTTTAGATTTGGAGATTTAAAAGAATCGAAACACCGAAAACTTACCGAATACATATTAATTGGAACGCTTATTAGTTTTGGAATTGCCATATTAACAGGAATACTATTTCAAATAGCCTCATAACAAAAGGAAGCAAAACATAAGATTAAAACAGAAAAAAGCGAAGTGTTTAAGTTAAACACTTCGCTTTTTCATATTATATGCATCCGTTTTATTTACTCAAATACATTTTTCTACGAGAATATAAATTGTAAAACTCATCATCTTTTAAATCATCTATAAAAAGTATACTTTCTCCAGTACTTTTCATTTCTGGTCCAAGTTGTTTATTTACATTATGAAACTTATTAAAGGAGAATACTGGCTGTTTAATTGCGTACCCTTTTAATTGTGGCTTAAAATCAAAATCGGTAACCTTCTTCTCTCCTAGCATCACTTTAGTTGCATAATTTACATAAGGTTCACCATATGCTTTAGAAATAAAAGGAACCGTACGTGATGCTCTAGGATTCGCTTCAATAATGTACACGATTTCATCTTTAATAGCAAACTGAATATTTATTAAACCCACCGTATTCAATGCTAATGCAATTTTTTTAGTGTGGTCTTTTATTTGTTGCATAACCAACTCTCCTAAATTAAAAGGAGGCAATGTTGCATTACTATCTCCAGAGTGAATTCCACAAGGTTCAATATGCTCCATAATACCAATAATGTAGACATTTTCTCCATCACAAATAGCATCTGCTTCTGCTTCTATTGCACCATCTAAATAATGATCTAAAAGCAATTGATTTCCTGGCATTCTTCGTAATAAATCAACAACGTGTTTTTCTAATTCTTGTTTATTTATTACAATCTTCATTCCTTGTCCACCAAGTACATAAGAAGGTCTTACCAATATTGGAAAGTCTAAAACATCTGCAATTGCCGATGCTTCGTCTGCAGTTGTAGCAATATCAAATTCTGGATATGGAATATTATTTTCTTTCAACATATTAGAAAACAATCCTCTGTCTTCTGCTAAATCTAAAGCTTGATATGTGGTACCAATAATCTTGATTCCATATCTATCTAGTTTTTCAGCAAGCTTTAAAGCGGTTTGTCCACCAAGTTGTACGATTACACCTTCCGGTTTTTCGTGTTTGATGATATCATAGATATGTTCCCAAAAAACAGGTTCGAAGTATAATTTATCTGCAGTATCAAAATCGGTAGAAACCGTTTCTGGATTACAGTTAATCATGATGGTTTCGTAACCACATTCCGCGGCAGCTAAAACACCATGCACACAACAATAATCAAACTCGATACCTTGACCAATTCTATTTGGTCCAGAACCAAGCACTATAATTTTCTTTTTATCGGAAACCACACTTTCATTATCTGCATAGCGTTTTCCGTCTGCCGTTTCTACATCATTTTCAAACGTAGAGTAATAATAAGGAGTCTTTGCTTTAAACTCTGCAGCACAAGTGTCCACTAATTTATACACTCTATTAACACCTAATTCTTCCCGTTTATTATAAACCTGACTTTCTAAACAACCAAGCATGTGTGCAATTTGTCTGTCACCATATCCTTTTTGTTTAGCTTCTAACAATAAATCTTTTTGAATGGTTTCCACTTTAAAAGTAGAAATTTCTTTTTCAAGCATATATAATTCTTCATATTGCTTTAAGAACCACATATCTATTTTAGTAATCTCATGAATTCTACTTAATGGAATTCCCATTTGAATAGCATCATAAATAACAAAAACACGATCCCAGCTTGCATGTTTCAGCTTGCTTACAATTTGATCATAATCTTTATATCCTTTTCCATCTGCACCTAAACCATTACGTTTAATCTCTAAAGATTGTGTTGCTTTATGCAATGCTTCTTGAAAAGAACGACCAATTCCCATTACTTCTCCTACAGACTTCATTTGAAGTCCGAGTGTTCTATCGCTACCCTCAAATTTATCGAAGTTCCAACGTGGTATTTTCACAATTACATAATCTAAAGTAGGCTCAAATAAAGCAGAAGTAGATTTTGTAATTTGGTTTTGTAATTCATCTAAGTGATAGCCAATAGCTAATTTTGCAGCAATTTTTGCAATAGGATATCCTGTAGCTTTACTCGCTAATGCGGAAGAACGCGAAACACGAGGATTAATCTCAATAGCGATTATATCTTCGTTTTCATCTGGGCTTACCGCAAATTGCACATTACAACCACCAGCAAAATCACCAATACTACGCATCATATGAATTGCCATATCGCGCATTCTTTGATAGGTTGTATCACTTAATGTCATTGCTGGAGCAACGGTTATAGAATCTCCAGTATGAATCCCGATAGGATCCATATTTTCAATAGAACAGATAATTACTACATTATCATTAGCATCTCTTAAAAGTTCTAATTCATATTCTTTCCAACCTATTAATGCTTTATCAATCATTACCTCATGGATTGGAGAAATTTCTAATCCGCGGGTTAATAACTCATCAAAGTCTTCCTCTTTATGTACAAAAGACGCTCCTGCTCCACCTAAAGTAAAGGAAGCTCTAATAATTAAAGGAAAACCAAACTCTTGTGCGATTTCTTTTCCTTTTAAATAGGAAGTTGCAGTAGCCTGAGGCGCCATTGGAATACCAATTTTAAGCATTAGCTCTCTAAACTTCTCTCTATCTTCGGTAATATTAATAGCGTCAATATCTACACCAATAATTTCTACACCAAAATCTTTCCAAATCCCTTTTTCATCTGCTTCAATACATAAGTTTAAAGCTGTCTGTCCGCCCATTGTTGGCAAAACAGCATCAATTTGCGGATGTTCTTTTAAAATTTGAATTAAAGACTTACTGGTTAAAGGCAACAAGTACACATGATCTGCCATAGAAGGATCTGTCATGATAGTTGCAGGATTAGAATTAATTAAAACGGTTTCTATACCATCTTCTCTTAAGGAGCGTAAGGCTTGAGTTCCTGAATAATCAAACTCACAGGCTTGCCCAATAACAATTGGTCCAGAACCAATAATTAAAATCGATTTTAGTTGCGTGTTTTTTGGCATTTTATTTAATTATAGTGTGTTGCAAAAATACTATTTATTAGATATAAAAAAAGGCGTTACACCTAAGTAACGCCTTTTATATATTAACAATTGTTAATCATTATTTTTTATGTCTTGTTTCCGTTGATACAGACAATTTCTTTCTTCCTTTAGCTCTTCTACGTGCAAGTACTTTTCTTCCATTAGCAGATGCCATTCTTTCTCTGAAACCGTGTTTGTTTCTTCTCTTTCTTTTTGATGGTTGGAACGTTCTTTTTGGCATTGTCTTATTTTTTTAAATCTTCTTAATTATAAATTTTCTCAGTGTTGAGTTTCCTCAAATGTGCGCGCAAATATACAAAGCCTTTTTTATTTAACAAACCAAAATATAAATATTTTTTTGAAATTTATAAAGCAGTGTTTTTCATAAAAATTTAGTTTCTTTGTAATCCACAAATTTTAGTAAAAAATGTACAACAAAAATTTCAAGTTAATTATTGCCGCAGGTATAATAGGAGTCGCTGTTTGGCAGTTTATAGAAGGTTATATTGGTAATGGTATTATGTTTATTTTACTGTCGTTAATCTTCATTTTCTTATACTTTAAAAACGAAATTATTTTATTAGCTTTTTTAAAATTACGTAAGCAAGATTTTGAAGGAGCCAACAAATGGTTAGATAAAATTAAAAATCCGACGGCTGCTTTAGTGAAAAAACAGGAAGGTTATTTTAATTACCTTAAAGGTATTATGGTTAGCCAAACCGATATGGGCGAAGCTGAAAAACGTTTTAAAAAGGCTATTACTCTTGGTTTATCTATGGATCATGATTTAGCGATGGCAAAATTAAATTTAGCTGGTATTGCTTTTACTAAAAGAAGGAAGCAAGAAGCACAAATTCTTTTAAAGGAAGCTGAAAAATTAGACAAGCGCGATATGCTAAAAGATCAGATTAAAATGATGAAAGATAATATGAAGCGCGCACAAGCACCAAATCAACATTATGGTCAAGGTGGTTCTATGCGTTCGCAAAAAAGAAAAAGTAGATAATTCTTATTGAATTACCTGTTTTTTATTCGTTCTAAAAAAAATAAATAAAATGGTACTTACTAATAGTAATAGTAAGTACCATGTATTTTCTACCAAATCGATATAGCTAATTTTGCTTTGAGAAAAGCTTAAAATCATTAAGACTTGTGCCCCATAAGGCAATAGTCCTTGCGTAATACAAGCAAAAACATCTAGAATAGAAGCTGTTTTCTTATTATCTAAAGCATATTCATCATTAATAGTTTTAGCAATAGACCCCGCTATAATAATAGATACCGTATTATTAGCAATAGCAACATTTATGGTACTTACTAAGCCTGCAATACCAAATTGAGCAGATTTTTTACTTTTAATTAAGGTTTTAATTTTATTTAAAACATACTCTATTCCTCCATTTTTTTCTACTAAAGCAGCCAAACCTCCTGTTAATAAAGAAAGTAAAAATATTTCGGTCATACTAGTAAACCCAGAATATGCAATTTTGGTAGATTCTATCAGTGTAAAGTCTCCATAAAACAAGCCTAATATACCTCCAGAAATAATTCCTAAAAGAAGGGTTACAAAAACATTTACTCCAAAAACGGAAAGTATAATAACTAAAATATAAGGTAGTATTTTTATTACAGAGTAGTTGTAAATTACATCTTCCGTAATATTACTTTCCAAATCAAAACCTTGAACCACTAAAATTATAGAAGTAATAATAGCTGCTGGAAGTGCTATTTTTATATTCTCTTTAAACTTATCACTCATTTTACAACCCAGAGATTGTGTTGCTGCAATAGTAGTATCAGATATTACCGACAAATTATCTCCAAACATAGAACCACCTAGTAATGCACCACAAAGTACTGCTAGCGATGTTCCTCCTTGATCTGCAATTCCTATAACAATTGGTGCTAAGGTAACAATCGCACCTACTGAGGTTCCCGTAGAAACAGATAAAAAAGCTGCAATAATAAACACACCAAAATAAATATACTCAATAGCTATAAAGTCTAAACCTAGATTTACAATAGCATCCACACTTCCTGTAGCTTTAGTAATAGCCGCAAAAGCTCCTGCTAATAAATAGATTAAACACATGGTTAGTATTTTATCATCTCCACAGCCTTTTAAAAGGGTTTTAATTTTAGAGTTAACCGATTGTTTAAACATTAAAAAGGCGACTATAATACCCAAGATAACTGCTATAGGAGCTGGAAGTGCATAAAAGTCGTTTTGGTATAAACCAACGCCTAAAAAAGTAAATACAAATACAAATAAGGGAATTAGTGCTTTAAAACTTGGTGTAATGTGATTAGGTTTTGCCATTTTTCTTTTTAATGTTAAGAAGACAAAAAGCAAATAGAGAAGAAATTGAATTAACATTTTTTCCAAAATATTGGCTTATCGCTTTAGCACCTTGCTTGTTATTGCAGGTTGCTATCTCCTTTCGAGATTCTTGATAATTAATTTAAGTCGGCAAATATATAGGAATAAATACTTGGTACGCCCTTAAATTAGATAATTTTAACAAACTATTTAGTAAATGAAAGATTGCTTCATTTTTAAACAAAAAAAAGGAATAGCTTTACACTTAAAGCTATTCCTTTTTTTATAAACACCTATTTATTTAAGGGTTCGTTTTATAATACCCTTCACGCGGAATATCTATTAAATATTTTTTTCTAGATGCGTTATTTAATTTTGGTTCACGCAACCACGGATTGTGTATTTTAAGAATTTTGTAGTTTATACCAAATCCTTTAGCAAAACTTGCAAAATCGGTTACCACAGTATCTACTTCTACTTTATAAGTAGGTATATAACTATAAAGATCTTTATCTCTAAAATTAAAACCATATTTATCTGGATGACTTAAAATTTCTTTTAATGCCACAATTCTAAATACATAACGCCCCGTTTCTTCTCCTAAAAGTAAATCGTAATAACCAGAGACATCTTGTTCTTTTAACCTTCGTGCCATTCCAGCCATTCCAGCATTATATCCAGCAGCTGCAAGCGTCCAAGAGCCTAATTTCTCTTTAGATTTTTTTAAGTACACACAAGCAACCTCTGTTGCTAATTCAATATTATAGCGTTCATCTACATTATCATTTACTTCTAAACCATATTCTCTTCCGGTACCTTTCATTATTTGCCAAACCCCACTTGCTCCAGCATGTGATCTTGCATTTGTTAGTCCGCTCTCAATAACTGCTAAGTATTTAAAATCGTCAGGAATACCATGTTTTGCAAGAATAGGTTCTATTATAGGAAAGTATTTTCGTGCACGTTTAAACATTAAAAACCCATTAGATTGCCAGTATGTATTTACTAACAATTCTCTATCCATACGTTCTAAAATATCTGGATTATGTAATGGGACTTGCTCTCCTGCAAAATCCAAATAACTAGGGACTTGTAACGCGTAAACGTTATAATCGTTTATTATCTTTTTTTCAAAATTCTCATCCGTTGGCGCATCTTGCAATGCAAAAACACACATCCCGCATATCCCAAATAACCCAACTAGTGCGAGTGCATTTTTAATCCTTTTCATAGTCCTTGATTTTTTTTTATAAAGTTAAATAATATCTAGCAAAATTTACGCCAGAAATTACTGTAATATCAATTTTGGCAAATTTTCATTAAACCACTTATATTTATTAATAATCATGATATGCGTTCCTCCTTTAACAGTGATACAATCTGTAATATGTTTATATGGAAAAACCATGTCTTTATCCCCATGAATATGAATCACTCCTGGTATTGGTTTATCTTGCTGCCAACATACTACTTGCTCAATTGCCCAATCTAAATAGGCAGTGCTAGTTACTGACATATATTTTTTATAAAGCTCTACTCTTTTCGCCACACTTTTACCAAATGTATATTTTGCTATGGCATCTATATTACCAGCTAAACTAGTTGGTAAAATTTTATAAGCTTTGGTATGCTTTGCAAGTTTCATACGTTTTGGCAACTCATGCATAGTTTTCACAGAAGATACAACAAAAAGTTTTCGTAGCTTAATATGCTTACTCATTTCTTGCACTAAGATACCTCCAAAAGAAACACCTAGTAAAACCACATTATCCTCTTTAATAAAAAGCGTCATACGTTTTGCATAATCACTTATAGATTCATTTTTATGAGGAATTACCCATTCTAACCAATGTATTTGAAACTGGTCTTCTGGCAATTTTATATTTTCAAAAATAGTAGGATTAGCAGCCATTCCAGGCATTAAATACACATGTATAAGTTCTTGATTCATTAGTTTTTAAGTTCTTAATAACTATAAATAACCGATTAATTTTCGTAAATTTACTGCACAAAACTATGCAAAAAAGTTTTGACTCCTTATTTTTCTATTGAATTAAAACAAATTAATTATGATTGATGCAGCTGAATTAATTGATAATGACTTCTTACGTCAATATGAATTAAAAATTGAAGATGAATTAGCAAAAATTGAATATTCCCTTCAAGAAAGAAAAATATTTTTAACCAAACTTATAATTCCTGAAAACTTATTTTCTGAAGATTTTCAAAATGAATTTATAGTACTTGTTCTAAAAAATATTGAAGAAAGAAACCTAAGCGTTGTTCCTACCAGTCCGGAAATAGCCAAGTTTATTAGAAAAAATAGGCAATACAAAAGCATGTTACCTGTAGGTTTAAGAATTTAACAAGTATCTAATTACTTGTTTACTATTAAAAAACGGAAGCAAATGCTTCCGTTTTTTTTATACCAATTCTTTTATAAAATCAAACCGTACTATTCCGTCATCATCAATTTTAGTAAGTGTTACGTCTTGTAATGTATTTACTAATTCAGGATTCCAAGGTGCTTTCACTTTTACATAGTTTTCTGTAAAACCATGAATATATCCTTCTTTATTCTCACTTTCAAATAAAACCCTTCTAGAACTACCAATCTGGCTTTCATAATATGCTCTTCTTTTCTTTACAGACAAACCACGTAACATTTTACTACGTTTTGCTCGCACGTTTTTAGGTACTTCATCTTCCATAGTAGCTGCAACGGTATTATCTCTTTCCGAATACGTAAAAACGTGTAAATAAGAAATATCTAGTTCATTTAAAAAGTTATAGCTTTCTAAAAACATGTCGTCTGTTTCACCAGGAAAACCAACAATTACATCCACACCAATACACGCATGTGGCATCACTTGTTTTATTCTGCTAACGCGATCTACATACAATTCTTTCATGTATCTTCTTCGCATTAGTTTTAAAATCTCATTGCTTCCGCTTTGCAAAGGAATATGAAAATGAGGAACAAAAGTTCTACTTTTAGCAACAAAATCTATGGTTTCATTTTTAAGTAAATTAGGTTCGATAGAAGAAATACGTAAACGCTCTATACCTTCTACTTGGTCTAACGCCTGAACAAGCTCATAGAACGTGTGTTCATGCTTTTTATTACCAAATTCCCCTTTACCATAATCACCAATATTAACGCCGGTAAGTACAATTTCTTTAATACCTTTTTCTGAAATTTCTTTTGCATTTTTAAGTACATTCAAAAGTTCATCACTTCTAGAAATACCTCGTGCTAAAGGAATGGTACAATAAGTACATTTATAATCACAACCATCTTGTACTTTTAAAAAAGCACGTGTTCTGTCGCCAATAGAATAGCTACCCACATAAAAGTCTGCTTCTTCAATTTCGCAAGAATGCACTTCTCCAAAATCATTTTTAGAAAGATCATTTATATAATCTGTGATTTTAAATTTTTCGGTGGCACCGAGCACTAAATCGACACCATGCACATCTGCCAACTCCTGTGGTTTAAGCTGTGCATAACAACCTACTGCCGCAACAAAGGCATCTGGATTACTCTTTTGCGCTTGTTTCACGATCGTTTTAAATCGTTTGTCTGCATTTTCTGTTACAGAACATGTATTAATCACATATATATCCGCCTTTTCCTTAAAATCTACGCGATCAAAACCTTCATCGTTAAAGTTTCTTGCGATAGTAGATGTTTCCGAAAAATTAAGTTTACAACCTAAAGTATAAAATGCGACTTTTTTAGTAACGTTCATTCTTGTATTTTTACCAAGTTGCAAATTTACAACTAATAAACTATATGTTAAAACAGATTAAACTCTTTATAAAAGTTACTTTGAATAAGTACGCATTATTTTTTGGTGTTTTTGTATTATACTCTTGTCAAGAAAACACAAATAATACATCTTCTGTATTTAGATATAACGAACATAAAAATATTGGTTCTTTAGATCCGGCTTTTGCGAAAGACAATGCCGATATTTGGGCCATTAATCAACTTTTTAATGGTTTAGTACAAATGGATGAAGACTTAAACGTGCAACCTTGTATTGCTAAAAGTTGGTCTATTTCTCCCGATGCCCTTACCTACTCTTTTACACTTCGCGAGGATGTAAATTTTCATAAACATATTCTTTTTGGAAAAGATTCTACTAGAACTGTTATAGCTGATGATTTTGAATACAGCTTAAATCGTCTAAAAGATAAAAAAGTAGCCTCGTCTGGAAGTTGGGTTTTAAATAAAGTCGAAAATTTTAAAGCTATAAACGATTCGATTTTTCAGATACAATTAAAACAACCTTTTCCTGCTTTTTTAGGATTGCTTACCATGAAATATTGTTCTGTAGTACCAAAAGAGATTGTTACTCATTATGGTAGTGACTTTAGAGCAAACCCAATTGGAACTGGTCCTTTTGTCTTTAAACGTTGGGAAGAAAATATTAAACTCGTTTTTAGAAAGAATTCCAATTATTTTGAAAAAGATGCTGAAGGATACACCTTGCCCTATCTGGAAGCAGTTGCTATTACTTTTTTGCCTGATAAGCAAAGTGAATTTTTACAATTTGCGCAAGGAAATTTAGATTTTGTATCTGGCTTAGACGCTTCGTATAAAGATGAAATTTTAACGGCTACTGGTACACTTCGTGAGTTATACGCTGCTGATGTTCATATGATTCGCGGTCCATATTTAAACACAGAATATCTTGGTTTTTACATGGAAAGTGATGCCATAGAAATACAATCTAAAATCCTTAGACAAGCTGTAAATTATGGTTTTGACAGAAAGAAAATGATGACCTATTTAAGAAATGGGATTGGTATTCCTGCAAATGGTGGTTTTATTCCGAAAGGACTCCCTGGTTATAATGCGAATACTGGTTATAATTATCAGCCAGAAAAGGCAAGAAATTTGGTTGCACAATATATAAAGGAAACCGGAAACAAAAATCCGGAGATAACACTTACTACCACTGGAAATTATTTAAGCTTTTGTGAATATATTCAAAGAGAGCTAAAAAAAACAGGATTAAATATTAAGGTAGATGTGGTTCCTGCTTCTGCCTTAAAAGAAGCAAAGGCGAATGGAAAAACTGACATGTTTAGAGCGAGTTGGGTCGCCGATTATCCGGATGCAGAAAATTACCTTTCGTTATATTACAGCAAGAATTTTGCGCCAAACGGACCGAATTACACCCATTTTAAAAACGAGCAATTTGACCTTTGGTATGAACAAGCTTTTACGGAAACAAATACTTTACACAGAGAAAAACTATATGCTAAAATGGATTCTTTAGTAATGCAAGAATCTCCTATAATTGCTATGTTTTATGATGAAGTGGTACGTTTTACAAGAAAAGAAGTACATGGCTTGGGTATAAATCCAATTAATTTATTAGAATTAAAACAAGTATCTAAAAATTAATCCATTAGATTCCTAATCTAACATCTTCATAAAAGCTATTTTCTGTTTTATTTTTTTCTTCAATAATACCCATTACGATTAAATATTGGGAAATACCATAGAATAAGATAACCGTTATATAATCATAAAAAAAGTTATTATGATAGAACTGCGCTAAAACGGCTATAGAATCTGCCATAACAGAAAATAAAATTCCAATACCAACCGTTAAGTAACTTTTAGTATCTACTCCAGATTTTCTTAAATAAGCAAATTGCAAGGTAAGCATTGCTACAAACAAGTAAATTAAGACAGGAAAAAAATACTTCCCTAAATTATCATATATAATATTTAACACAACAAATATGTAAACAAAGCAAAAAACAACGATTGGAAGTAGTCTAACTAATTTAAAATCATTTTGATTAGAAAATCTAAAAGTATAAAACAGTTTTCCCAAAATAAAACCTAACATTCCTAAAGAAAAAAGAAAAGAAACGTCTTTAAATATTAAAAAGATATCTCCTAAAAGAAAAAAGAATAAGGCTAAAATCATGAAAACAAACTTTTTCTTAGAATTTTCTTTAGCATTAATCCAATAAAACAAAGCTAAAGAAATCACTATTAAAGGCTTGGTAATAAATCGAAAAGGAATGGTATCCAGTCCTAATTTTACTATTATATCAATTATAAGAATGGAAAAATATAGAACGGAAAAGTATAATTTATTTTTTAAAATAAACATAAATATGTAATGGCTAAGTATTATTTTAAGCTTTGGGACTTAATTTACAGCAACTTAAACCAAAAAACAATAACTACCTATCTAAAAATAAAAAAAATCAATTAATTTAGAATTATTATATATAAAATACTAAAAGAAACAACGCATTGGAAGCACTAATTGGTGAAGAAATAATACAAATCATCTCCTCCTTTTCCTTTTGGCCTAGCGGAAGAAAAGTAACCCGATTTTAAGTCGTCATTAAGCATAAAACTATAATCATCATACTTTGAGTTTATAGGTTCTTCTAATAACTGTGCTTCACCAAAAGTACCATCTTCAAGAAATTCACTTTTATAAATATCCATCTTCCCTTTTCCTTCTGGTCTATTCGATGAAAAATATAGCGCATTATCTTTTCCTATAAACGGAAAAAGTTCTTTTTTTCTAGTGTTTACTTTTGAACCTAAATTTTCTGGTTTTCCAAATACATTATTTTCATTAATAGTAACTCTAAAAATATCTGTACCACCAAGAGTACCACGCATAGTAGACACAAAATACATGTACTTACCATCGGGACTAACGGCAGGATGACCATAAGAAGATCTTGGATTACAAAAAGATGGTACTTTAAAATTTGTCCACCCAATACCTTCTACATATTCACCTATTTCAATTCGTAATTTAGAAGCTTTTTGGGATAAATTAGCGTTTCTTGTTGTATTATAAACATTGGTAGTAATCGCAATGTATTTTTTATCTGTAGTATAAAAAGCGGACGCTGACATATTAAAAGCAGAACGATTGAACTTACTTGGCAAGGGAACAACATTAATAATTTCTCCTTCCCCATCTATTTCACCTTGATATAAAGTTACTAATGGTGTATCATTAAGGAATTCTTGTTTCCCTCTTTTGTTTAATAGATTAGATGTAAAAACAATTTTGTTATCTTCTAAATAAGAAACTCCAAAGTGATTGTTTTCATCATTAACTTCTAAATTAACAATTTTAATTGTACCGTTTTGCGCAACCCCTTTAATAGTAATGCATGAAAGCACTATAAAACAAACCCAAAATGTATTTCTCATAAATAATTAGTACAATAGTAAATAACTTAATAACTACTTCGCCATTTTTTAGTGTCTTCAAAAACATGCTCTAAAATTGCTTTATCCTCTTCTGTAAAGTCAATATCTCTTCTAGACATAACTACAGAAGCCACTTCAAAAGCTTTTTTAGTTAAGTATGTTGTAAAACCGCTATTTCCTCCCCAGGAAAAACTTGGCACAAAATTTCTTGGAAAACCGCTTCCAAATATATTTGCACAAACTCCAACAACTGTGCCAGTATTAAACATGGTATTAATACCACATTTACTGTGATCTCCCATCATAAGCCCACAAAACTGCAAACCTGTTCTTGCAAAACCTTCCGTTTCATAACTCCAGAGTCTAACTTCTGCGTAATTATTTTTTAAATTAGAATTGTTTGTATCTGCTCCTAAATTACACCATTCGCCTAAAACAGAGTTTCCTAAAAAGCCATCATGTCCTTTATTAGAATAGCCAAAAAGCACAGAATTATTAACCTCACCACCAACTTTACTATGTGGTCCTACTGTTGTTGGACCATAAATTTTGGCACCCATTTTAACGGTTGCATGGTAGCATAATGCAAAAGGGCCACGAATAATACTTCCTTCCATAATTTCTGCATCTTCTCCAATATAAATTGGCCCAGAACTAGCGTTTAAAGTTGCAAACTCTAATTTTGCTCCTTCTTCTATAAAAATATTTTCTGCTCCTATTATATTATTAGAACTCGGTATTGGTTGTGACTTTCTCCCTTTGGTTAAAAACTCAAAGTCTTCTTGAATTGCTTCTCCGTTTTTAGAGAATATATCCCAAGTATTTTCGATTTTTAATATTTCTTGATTATACTCAATAGCATCGTAAGTACTTAAATCTATATCTTCTTGGGCTTCTTTAATGAAAAAAGCAATCACTTCTTCGTCATTAAAAATGGCTTGATTTTCTTCTAAAGCTTTAATCATTTCCACCAATTCATAATCTGGAAGATAAGAAGCGTTAATCATTACATTTTCTTCCATTTCAACCATTGGATATTTTTCAGATAAATAATCTTCCGTAATTGTAGTGGTTGTAGAACCTAAATGCTTTTCCCATTTTTCTCTAATCGTTAAAATACCTACACGAATGTCTGCAACTGGGCGCGTATATGTAAATGGAAGTAACTGATTACGAGAAGGACCATCAAAAAGAATGTAATTCATTTTTCTAAAATTTAAGTATAAATCAAAAGTAGTTTAAATATTAAAAACAAAAAAGCCTTTCAATATTTTGAAAGGCTTTAATAAAATATCTATAAGCTAAATTATTTTTTGAACTTAGCGTATTTAGTTTTGAACTTATCAATACGTCCAGCTGTATCTATTAATTTAGATTTACCTGTGTAAAACGGGTGAGATGTTCTTGAAATTTCCATTTTTACTAATGGATATTCAACACCATCAACTTCTAAAGTTTCTGACGTATTTGCAGTAGATTTAGTTAAAAACACATCTTCATTTGACATATCTTTAAACGCTACTAATCTATAATTTTCTGGATGTATACCTTTTCTCATCGCTAAATGCTTTAATTTCTTACTAATTTTGAGGTGCAAATTTAAGAATTTTTTACTAATGCACAATACTTTTTACGAAAATTATTCAATTAAATTATTAAAACCTAAAAACAAGCCATTTCAAAGGAATAAGATTACGTCTTTCTATTATACAAATATTGCTTAATTTTATTAAGATTCCCACTTTCGTGGGAATAAAATGTAACGTTTTGTTATATTTGTTTACTAACAATTCTATAAACTAAAAAACCAAAAAATAATTATGGAATCACAAAATGTATCAGTTGGCAGTTTTGCTAAGAATTACGGATTAGTATTAGGTCTAATATTAATTCTAATTTCTGTTTTAATGTATGTAACAGGTTTACAACTTAAAGGGGAACAATGGCCAATGTATATCTATTATATAATATTTCCTACGGTAATTATTTATGCCATTAACCAATACAAAAAAAGTAATGCTAATCTTTTGAGTTTAGGATCAGCTATTAAAATAGGTTTATTAATCGCCGTTATTAGCGCAATAGTATTTGCGGTTTACGGATTAATTTTCAATTACATTATAGATCCAGAATTTCAAGGTTTAGCTATGGAAGCAACTAGAGACAAACTTTTAGAGAATCCTAATTTAACGGAAGAACTAGTAGATCAACAAATGGTAATGATTAAAAAATTCTCTAATCCATTATTAGGAAGTGCTTTTTGGATTGCTTTAAGTGCTTTTTTTGGTCTAATATATTCTCTTATTGGCGGATTAGTAATGAAAAAAGAAGCATAATACATGAATATATCAGTAGTCATACCACTACTTAACGAACAAGAGTCTTTAACAGAGTTACATGATTGGATTGCAAAAGTTATGCATTCCAATCATTTTTCTTATGAAATCATTTTTATTGATGATGGTAGTACCGATAGTTCTTGGGAAATTATTTCGCAACTATCCCAAAAAGACACCAATGTAAAAGGCATTAGATTCTTAAAAAACTTTGGAAAAAGCCAAGCATTACATGCTGGTTTTGAAAAAGCTAAAGGAAACGTTGTGATTACAATGGATGCCGATTTACAAGACAATCCCGATGAAATACCAGAACTCTATAACATGATTGTTAAAGACGGTTTCGATTTGGTTTCTGGTTGGAAAAAGAAACGATACGACTCTGTTATTTCTAAAAACCTACCATCCAAATTATTTAATTGGGCGGCTCGTAAAACTTCTGGTGTTTCACTTCATGATTTTAATTGCGGTTTAAAAGCCTATCATAATGATGTGGTAAAAAACATAGATGTAAATGGTGAAATGCATCGTTACATTCCGGTACTTTCTAAAAATGCTGGTTTTACTAAAATTGGTGAAAAAGTAGTACAACATCAAGCAAGAAAATATGGGGAAACAAAATTTGGTATGGACCGATTTATACATGGTTTTCTAGATTTAATTACCATTTGGTTTTTATCTAGATTTGGAAAAAGACCAATGCATCTCTTTGGTGCTTTAGGGTTTATAATGTTTGCTATTGGTTTTGGCTTCGCTATATATTTAGGTGTAGACAAACTCTTTTTAAATCCAACAGGAAGACTAATAACCCAACGTCCGCAATTTTATATCTCTTTAGTTACCATGATTATTGGTACACAATTTTTTGTGGCAGGTTTTTTAGGTGAAATTATTTTAAGAACAAAAGAAGGCAAAAAACGATATTTAGTTAAAGAGGAAATTAATTTGGCTACTATTTAATCTTTACCCTTTTAGTATTTCCGTATTTTTGCATAATAATGATACATATAATATGATACACATTGAACCAGAATTATTGAACAGAGTAAACAAATGGTTAACTCCTGCTTTTGATGGCGAAACCCAAGCATATATAAAAGACCTAATTGCTACCAACCCAAAAGAACTAAAAGAATCTTTTTATAAAGATTTAGAATTTGGTACTGGCGGCATGCGCGGTGTTATGGGAATTGGTACGAACAGAATTAATAAATTTACACTTGGTAGAAATACACAAGGTATAAGCAACTACTTACACCAAGCATTCCCTGGTGAAAAACTAAAAGTTGCCATCGCTTTTGATTGTAGACACAACAGTAAATCCTTAGCAAAAATAGTAGCAAATGTATTTTCTGCAAATGATATAGAAGTATTTTTATTTGAAGACTTACGCCCTACTCCAGAACTTTCTTTTGCTTTAAAACATTTAAACTGTCATAGCGGAATTGTTTTAACCGCATCTCATAATCCGCCAGAATACAATGGCTACAAAGTATATTGGCAAGATGGCGGACAACTAGTTCCGCCACAGGATTCAGAAATTATAAACGAAATTAATAATCTAGACTATGCGGAAATTAAATTTGAAGCAAACGAAGATTTAATAAAATACATAGGTAAAGAAGTCGATGACGTTTTTATTGATGCATCGATTAAAAACGGAAGCTTTAATACTTCCGCGAAAGCGAAAGAAGATTTAAACATTGTATTTACATCCTTACACGGAACATCGATTACCATTTTTCCGGAAACACTAGAAAGAGCTGGTTATAAAAATGTACATATTGTTGAAGAACAACGCGTTCCTAATGGCGATTTCCCAACCGTGAAATCTCCAAATCCGGAAGAACCTGAAGCTTTAAAAATGGCTTTAGAATTAGCAGATAAAACAAATGCAGATATTGTAATTGGTACAGATCCCGATGCAGATAGACTTGGTGTTGCGGTTAGAGATTTAGATGGAAAGATGCTTATTCTAAACGGGAATCAAACCATGGTATTGATGACCGATTTTCTATTAAAACAATGGAAAAACAACAATAAATTAAAAGGAAACGAATTTGTTGCAACTACTATTGTTTCTACACCAATGATTGCAGCTTTAGCAAAAAGCTATACTACAGATTGTAAAATTGTATTAACAGGCTTTAAGTGGATTGCTAAATTAATAAAAGACTATGCTAACCTAGATTTTATTGGTGGTGGCGAAGAAAGCTTTGGTTTTATGGTTGGTGATTTTGTAAGAGATAAAGACGCCAATACATCTTCACTATTGGCTATTGAAATAGCTGCACAAGCAAAAGCAAACGGAAGCACTTTATATAAAGAACTAATAAAACTTTATGTAGCGCATGGTTTATATAAAGAACATTTAATTTCTATCACTAAAAAAGGAATAGAAGGCGCGCAAGAAATCAAACAAATGATGATTGATGCCAGAGAAAATCCTTTAAAAGAAGTAAATGGTTCTAAAGTTACCAAGATTGAAGATTATCAATTATCTATAACGAAAGATGTCATTTCTGGAAAAGAAACTGCTATTACTATCCCTAAATCGAATGTGCTTATTTATTACACAGCAGATGGAAGTAAAATAGCTTTAAGACCAAGTGGAACAGAACCTAAAATCAAATTCTATATAAGTGTGAATACGACTCTAGAAAACGCTTCGGATTTTATTTCAAAACAAAATGAATTAGCTTCAAAAATTGATGCTATATTAAAAGACTTGAAGCTTAATTAATGGATTATATAAAAAAAATTGCTCCATTTATAATTCCGTATAAAAAATACGGATACCTAAACATTTTCTTTAATGTGCTTTATGCTTTATTTAGCACATTAGCTATGGTATCCTTAATGCCAATGATAAATGTATTGTTTGGTGAAACTAAAAAACTATACATAAAACCGGTTTATAAAGGCATAAGAGAATTAAAATCTTTTGGAGAAGATTACTTAAATTATTTTGTAACCATAACAAACCAAAACGAAGGTGCTCAACGTACCTTATTATACATGATTATTTTAATCATTAGTTTGTTTTTACTTAAAAATATATTCAATTATCTCGCGCTTTTTTTCATTACATTTCTAAGAAACGGTGTTTTAAAAGATTTAAGAGATTCTATTTATAATAAAGTGCTAACACTGCCTATTTCCTATTATTCTGAAAAGAAAAAAGGGGATATCATTGCGCGTATTTCTGGAGATGTAAACGAAGTTAAAAACTCTTTATTGGCAGTTTTAGAACTCATTATAAAAGAACCATTAACTATTGTTTTTGCTATTGTAACCATGTTTACAATTTCTATGAAACTAACTATTTTTGTTTTCCTATTTATACCAGTTGCAGGATTTATAATATCTAGAATTGGAAAAAGTTTAAAGAAAAAATCAGGAAGAGTACAACAAGAACAAGGCGTCTTTTTATCTACTTTAGAAGAAACATTAAGCGGACTTAAAGTAATAAAAGGCTTTAATGCGGAAGAACGCTTTAATAACAGATTTCAAGAATCCACTAACCGATTTTATCACTTTTCAAATACTTTGCTAAACCGCCAAAATTTAGCTTCACCTACCAGTGAATTCTTAGGTATTGCTACTATTGCAGCTTTATTATGGTACGGAGGAAGCATGGTATTAATCGATAAAAGTCTTTCTGGAGGTGCATTTATCACTTATATGGCTTTGGCCTATCAAATATTAACTCCTGCTAAAGCAATTAGTAAAGCTAGTTATAAAGTAAAAGCAGGTAATGCTGCTGCAGATCGTGTCTTAGAAATTATTGAAACACCTTCTGTTCTTGAAGATAAACCAAATGCAATCCTTAAAACAGAATTCACAAAAGCGATAGATATCAACAACATCTCTTTTAAATATGAAGATGATTTAGTCCTTAAAAACTTTACCGTAAACGTTCCTAAAGGAAAAACAGTAGCGCTTGTTGGTCAATCTGGATCTGGTAAATCTACCATTGCCAATCTTGTTACACGTTTTTATGATGTAAATGAAGGTAGTATTTCTATTGATGGAGAAGATATAAGAAACCTTACTAAAAAATCTTTACGAAGCTTAATAGGTTTAGTAACACAAGATTCTATTCTATTTAATGAAACCGTAAAGAATAACATATTAATAGGAGATCCAAACGCTACAGACGAAGAAGTTATTGATGCTTTAAAAATTGCTAATGCTTGGGAGTTTGTTAAAGACCTACCAAAAGGAATAGAGACCAATATTGGAGATTCTGGAGGGAAGCTTTCTGGCGGACAAAAACAACGTTTAAGTATTGCTCGTGCTGTTTTAAAGAATCCTCCTATTATGATTTTAGATGAAGCAACTTCTGCTTTAGACACAGAAAGCGAACGCTTAGTGCAAGTAGCTCTAGAAAACATGATGAAAAATAGAACCTCTATTGTAATTGCACATAGACTTTCTACTATTCAAAATGCCGATCAAATTCTAGTCATGCAAAAAGGGGAAATTGCAGAACAAGGTACGCACAGAGAGCTTATGGATAAAAACGGTGTATATAGAAAACTAGTAGAAATGCAAAGTTTCGAATAGATTATTAAATCTCAAAAAAAATAAAATAAAAAAGCTAGAAGAAATTCTAGCTTTTTTTTGTTTATGTTAGACTTGGGGCGACTAACATTAAGTAGGTTTGTTGGCGTAAATATATATTAAATAAACATACCAACCAAAAAAAATATGCATTTCGTCATGCGAAAAATGCATTTAATCGTATTTAACAACAATAAAACACTGATTAACAGTTAATTACAATACGGTAAAAAAATAATCATTTTTATAACTTAAATAAAAACAAGATTCTTTTTTAAACTATTTGTAAATTAATCAGTCTAAAAAGTATAAACCAAATAGATTCTGTGTTAAACGAAACCGTTTTTTTACAACAACTAAAGTCTAAAAACTCTAAAGAGCAAGCTTTTAAAGAGTTGGTAACACAATATAAAGAACGACTATATTGGCACATTCGTCATATAGTAAAATCGCATGATGACACCGATGATGTACTCCAAAACACATTTATAAAGGTTTTTAAAAACATTGATAATTTTAAAGGAAATAGTAAAATTTACTCTTGGATGTATAGAATAGCAACTAACGAAGCTATTACACATATAAATAAAAATGCAAAACGATTACATATAACGAATCAAGAAACCCAGGATCTAGCCATTAACAATTTACAATCGGATGTCTACTTTGAAGGCAATGAAATTCAATTAAAACTACAAGAAGCTATTGCAACGCTTCCTGAAAAACAGCAATTGGTTTTTAATATGAAATATTTTCAAAATATTAAATACAAAGACATGTCAGAAATACTAGAAACTAGTGAAGGAGCGCTAAAAGCATCCTATCATATCGCAACAAAGAAAATTGAAGACTATTTAACTAAAGAATAATTAAATTAAACCTTTTCTAAAAAAAAGAGTCTAAAACTTAAGATGAAAACAAATTTAAACAACATAAAAGATTCAGGATTCCAAGTACCAAAAGATTATTTGGACAACTTTGAAGCGTCTATTACAAGTCATGTAAACTTAAAAGAAAAAGTTTCAGACCCTGGTTTTACTGTCCCTAAAGATTACTTTGAAAATATAGAAAACGATATTTTAACAAAGGTTAGCACAAAAAAATCGGTAAAAGTAATTCCGTTATTTAACAAAAGAAACCTAATTTACATATCAGGTATAGCTGCAGCTATCTTCGTGTTGTTTAATCTACCTACCTTAAACAAAGAAGTAACCTACGCTTCTCTATCTACAGAAACAGTAGAAGATTTTGTTCTTAATGAAGATTATAGCGCTAATGATTTAGCGACTTTATTTAACGACATAGAGCTTTTAGAGGGAGACGGTTTTAATAGTATTAGCTTTACAGAGGAAGCGATGCAAGATTACCTAAACAATAATTTAGAACTAAACGATTTATATACAGAATAAAACAATACCAATGAAAAAATCAATTATAACATTATTTATATTATTTCTTTCTGTTACCGCTTTTTCACAAAATGACAGGCAAGAAAAAGAAGATAAAATTAAAGCGCTAAAAGTGGCTTATATTACAGAAAACCTAAATCTATCTACTTCTGAAGCTGAAAAGTTTTGGCCAGTTTATAATGGGTACGAAGCCCAACAACAAAGTGTAAGAAGCGAATATCACAATAAAAAAAGAGATATTAATTTTGAAACCTTAACCGAAACAGAAGCACAAAAACTATTAGATGAATTGGATGCTTTAAACGCAAAACGCAATAACGCATACGAAAACTATAAGTTAGCATTAAAAAAAGTGCTTTCTGCAAAACAAATTTTACTCCTTAAAAACACGGAAGACAACTTTAAACGAAAAATGTTTAATGAGTACAAAAAAAGAAAAGAATCTAAACACTAGGTTGGAAATCTTAATATAGAAAAACAGCCATTGTCATATACAATGGCTGTTTTTGTTTTAAATCAAACCCTATTACTTTGCTACTTTTTGTAATAAAACTATTTAAAAGTCAATTTACTAATTCTTCCTGCCCCTGCTGCATAAGCGGTACTGTCATTTAAAAAACGGAGTGTATAAAAGCCCTCATCACTCAAATGTTTCCAAGTATTTCCTGCATCGCTACTATAATCAATTCCTTTAAAACCAATGGCCACTAATCCTTTAGCATTACTGTTTGGTACATATTGCACACAGCTTCTATAACCCGGACTTTGGTTTTGCGCAACCAACTGCCAAGTTTTACCGCCATCTTGTGTACGTATTTTATTTGCAGAACTATCGGCAGCTTTGGTATAATCACCACCTATTGCAAATCCATTATTTTCATCGTAAAAATCTACAGAATACATTCCCGTAGTTTCTAAACCCTGAACTATTGGAGTTTCAAAAACCTCCCAAGTTTTACCTTTATCGGGCGAGAATAATATTCTGCTTGCTTTTCCTCCTGTTGCTACCCACGTTTTGTCACCCACAATTGCAATATTAGTATCACTTGCTGCAAAAGCGGCTTCACCTTCTTTTCCTTTTGGTAAGATATCGCAGGATAATTTATTCCAAGTATCTCCTCCATCACGAGTTATTATAATACTCATGCAATCTTCTGTAGGATCGCCAATTGCTATTCCTTCTTGGTCATTCCAGAAATCTAAAGCATCATAAAATGCTTTTTCGTGATTTTCTCTATATACTATTTTTAAAGAATCTGTATCTATTTTATACAAAAGCGTTGGTGAAGCAATACTTAAAACAAATCCTGCATTATTTGTAACTGCTAGTGCTCTAAAATTAGGTGTAATACTATCTTCTTTTAGCTGAAACGTTAATCTAGCTTCTTCATCGGTATCATTCTTAGCGATACCTCCTATTTTTCCGTTAGACGTAGCAAAAGAACCAAAGCCATTAAGATCAATCTCTAAGGCTCGAACATTTAACAGAGAATCTGCTAACAAGGTTTTTATTTCCACTGTTTTATAATCTCGGACTTTAAATGGAACTTCTTTCTTTCCGCAGGAAAACAAAAAACAAAGAACAACTGCAAGAAGCATACTATTTTTCATAAAATTAAATTTTCATAAAAATAGAAAAGCTTTATGACATAATCATAAAGCTTCTCCTGCTATTAATCAAAACTAATCAAATCCTTTAGGGATTAGGATTTTAAACCACTTCTAATTACGTATAATTTTTAAAACGGTACTAGCATTAATATGAACCATATACATTCCTTTTGAAAAATCTGAGAAATCTATTACAATATTATTGGTGTTCGTTTGCTTGTTTTCCAGCAATAACTGTCCTTGAATATTATAAACCTTAATCGTTTCAATTAAATAAGAACTATTAGCTATAGTTACTGTATTACTTGTAGGATTTGGATAATACTTTAAATGATTACTAAAATCTACTTCGTCTATAGATAGAGATTCGTTATTTGCTGCATATGTTGGTAACTGAATTGCAAAATCACCTGTTCCGTTTGGTACTCTTGCGTAGCCCATGTCATCGGTTTGTGCTCCAAAAGTAATGTTCTCTATTAGGATACCATTTGCATAGGATAATATGGCACTTTCCCCACCTGATGAAAACTTTACATCGGCATGCAAACCAGTTTGATCATCATCTTTATCACACCATACAATTAAGTAACTATCTGGTGCTATTGTTAATCCGGAAGGAAATGGCCAAACCAGTAAATCATCTGCATCATCCGATAAATATAAATTATCTAAACTTAATGTTTCATCACTATTATTGTACAATTCTAACCAATCATCATATTCTCCATCTTGATCCATAACTGTTGTTTCATTAGATGCCATAATTTCATTAATCACAAGATCTCCAGGTGTTAATGTTAGATACGTAGCTTCAATAGTATAAAATTCATATTCTGCTCTAGCAGGAGAAAAGGCGCCAATATTATTGTTTTCTGCATAGATATAATATTGCATATAATTGGTATCCACAGTAACATCTATACTATAAGCATCCGCTCCTTCCGTAATCATTAACTCTTTTGTAAACGGAAGCGTTTCATCTGTTCTATATCCAATATATACATCATTAACATCTGTAACATTGGCAGTTATAGATATTACATCTCCAATTAATGGTGTCGTTTCAGATGGAGTCACATTACTAATAACAGGTTGCGAATTAGTAAAGTCTGTTTGCGCTAACAAATATGTACTTCTGGAAGCCATTAAATTTGTTAATCCAGGAGCTGTGTTTCCACCAACCGTATAATCTGTATTTAAATTGCCCGTAAATTGTGCATCCGTGTAAAACTTATTAGTATCTGCTGTTACTGCACTAGATATAATTGCTTGATAATCGTTTGCTAATGTTAAGTAGTTTGAATTACTTATATTTTCTGTTAAAATAGTTTTATAATGTGCTAAATACATTCTTTTATATTTAGGAACCTCCATTAGTTTAGAAAACAAAGGAAAAGCAGTATCGTCATCATGTAATAAATGATCTAACTGTGCTTTCTCTGTAGTAGAATTTAAACTTCCACCTGGTCCGCCTGGTCCACCTGGCCAACTACTACTTTCTCCTGTCATACTAAAAACACCGAAAGACATATTTAAATCCCACATTACAGCATTAAATTGGCTATTATCATCTTTATATAAATAATAATTTTGTTTAAACTGTCCGATATAACTATCTAAATTAACTAAAACATTATCTAGAGCAAGCATCCAAATAGCCATATCTACATCTAAAACATTTTCAATATTAGCGATATCACTATCTAATATATTTGTTAATTCAATAAGCTCATCCCAATCTGCAGCAGCAATCGTTGGGTCTGTATCATCATCCGATTTAATTTCATAAGCATCCTCATAACTAGTAGAATTAGTCCCTAAATATTCTAAACTAGGCAAAGTTGCAGTTTGCGGTCCTGCTCCATCGGGAGGACTACAGCTAAAAAAGGCATTATCCTTAGAGTAAAAATGTTTATTTATAAATGTTTTAGTAATAGCTTCCGTATTGGTATATAAGCCAATTAAAGTTCCGTTTACATACACATTTGCATAGTTCGCTTGTGGCGCATCCATGTATTGATTTACAATATTATAAGCAATTGTTTCTCTAACAAAAGAAGGGTCAAACATCACATTTGCCAATTTTATATCTTTATATCCTTGGTAATCTTGATCCACATACGTATCTAATTCTATATGAAATGGATTTTTAGTTTGATTAGCACTATAAGAGCTATTCCCCTTATATTTCACACCTACTTGATTAAAAATAGTCCCATTAATGGTAACAGATGTAGCCTCTGTATAGTTATTATCTCCTGCTTTTTCGGCATCCAATAAAGCATCCCAATTGCTTTCTGCAAATTCTATTTCTATGGTTTGAATCGTGTTTATATCGTACAAATCTTGCGAGTACGATGTCATAAAAACGAATAAAAAGATAGTTAGAGTAATTAGTTGTTTCATTTATTTATATTTTAGTTACCCTACTTTAGATGCTTAATCGTTAAAAAACTTGCGCAACGTTCTAAAATATTTTCATAAAATCACAATCACAGAGAATACAAGTAAAAATTAACACCTATTAATGATCAAGAAATAATTATAATTATTTCTAAAATCATACCTTTGCACGTTTCAAACTTTTAAAAAGTTCAATCGGAATAAATAGTTATTTCTGTTTTTGAACAACGAATACGAATATATGAGATTACACAGAAATTTATGCTTTGCTACTGTTGATGGTTTATTACAAATCTTTAACGAAGGCATGTATGCAGATAAAGTAGTACAACAATTATTAAAACGAGATAAACGTTGGGGAAGTCGCGACAGAGGTTTTGTTGCAGAAACCACTTACGATATTGTACGTTGGAAACGTTTATACGCAGAAATAGCGGAAGTAAAAGAACCTTTTTCTCGTGATGATGTTTGGCGCTTAGTTGCTGTTTGGGCAACCCTGAAAGGAATAAAGCTTCCAGATTGGAAATATTTTGAAAACACGCCGACAAGAAAAATTAAAGGTCGTTTTGATGAACTTTCCAACATAAGAAAAATTGGTGCTTCTGTACCAGATTGGATGGACGAAATTGCTTCTAAAGAATTAGGAGAAAACGTTTGGACTAAAGAAATATCAGCCTTAAACCTACAAGCGGATGTGATTTTACGCGTCAATACACTAAAAACGACTAAGGAAAAATTACAAGCAGAACTTTTTGACTTAGACATAGAAACCGATACAGTTAACAATCATCCGGATGCTTTAAAACTTAGAGAAAGAGCAAATGTTTTTACAACAGAAGCTTTTCAAAAAGGATTTTTCGAAGTACAAGACGGTTCTTCGCAAAAAGTTGCCGAATTTGTAGATGTACAACCAGGAATGAAAGTTGTAGATACGTGTGCAGGTGCAGGTGGAAAAACACTTCATCTTGCTGCTCTTATGGAAAACAAAGGGCAAATCATTGCAATGGATATTTATGAAAATAAACTAAAAGAACTAAAACGAAGAGCAAAACGTGCAGGTGCACATAATATCGAGTTCCGTGTAATAGATTCTACAAAACCAATTAAAAAATTATACGACAAAGCAGATAGAGTTCTTATTGATGCTCCTTGTTCTGGTTTGGGTGTTTTACGTAGAAATCCAGATGCTAAATGGAAACTACAACCAGAGTTTATTGATAAAATAAAGAAAACACAAGCCGAAATTATAAGGTCCTATTCTAGAATGGTAAAACCAGGCGGAAAATTAGTATACGCTACTTGTTCTATTTTACCTTCTGAGAATCAAGACCAAGTTAAATCGTTTTTAGAATCGGAATCGGGTAAAGACTTTACCTTTGTTAAAGAGAAAAAAATACTAGCACACGAATCTGGTTTCGACGGATTCTATATGGCACTATTAGAAAAGAAAAAATAAATTACAGAATGAAACAATTTTACACCGCATTATTACTATTAGTAACTATTACCGTTTCTGCTCAGGTACCTTCTAATTATTACAACTCAGCAACAGGATCTGGCTATACTTTAAAGACCCAATTAAAACAAATCATTGACAACTCTAATGATGGATTAAGTCCGGAGTATACTTCTATAAATCTTTCTTACAATGATTTATATGGTACTTTTGAATTGTCTGATATCGATATATATTATGAAAATAATGGTACTCTTTTAGACATGTATTCTGAAAACCCATCTGGTGCAGACTCTTATGAATACACCTATGGATCCGCCCAACAAGATGATGGTTTTTCTGGAACATCAGAAGGGCAACGTTTTAATAGAGAACACATTGTACCTCAAAATATTTTTGATGGAGATGCTCCAATGAGACATGACGCTCATTTTGTTGTTCCTTCAGATAAATATGTTAATGGACAAAGAGGAAACTTACCTTTTGGAGTTGTAAACAATGCTACTTTAACAACAAGTAATGGTACTAAAAAAGGAAACAACTTAAACTCTGGTTACTCTGCAGGATACACCAGTACTGTTTTTGAACCTATTGACGAATTTAAAGGAGATATTGCAAGAATGATATTTTACTTCGTTACTAGATACGAAGATCGTTTAACTGGTTTTGGTTCTTTTGACATGTTTGATCGTTCTGCTAGTAAAGCTTTTGATGATACCTTTTTAAATATTCTTTATACTTGGCATTCACAAGACCCAGTATCTCCTAGAGAGATAGATAGAAATAATGCTATATTTGGTAGACAAAATAATAGAAATCCATACATTGATCATCCAGAATATATTTTTGATATTTGGCAAAATGACCTTTCTGTAGATGAGTTTGAAACGGTAAATGCTATTAAAATGTACCCTAATCCATCAAAAGGAAATACGGTGACTATTGCATCTAAAGAAAACCTTTCGGTAGAAGTTTACGATATTCTAGGTAAAAAGATAAAAATGCAAAACATTACTACTAGTCAAAACAAATTAAATATTTCTGGATTATCTAGAGGTGTTTACTTAGTAAAGTTCACTTCATCTAATGGAAGTACCACTAAAAAATTAATTAAGTCTTAAACATTGGACTACAAGATATAACTAAAGCGACACCAATTGGTGTCGCTTTTTTTTGTCTACATAGATTTTATATCTTTAACCAACCTTAAAAAGGTAATAAACATGAAACAAACTATAACTTCTATTATTTTATTTTTAGTATTCACTACTAGCAACGCACAGTACAATGTAAAGTCCGATAAGTATAAAATAGCTTTTACGTCACCAGAAGTATTAGAACAATACGATACCGAAGCAGAAACGGTATTAGGTTACGAAAACAATAACTTTGCCGTAGATATTGAAATAATCCCTATAGAAGAACAGTCTCCCGCTTTTATAAAACATCAAAAATATGGCGCTTATTTAACCGCTAAACTTTTAGGCTTAAAAGATATTAAAGACGGTGCTTTCTTGCCATATATAGAAAGTGCTTTTTATGTAATTGCTTATGATACATTCGAAGAAACAAATACTCCTGTTTATGTTATTGCTTTTATTAACAAAGAACTAGGCCTTACTTATGAAGCAACGATATATTGTTATAATATAGATTTAGAAGCAGGTAAAAAAATAACAAACAGTTTTAAGTTTCTAGAATAAATTCTTTTTCTATCCAACAAAAATTAAGTATGAATTTTACTGAAAAATTCTAACTAAAAAACCTAAATTTGTTTCTTTAAAAACAACACTCAAACCACTATATAATGATTCATTTCTTCGGAAACCAAAACAGTAAACTATTTGCTGTTCAAGCAACAAAAGAATTATCAACCGAAACCATTTCAAAATTGACATGGTTATTTGGCAACCAGTCCAAAATAGAACAAGCATCTTTAGATGCTTTTTTTGTTGGTCCGCGAGCTGCCATGATAACACCTTGGAGTACTAATGCTGTTGAAATTACCCAAAATATGGGAATTACAGATATTATAAGAATAGAAGAATTTATAGCATCTACGGAAGCGTTTGATGCATTCGATCCTATGATTTCTGAAAAATATAAAGGAATCAATCAAGACTCTTTTACCATAAATATTCAGCCAGAAGCTATTCTCAACATTAAAGATATTGCTGCTTATAACAAACAGGAAGGCTTAGCCCTAAATGAGGAAGAAGTTGCTTATTTAGAAGGTGTTTCTAAAAAAATTGGAAGACCACTAACCGATTCGGAAGTATTTGGATTCTCACAAGTCAATTCAGAACACTGTCGTCATAAAATCTTCAACGGAACATTTATCATCGATGGTGAAGAAAAACCAAATTCCCTTTTCAAATTAATTAAAGAAACATCGAAACAATTTCCTAATGATATTGTTTCCGCATATAAAGATAATGTCGCTTTTGTAAAAGGTCCAAGAGTAGAACAATTTGCTCCTAAAACTGCAGATAAACCAGACTTTTATCAAACTACAGATTTCAATTCTGTGATTTCTATTAAAGCAGAAACCCATAATTTCCCAACCACTGTTGAACCTTTTAACGGTGCTGCCACTGGTTCTGGAGGAGAGATTAGAGATCGACTTGCTGGCGGAAAAGGATCGCTTCCATTAGCAGGAACAGCGGTTTACATGACATCCTATTCTCGATTGGAAGAAGCAAGACCTTGGGAACAAAAAATGCAAGAACGTCCTTGGCTATATCAAACGCCAATGGATATTTTAATAAAAGCGAGTAATGGTGCTTCCGATTTTGGAAACAAATTCGGTCAACCACTTATCTGCGGATCTGTTCTAACTTTTGAACATGAAGAAGAAGCACGTAAACTAGGTTTCGATAAAGTCATCATGCAAGCTGGAGGAATTGGATATGGTAAAGCAGAACAAGCTTTAAAAGACACACCAAAAGTTGGAGATAAAATTGTTATTCTTGGTGGTGAAAACTACCGAATAGGAATGGGTGGCGCTGCTGTTTCTAGTGCAGATACTGGAGAATTTGCTTCCGGTATCGAGCTTAACGCAGTACAACGTTCTAATCCAGAAATGCAAAAACGTGCTGCAAACGCCGTTCGTGGAATGGTAGAAAGTGAAGAAAACTTTATTGTTTCTATTCACGATCATGGTGCTGGAGGGCATTTAAATTGTCTTTCAGAACTAGTTGAAGATACTGGTGGAAACATCGATTTAGATAAACTACCTGTTGGAGATCCAACCCTTTCTGCAAAAGAAATTATTGGTAACGAGTCTCAAGAAAGAATGGGATTAGTTATTGCCGAAAAACACGTAGATACACTTCGCAGAATTGCAGAACGCGAGCGCTCGCCAATGTATACCGTTGGAGATGTTACAGGAAATGATAGATTTACTTTTGAATCTAAAACTACTGGTAAAAAACCAATGGATTTAGCTTTAGAGGATATGTTTGGTAGCTCCCCAAAAACAATAATGACAGATAAAACGGTGAACAGAAATTATGATGCTGTTACCTATAATTCAGATAATATATTAAACTACCTGGATCAAGTATTACAATTAGAAGCTGTTGCTTGTAAGGATTGGTTAACAAATAAAGTCGATCGTTGTGTTGGTGGTAAAGTTGCCAAACAACAATGTGCAGGGCCACTACAATTACCACTTAACAATTGTGGTGTGATGGCTTTAGATTATAAAGGAAAAGAAGGAATTGCAACGTCGGTTGGCCACGCTCCTATTTCAGGATTAATTTCTCCGAAAGCTGGAAGTAGAAACGCTATTGCAGAATCTCTTACCAATATAGTTTGGGCGCCTTTAAAAGATGGATTGCAAAGTATTTCATTATCTGCAAACTGGATGTGGCCTTGTAAAAATGAAGGAGAAGACGCTAGACTTTATGAAGCTGTAGAAGCTATTTCAGAATTTGCTATCGACTTAGGAATCAATGTTCCAACAGGAAAAGATTCCCTTTCTATGAAGCAAAAATATCCTACAGAAGATGTTATTTCTCCGGGAACCGTAATTATTTCGGCAGCTGGAAACTGTAACGATATCACTAAAGTGGTAGAGCCTGTTTTTAAGAAAAACGCTGGAAACATTTATTATATTAACATATCTGAAGACAACTATAAATTAGGAGGAAGTTCTTTTGCACAAGTTTTAAACAAAGTAGGAAAAGAAACACCTACCATTAAAGATGCTGCACAATTTAAAAAGACATTCAATACCATTCAGCAATTAATTAAAGACGACAAAATTGTTGCGGGACATGATGTTGCTTCGGGTGGATTAATTACTACTTTATTAGAATTATGTTTTGCAGACACGAATCTTGGTGCGGAATTAGACTTGTCTGATTTAGCGGAAAAAGATTCTATTAAATTACTTTTTTCTGAAAATGCAGGAATTGTTTTTCAATCTTCGGATGCTTCCGTAGAAAAAGTATTAACTGAAGCTGATATTGCATTTTTCAACATAGGAAAAGTTACAGAAAGCGATACATTAAGTATTATTAATAATGCGGAAGTTTTCACATTAACCATTTCTAGATTAAGAGATGTTTGGTACAAGACCTCTTTCCTACTCGACCAAAAACAAACAGCAAACGGTTTAGCACAAGATCGTTTTGATAATTATAAAAAGCAACCTTTACAATATACATTTCCAAAACACTTCACAGGACTTCTCGACTCCGCTCGAAGTGACAAAAAGGATTCAGGTCTTGCGCATTCGAGGCCAAAAGCTGCAATCCTTCGTGAAAAAGGATCGAACTCCGAACGCGAAATGGCAAATGCGATGTATTTAGCTGGTTTTGATGTAAAAGATGTACACATGACCGATTTAATTTCTGGTCGTGAAACCTTAGAGGATATTCAGTTTATTGGTGCCGTTGGAGGTTTCTCTAATTCCGATGTTTTAGGTTCTGCAAAAGGTTGGGCTGGTGCATTTAAATACAACGAAAAAGCAAATACTGCTTTAAAGAATTTCTTTAAAAGAAAAGATACTTTATCTGTTGGTATTTGTAATGGTGCACAACTTTGGATGGAATTAGAATTAGTAAATCCGGAGCACGAAACCCATGGAAAACTAACATATAACGATTCTCATAAACATGAAAGTTCTTTTACTTCAGTAGCTATTCAAAAGAATAATTCGGTAATGCTATCTTCTTTAGAAGGAAGTAAATTGGGTGTTTGGATTTCTCATGGCGAAGGAAAATTTAATCTTCCGCTTAACGAAAACCAATACAACATTGTTGCAAAATATGGATATGAAGAATATCCGCATAACCCAAATGGATCCGATTTTAACACGGCAATGCTTTGTGATAAAACAGGAAGACATTTAGTAACGATGCCACATATTGAGCGTTCTACTTTTCAATGGAACTGGGCGAATTACCCAGAAAACAGAAAGGACGAAGTTTCGCCTTGGCTAGAAGCATTTATAAATGCTAAAAATTGGATTGAAAACAAATAAAAGTTTGTTCTTATGATATCATAAAGCGGTTTAAGAAATTTATCTTAAATCGCTTTTTTTGTTTCCGTTCTTCAAAACAAACAGTTTCTCATTTATTTTTATTCTTCCTTTTCTTTTTAGATCGCATTTGATTTCTAAGTTGAAAAAAACCATTGCTTAACGTTCCCTTTTTCTTCAAAATAGGAATACTTAAAGTCACTAAAAGCGCGATACATGCCGCAGATCCCAATCCGCCACCAAACCCCTGAAAATAAGTACTTGTATTTAAAAAAATAAGAGTGAATACTATTCCTGAAATACCAATTAAAAAATAATTAGACAATACTTTAGAAGAAACCATACCTATAAAGGAAGCACCGAAACAAACTAATGGTAAATTTGTAGTTAAATAAGGAGATAGTAATTTAGGAAATACTAAAACAAAGATACCAACAAAAACACCAACTAAAGCAGATGCCCTTACAGCACCTTGTTTATAGTTCACTTGTAAAACAAAAGTGAGTATAGAAGAAAAACCTCCTGCCAAAAGCAATATAAAATGTGCTATATCCATTGCGAAATAAAAAATGTAATAAAAAATGCAAGTGTAACACCTCCAAAAGCTAAAGTTCCTAATTTACCACCAACGCCATGAAAGGCATCTTTAGTTCCAACTAAAAGTAGACCAGTAATCGTACTTGCCAGCGTAATAAATATATAATCTGGAGCAACACTAACATTTGTCATACCAACAAAAGCACCACAATAAACAGCGGTGGGCATACCTTGAATAAAAGTATTCTTTTTAAAAAAACCTGGTATAAAACTAACGCCGAGACCTACCAAACCTGCCGACAGCACACTACTCAAACCAAAAGAAACAGATAAAATATACGTTATAATAGCTCCAAAAAACACAAACGCAATGGTTAACACATGTTCTAGACTATGGTTTCCTGCGCTTAAAGGTGTCTTTTTGTACGTAACGAGGAGTAATATTAATGCCAAGAGAACAAATGCGGAAATAAAAATATTATTCTGTTTTTCAAATAAAATGGCGGCTAAAAAGCCTAAGTGACATACTATTATTAAAATAAAAGAAAGCTTCTTTACATGCTTTTTAATCATAATCTGTATTTAAAAAACTTCAAAAATACGTAATATTACTGTTTTGGCTTTCTTATTAATTACTTAAAAGTATAATTTAAAAAGGAACTATCACAACTGAAAGTTCTTTTGCTTCCGTTAGAAATCATCATACTAATTCGGTAATGTTATCAAAGCGACAAGGCGCTAATTTAGGCGTTTGGATTTCTCATGCATAGTAAAATGTAATCTTCCGCTTGACGCAAACGAATACTATATAATTACTTACTATAACGTTTAATATTAACTATTAAATAGAAAAGAAGCCGTTTTTACAGGATTAAAATACGTGTAAAGAACTAAAAAGTACAGTAATAAAAAATAGCCTATCTTTTATGTAGAAAAAAAACTATAATTTCGATATTTTACAAGGACACCTAATTAAATATAACTAATTTCGCAAAACCAACATTTCCTAACTTGCTTTTTAAGCAAAAAATGTTTTACATACTTACCATAAATATATAACTCTAAAAATCAAAGTTTTCGTTAAAAAAACATTTAATAATTAAGCAGCTTAGAATCCATTAAATGCAACTAACATATTTTGAAAACGAGAAGACTTCTCCTTTGGTTGATCAATATTTTGAACTTCTATTTGGAAAAGATGCAATACCATTTCAATCCACCATTTTACCAAGTGGCAATTCTATCATCACGTATATTTTTACACCTGGGCAAAAAGCCATTGTAAAAAATAAAGAAATACCACTAAATAAATTAACTTTAAGTGGCTTGTTCTATCAATCTTACAAATTAGCGGTTAATGAATTAGGCACATCCTTTGGTATTACTTTACACCCAACCGCATTGCATAAAATTTTGAATATTGATGTTTATCAAATCAAGAATAAACATATTCCACTACATGAAATAAGTGTCGATTTTTCTAAAAAGCTAAATAACATATTTCAAGATTACAAAACACCAAAAAAAGCAGTACATGAAATAGAAGTACTGTTGAACGAATCTCCTTTAACCATCAATCAAAATACCATACTTATAGATAAAGCCATTGATTTAATACGAGATAGTGAAGGCTTAATTCCTATAGATAAAATTTTATTTGAAACGAACATATCCCAAAAAACATTAGAAACGCAATTCAAAAAAATTGTAGGTATTACTCCAGGAAAATATATTCGCTCCTATAGATTTATAAAACTTTTAAAAAAGTATGAAAATAATGAGATTGATTTAAAAGACCTTATTTACATGTATAATTATTATGATTCTTCACATTTTAATAAAGATTTTAAATTATTTATGAATGAATCACCTACTTCCTTTTTTAAAAAGGAGAATGATTTAATAAAAAAAGTTCTTAAAAATTAAAGTTTACGGTTAAATACAACGTATTTAAGTCCATGTTTTCTACATTTATATGGAATAAGCGTATCATTCTAATTTTCTATTTTAGTTAGTTATTTAGGGATTCTATAATTTTTTATTACGAATGATAAACAATAGCTATTCTATCAGTCCATTTTTTAAGGAACTATAATTTTTTATAGTTCCTTTTTGATTTAGTTATTTGAAAACAATTATTAATTTCATACTTTGCAATCCTTCTAACTAAATTTTTCTAATGACAAAGATTACTAGACTTTTTGATTTTCCGCATTATCAACTTGAGAAATACAATTTAGATGCTGCATTAGTAACTAAAAAAGATGGCAAGTGGATAGCAACATCTACCAAAGAATATGTAGATAAAGCGAATGCAATTAGTAGGGCTTTGTTAAAAATGGGAATTCAGAAAAATGATAAAATCGCATTAATTTCTACCACAAATAGAACCGAATGGAATATCATGGATATTGGTATTCTGCAAACAGGAGCCCAAAACATTCCTATTTATCCAACTATTTCTGCTGAAGATTATGAATATGTATTAAACCATAGTGAAGCAATCTACTGTTTTGTATCGGATGCCGATGTCTTAGAAAAAGTACGTAAAGTACAAGCAAACACAAAACTAAAAGAAGTGTACTCCTTTGATGATATAGAAGGATGTAAACATTTTTCCGAATTATTAGAGCTAGGTGAAGATGAAAGTAATCAAAGCGAAGTACAAGCTAGAAAAGACGCGGTACTATCTTCTGATTTAGCAACCATTATATATACTTCAGGTACCACAGGAAAACCTAAAGGTGTGATGCTTTCACATAATAATATCACGAGTAACGCTTTAGATGCTTCCGATCGATTACCTTTTGCAACTGGTGAAGAAACTAGAATCTTAAGTTTTTTACCTATTTGCCATGTCTTTGAACGCGTACTAATTTACTTGTATCAATATGCAGGGGCTACCATATACTTTGCAGAAGGAATAGATAAAATTGGCGAAAATGCTAAAGAAGTCAAACCTAACCTAATGAGTGTTGTGCCACGATTACTAGAAAAAGTGTACGATAAGATTATTGCTAAAGCCGATGATTTATCGGGTATAAAAAAAGCATTATTCTTTTGGGCAGTTCGTTTGGGTGAAAAATGGGAACCTTATGGCGCAAATGGTGCTTGGTACGAATTTCAATTAAAAATTGCGAACAAACTTATATTTAGTAAGTGGAGAGAAGCACTTGGAAGCGAATTACATACCATGGTTTCTGGTAGTGCAGCTTTACAAACAAGATTAACGAGAGTGTTTTCGGCTGCTGGAATGAAAGTAATGCAAGGTTACGGACTTACAGAAACTTCGCCTGTTGTTTCCGTAGAAATGTATGCCAACCATCATTTTAGAGTAGGTACCGTAGGGAAACCAATTAAAAATGTAGAAGTAAAAATTGCCGAAGATGGCGAAATACTAGTAAAAGGACCTAACGTTATGATGGGGTATTATAAAGACCCAGAAAAAACAAAGGAAGTAATGACTGGAGACTTTTTTCATACTGGAGATAAAGGAGAATTGGATGCGGATGGTTTTCTTAAAATTACAGGTAGAAAGAAAGAAATGTTTAAAACCTCGGGTGGTAAATATGTAATTCCACCACTTGTAGAAAACGAAATGAAACAATCCCTTTTCATAGAACAAATCATGGTTGTTGGTGAAGGCGAAAAAATGCCAGGAGCTATAATTCAACCTAATTTTGATTACATTCGAGATTGGATAGATTATAAAAAATTGAATATCGGTAAATCGGATGCAGACATCGCCACTTCTCAAGAGGTAATTGATCGTATCCAAGAAGAAATAACGAAATACAATCTACATTTTGGAAAATGGGAGCAAATAAAACGCTTTGAGCTTACACCAGAAGTTTGGTCTATCGATTCCGGACACCTTACTCCTACCATGAAAATGAAACGAATTGTAATTAAAAAGATGTATCAAGATCTTTACGATAAAATTTACCGATAAATACCAAAAAGCTCCTATCTTATGGGAGCTTTTTAATTTCTACACAATATTTTTCAAATTTATTATGCACGCATAGTATATTTTTGTATATTTGGGAATCTAAAATTTCTAAATGAAAGATGCAACAATAGATTATGTGTTAAGAACCACATGGTTAGCTGTAACCAAAATGTATAATGAAGAAGCTTCAAAGTTTGACAGTACAATGGCTACAGGTTTTGCTTTATTAAGTATAGATCCAGAACACGGAACACCTTCAACATCTTTAGGTCCAAAAATGGGAATGGAAGCAACAAGCTTATCACGGACCTTAAAAAACATGGAGGAAAGAGGTTTAATAGAACGTAAACCGAATCCCGAAGATGGTCGTGGTGTACTCATTTTCTTAACCGAGTTCGGCAGAAAAAAAAGAAACTACTCTAAAGAAAAAGTACTAACCTTTAATGAAACCATTAAAGCAAACGTAGCTGCAGAAGAATTAGAAAGTTTTCATAAAGTAGCAGAAATCATTAACAACATGATTTCAAACAAAAAAATATACAACAAAAAAGAACATACCTTAAAATAACATGAGCAAACGTAGAATTAAAAAAGTTGCGATTATTGGTTCCGGAATTATGGGATCGGGTATCGCATGTCACTTCGCCAATATTGGTGTAGATGTATTATTATTAGACATTGTTCCTAGAGAACTAAACGACAAAGAAAAAGCTAAAGGGTTAACCTTAGAAGACAAAGTCGTAAGAAACAGATTAGTAAATGATGCTTTAACCGCATCTTTAAAATCGAAACCCTCTCCAATTTATAGTCAAGCTTTTGCTAGTCGAATTACGACAGGTAATTTAGAAGACGATATTGCTAAAGTGGCAGATGTAGATTGGATCATGGAAGTTGTAGTAGAAAGACTAGACATTAAAAAAATAGTTTTTGAAAAACTAGAAAAATATAGAACTCCAGGAACGTTAATAACATCGAACACTTCTGGAATTCCAATAAAATTCATGAATGAAGGAAGAAGTGAAGATTTCCAAAAGCATTTCTGCGGAACACACTTTTTTAATCCAGCGCGTTACTTAAAATTATTCGAAATCATTCCTGGACCAAAAACAGATCCTTCCGTTTTAGAGTTTTTAAATGAATATGGTGAAAAATTCTTAGGAAAAACTTCAGTAGTCGCTAAAGACACGCCTGCTTTCATAGGAAACAGAATTGGTATTTTCAGCATTCAAAGTTTATTTCACGCAGTTAAAGAATTAGATTTAACGGTGGAAGAAGTGGATAAATTATCTGGGCCAGTTATTGGTCGTCCTAAATCGGCAACCTTCCGTACAGTAGATGTTGTAGGTTTAGATACTTTAGTACACGTTGCAAATGGGATTCATGAAAACTGTCCTAATGATGAGCGTTTAGAATTGTTTGAATTACCAGATTTCATCCAGACCATGATGGAAAATAAATGGTTAGGAAGCAAAACCGGACAGGGTTTTTATAAATTAGAAAGACATGCAGATGGTTCTAAAGATATTTTAACTTTAGACTTAAACACTTTAGAATATAGAGCAAACAAACGTGCCAAATTTGCAACTTTAGAATTAACGAAAACGATTGACAAGGTTGTGGATCGTTTTAAAGTATTAGTAAAAGGAAAAGATAAAGCTGGTGAATTTTATAGAAAAAGCTTTACGGCATTATTCGCTTACGTATCTAACAGAATTCCAGAAATTTCAGACGAGCTTTACAAGATTGATGATGCAATGAAAGCTGGTTTTGGTTGGGAACATGGACCTTTTCAAATTTGGGATGCTATTGGTGTAGAAAAAGGAATTGAATTAATGAAAGCGGAAGGTTTAGAACCTGCTGCTTGGGTAAATGAGATGGTTGCTTCTGGTAACACTTCCTTTTATTCCGTAAAGGAAGGTTCTTCATATTTCTATGATATTCCAACAAAATCACAAACTAAAATTCCTGGTCAAGATTCATTTATAATCTTAGATAATATCAGAAAAACAAACGAAGTGTTTAAAAACTCAGGAGTTGTTATTGAAGATATAGGAGACGGAATCCTTAATGTAGAATTCCAATCTAAAATGAACACGATTGGTGGAGACGTTTTAGCAGGATTAAATAAAGCTATTGATTTAGCCGAAAAAGATTTTGCTGGTTTAGTAGTTGGTAACCAAGCGGCAAACTTCTCTGTTGGTGCAAACATTGGAATGATTTTCATGATGGCTGCAGAGCAAGAGTATGACGAGCTTAATATGGCTATCAAATACTTCCAAGATACGATGATGCGTATGCGTTATTCTTCTATCCCAACTATTTCTGCTCCTCACGGAATGGCTTTAGGTGGTGGTTGTGAATTATCGCTACACGCAGATAAAGTAGTTGCGGCAGCAGAAACATACATGGGACTTGTAGAGTTTGGTGTTGGTGTGATTCCTGGTGGTGGAGGTTCTAAAGAAATGGCTTTAAGAGCACAAGACCTTTTCCATAAAGGGGATGTACAATTAAATGTGTTACAAGAGCATTTCTTAACTATTGCTATGGCTAAAGTATCGACTTCGGCTTATGAAGCTTTTGATGCTAATCTTTTACAAAAAGGAAAAGATATTGTTGTAGTTAATAAAGATCGTCAGATAGCAGTAGCAAAACAACACGCTGTATTAATGGCGGATGCTGGTTACACACAACCTGTAAAAAGAAATGATATTTTAGTTCTTGGTAAACAAGCACTAGGTATGTTTTTAGTAGGAACAGATTCTATGGAAGACAGTCGTTACATTTCTGAGCATGATATGAAAATTGCTAATAAATTAGCTTACGTTATGGCTGGTGGAGATTTATCGGAACCAACTAAAGTAACAGAACAATATTTATTGGATTTAGAGCGTGAGGCTTTCTTAAGTTTATGTACAGAACGTAAAACTTTAGAACGTATTCAACACATGTTAACCAAAGGGAAACCGTTACGTAATTAAAAATTACTAAGCGATTAGCCTTTAGCCTTTCGCTATTGGCAATTATAATGTATAATTTATAGACGCTAGAAGCCAAAAGCTAATAGCCAAAAGCACAAAAGATGAAAACAGCATATATAGTAAAAGCATATAGAACCGCAGTTGGTAAAGCTCCAAAAGGCGTGTTCCGTTTTAAAAGAACAGATGAATTAGCAGCAGAAACCATCAAGTATATGATGAAGGAGCTTCCTAATTTAGACCCAAAGCGTATTGACGATGTTATTGTTGGTAACGCAATGCCAGAAGGTTCTCAAGGATTAAATATGGCACGTTTAATCTCTTTAATGGGATTAGATATTGTAGATGTCCCTGGTGTAACTGTCAACCGTTTTTGCTCTTCTGGAGTAGAAACTATTGGTATGGCAACTGCAAAAATACAAGCCGGAATGGCAGATTGTATTATTGCTGGTGGAGCAGAAAGCATGAGTAGCGTTCCAATGACTGGTTTTAAACCAGAATTGAATTACGACATCGTAAAATCTGGTCATGAAGATTATTATTGGGGAATGGGAAATACTGCAGAAGCGGTTGCAAAACAGTTTAAAGTATCTCGTGAAGACCAAGATGAATTTGCATACCATTCGCATATGAAAGCATTAAGAGCGCAAGCTGAAAATCGTTTTCAAGATCAAATTGTACCTATTGAAGTGGAACAAACATATGTCGATGCCAACGGAAAAAAAGCAACAAAATCATATATTGTAACTAAAGATGAAGGACCTCGCGCAGGAACGAGCAAAGAAGCTTTAGCAAAACTAAGAGCAGTATTTGCTGCTGGTGGAAGTGTTACTGCTGGTAACTCATCACAAATGAGTGATGGTGCTGCTTTTGTAATGGTAATGAGTGAAGACATGGTGAAAGAACTAGGTTTAGAACCAATTGCAAGAATGGTAAACTATGCTGCAGCAGGTGTAGAACCTCGTATCATGGGAATCGGACCAGTAAAAGCAATTCCGAAAGCATTAAAACAAGCGGGGTTAAAACAAGATGATTTATCTTTAATTGAGTTAAACGAAGCTTTTGCTTCGCAATCTTTAGCTGTAATTAGAGAATTAGGTCTTAACCCAGATATTATTAACGTAAACGGTGGTGCAATAGCACTTGGTCATCCATTAGGATGTACTGGAGCAAAATTATCGGTACAACTTTTTGATGAAATGCGTAAGCGCGACATGAAAGGGAAATATGGAGCAGTAACTATGTGTGTTGGTACTGGTCAAGGTGCTTGTGGGATATTTGAATTCCTTAATTAATACAAAACGTAATTTCTGTCCGGTCGAACGCAGTCGAGACCTTATTAATCGGATAGTTTCAAAAATAGTTCTCGACTGCGCTCGAACAGACAATTATAAATACAAAAAATGATTTCAAGCTTCAAATCTGGACTTAAGCTGTCTTGATTCTCGGTTCTAGAAATCTTAAAATCTAATAAAAAAATGGCAACAGAAGAAAAAGAATTATTAAGAGGTGGTCAATTCCTTGTAAAGGAAACAAAATGTGAAGATGTGTTTACTCCTGAAGATTTTTCAGAAGAACAAACCATGATGAAAGAATCTGTAATGGAATTTAATGATCGTGAAATCATTCCTCATAAAGCACGTTTTGAAGCTAAAGACTTTGCCTTAACAGAAGAGGTTATGCGTAAAGCTGGTGACATGGGCTTTTTAAGTGTTGCAGTACCTGAAGCTTACGGCGGAATGGGAATGGGATTTGTTTCTACGGTTTTAACCTGTGATTACATTTCTTCTGGAACTGGTTCCTTTAGTACTGCTTTTGGTGCACATACAGGAATTGGTACTATGCCGATTACACTTTATGGTACAGAAGAACAAAAACAAAAATACGTACCTAAATTAGCTTCTGGTGAATGGTTTGGAGCATATTGCTTAACAGAACCTGGCGCTGGATCAGATGCTAATTCTGGTAAAACAACTGCAGAACTTTCTGCAGATGGAAAGTCTTATAAAATTAACGGACAAAAAATGTGGATCTCCAATGCAGGATTCTGTAGTTTGATGATTGTTTTTGCTCGTATTGAAGACGATAAAAATATTACTGGATTCATCGTAGAATATGATGGAAAAAATCCAAACGGAATTACTTTAGGTGAAGAAGAACACAAATTAGGTATTCGTGCTTCTTCTACGCGTCAAGTATTTTTTAATGATACTGTTGTTCCTGTAGAAAATATGCTTGCTGGTCGTGGTGAAGGTTTTAAAATCGCTATGAACGCACTTAATGTTGGACGTATTAAATTAGCTGCTGCTTGTTTAGATTCGCAACGTCGTGTAATATCGATAGCTGTAAATTATGCCAACGAGCGTAAACAATTTAAAACAAGAATTTCCGATTTTGGTGCTATTAAAACCAAAATAGCAGAAATGGCTGCTAGTGCTTATGCTGGTGAATCTGCAACATACAGAGCTGCTAAAAATATTGAAGACAGAATCAATATGCGTGAAGCTGCCGGAAATACACATCAAGAAGCAGAACTTAAAGGTGTTGAAGAATATGCTATTGAATGTTCTATTTTAAAAGTTGCCGTATCTGAAGATGTACAAAATTGTGCGGATGAAGGTATCCAAATTTTTGGAGGAATGGGATTCTCTGAAGAAACGCCTATGGAGTCTGCTTGGAGAGATGCTAGAATTGCTCGTATTTATGAAGGTACTAACGAAATTAACAGAATGTTATCTGTTGGTATGCTTGTTAAAAAAGCAATGAAAGGTCATGTAGATTTATTAGGTCCTGCTTCTAAAGTACAAGAAGAACTAATGGGTATACCTTCTTTTGACACTCCGGATTACTCTGAGTTATTTGCGGAAGAAAAAATAATGATAGCAAAACTTAAGAAGACTTTCTTAATGGTTGCTGGTGGAGCTGTTCAAAAATACGGACAAAACTTAGAAGATCACCAACAGTTATTAATTGCAGCTGCAGATATCTTAATTGAAATCTATATGGCAGAATCTGCAATTTTAAGAACAGAGAAAAATGTAAAACGTACTAGCGAAAAAGAGCAATCTGCTCAAATCGCAATGGCGAAATTATATTTATATCACGCGGTAGATATCGTAGAAGAAAAAGGAAAAGAAAGTATTATTTCTTTTGCTGAAGGAGACGAACAACGTATGATGTTAATGGGTCTTAAACGTTTTACAAAATATGCTAACTATCCAGATATCGTAGATTTACGTATCGAGATTGCTGAAAAAGTAAAAGCAGAAAATAAATACTGCTTCTAACTTTACCTTTAATTAGATTTAAAAAAGCTGTTTCAGAAATGAAACAGCTTTTTTATTTTAGTACTTTAGGTGAAAATTGAAAATGATGCAAAAAATATTCACTTTCCTTGTTACTGCAATTCTATTTGTAAGTTGTATGTCTGCTCAAAAACAAAACGTAAAACCTACTAAAGAACCTACCATTGTACATAAAACGGAAACTGTTATAACCGTAGATGGCAATCCTACCGAGGCTATTTGGAAAACTACTAAATGGCACCCAATAGATCAGAAATGGTTTGGAGATACCTATTCGGAAGACGATTTCAAAGGACAATACAAACTAACTTGGGATACAAATGCACTTTACGTATTACTAGAAATACAAGACGATATACTTAATGCGCAACATAAAGATCCATTAAAATTATGGTGGGACAACGATTGTGTGGAAGTCTTTATAGATGAAGATAATAGCGGAGGTGAACATCAATACAACCATAATGCATTTGCATATCATGTAGCATTAGATGGTAATGTGGTAGATATGGCTCCAGGTAAAATACCAACACTTTACAACAATCATGTAGCATCTAAGCGTATTACCAATGGCAGCATTTCTATTTGGGAACTTAAAATCAGTCTTTATGATGATAGCTTTGTCGATGGTAAACAAAACATCCCTGTTGCTTTAAAAGCAAATAAAAACATCGGTTTTGCTATTGCATACTGCGATAACGACACAAGCAAAAGACGTGAAAACTTTATAGGTTCTGAAGTTATAGAAGGAGAAGATAAAAACAGAGGATGGATAGATGCTTCCGTTTTCGGAACTTTAATATTAAAAGAAGAAAAATGAACAGTAGAAAATAAATACTGCTTCTAACGATACCTTTAATTAGATTTCAAAAAGTCGTTTCAGAAATGAAACGGCTTTTTTATTTTCCTTATTTTAGAGCAAAATTAAACGTATGAAAAATCTATTAGTTGTAATCACTTGTTTTCTAGTAACTTCTTGTTTCTCTCAAAAAAAAGAAGGTTTATTTAAAGCCAAAAATAATTTCACAAAACAAGATACTTTAAGAGGAAGCATCACGCCAGAACGTGCATGGTGGGATTTAACATACTATCATTTAGACATAAAAGTAAATCCTGACGAAAAAACTATTGGTGGAAAAAACACCATTCAGTATACTGTTTTAAAAGAAAATAACATCCTGCAAGTAGATTTGCAAACTCCTTTACAAATTACAAAAGTAACACAAAATGAGGAAGAGTTGGAAGTTAAACACGTTGGTAATGCACATTTTGTAACGTTAAAAAAGAAACAAAATATTGGCGATATAAATGCCATTGATGTGTACTACGAAGGAACTCCTAAAGAAGCGGTTCGTGCACCTTGGGATGGTGGTTTTTCTTGGAAAAAAGACAATAATGGAAACCACTTTATAGCAACTTCTTGCCAAGGATTGGGTGCTAGCGTATGGTGGCCAAATAAAGACCATATGTATGACGAGGTAGATAGTATGGATATTAGCGTAACAATCCCGAAAGGTTTAATGAATGTTTCTAACGGAAGACTTAAAAGTATTGTAGATAATAAAGATGAAACCATTACCACCAATTGGCATGTTGCAAACCCAATTAATAATTATGGCGTAAATGTGAACATTGGAGATTATGTGCATTTTTCGGAAGTATATCCTGGAGAAAAAGGAAATCTAGATATGAATTACTATGTACTGCGTGATAATTTAGAAAAGGCTAAAGTTCATTTTAAAGATGCTCCCAAAATGATGGAAGCTTTTGAGCATTGGTTTGGTCCTTATCCTTTTTATGAAGATGGTTACAAATTAGTAGAAGTGCCTTATTTAGGTATGGAACACCAAAGTTCTGTAACCTACGGAAATAAATATAAGAAAGGCTATTTAGGTAAAGATTTATCAGGAACTGGCGAAGGCTTAAAATTCGATTTTATTATCATTCATGAATCTGGCCACGAGTGGTTTGCTAATAATATTACAGACAAAGACATTGCAGATATGTGGATTCACGAAAGCTTTACTAATTATTCTGAAAATCTATTTTTAGATTATTACTATGGAAAAGAATCTTCCGCAAAATATGTCATAGGAACACGTAAAGGGATTAGAAATAAGAACCCAATAATTGGTGTGTACAATGTAAACCATGAAGGTTCTGGTGATATGTACAACAAAGGTGGAAATATGCTACATACCCTGCGTCAACTTATTGAAGACGATGAAAAATGGCGACAAATTCTACGTGGATTAAACAAAACATTCTACCACCAAACGGTTACTACATCACAAATTGAAAATTATATTAGTGAACAATGCGGAATAGATTTAACTGCATTTTTCAATCAATATTTAAGAGATATACGAATTCCTACATTAGAATATAAAATTAAAAATAATCAGCTAAAATATAGATGGACGAATATTGTTGCAGACTTTGATATGCCAATTCAAGTAACGATAGATGGTAAAGAACAATGGATTTTCCCGAATAGCGCATGGAAAGAAATGGCTATTAAAAATAAAGATATTCAAGTAGATGAAGATTTCTATATAGAATCCGTTAAACTTTAATGGCTATGGAATTAGCTGAATTGTATTTTAAATCGGATAATGAATGGCGAGAATGGCTGCATATTAATCATGATAGTGATAACGGCATCTACCTCATTTTTTACAAAGTAGATCACAAAAACGAAAGTATGCGTTGGGAAGAAGCCGTGCGAGTTGCGCTTTGTTATGGTTGGATAGATTCTACAGTAAAAAGTTTAGGAGATGGAAAACGCAGACAATACTTCTGTAAAAGAAACCCGAAAAGTATATGGAGCGCATTAAACAAAAGGCATATTAAAGCGTTAATTGCTGAAGAATTAATGCATCCAAAAGGTTTAGAAATTATAAATATTGGGAAGAAAAACGGAAGTTGGACCGCTTTAGATGCTGTTGAAAAAGGAATCATTCCCGAAGCATTACAACTTGCCTTCAACAAAAAACCAAAAGCTTTTGAAAATTATAACAACTTCGCTCCTTCTTATAAAAAACATTATTTGTATTGGTTACACAGTGCCAAACGGGAAGCTACAAAACAAAAAAGAATCGCAGAGATTATAAAACTCTGCGATGCTAATATTAAATCTCGGGATACTTGGTAAGCTTACAAACCACTTATAAAATTACCATAAGGATCTTTAAACTGAATCCCTTCTGTAAAGCGATGTTTACTTAATTGTTTATATTCGACCAAGGCCCAAAGCACAAATTCTTTTATAAAATAACTTTCTTCTTTAGAAATTTTTGGTTGGTATTCTCCTAATAAATCATCCAAAGGAGAAACGGCATCTAATAGATCATAGTATTCTTTATCACGTAAATTGTCTAATAATTCAAATCCTTCGGAAGTATTGAAAAACCAAGATACAATAGCATCATACGGACTTTCATCTCCTTCTTTTCTAAGTTTTTCAATCTCTGGAAAAAATTCTGGGAATAAGCTTTTTACTGCTTCTCCTATTAAATTATAAGCTACTTGTGCTGCGCCTTCCTGCTCTCCTTCATACACCAATTCTACTTTTCCAGTAATTGCGGGAATGATTCCTAAAAAGTCGGATAAACGAATGGTTGTTTTTTCATCTCCTGATTTTAATGCACGTAATTCTGCTGTACTTAATAAGTTTTCAAAAGCAGTAATACTTAAGCGTGCACTAACGCCACTTTTTTCGTCTATAAAATCACTTTCACGTGCTTCAAATACGATTTGCTCTAACAAGTCTTTGGCTAATTCTGGTACGTAAATACTTTCCTTTTGTCTTGCATCCGATTTAGCTTCTTGCTCTGTAATTTTTTTCGCTGTTTCAATATCTGTTGGATAATGTGTTAATATTTGCGAACCAATTCTATCTTTTAAAGGCGTTACAATACTTCCTCTATTGGTATAATCTTCTGGGTTTGCAGTAAATATAAATTGCATATCTAATGGTAAACGTAATTTGAATCCACGAATCTGAATATCGCCTTCTTGCAAAATATTAAATAAAGCCACTTGAATTCTTGCTTGTAAATCTGGTAACTCATTAATAACAAAAATACAACGGTTTGCTCTTGGAATCATGCCGTAGTGAATCACGCGATCATCGGCATAACTCAACTTTAAATTCGCTGCTTTTATTGGGTCTACATCACCAATAAGATCTGCAACCGTTACATCTGGAGTTGCTAACTTCTCTGCGAAACGTTCGCTTCTATGCATCCAAGTAATTGGTGTATTATCTCCTTTCTCCTTGATCAATTCTATAGCATAACGAGAAATTGGTTGCAACGGATCATCATTTATTTCCGAACCTTCCACAACCGGAATATACTCGTCTAATAAATTCAGCATTAAACGTGCTAAACGTGTTTTCGCTTGTCCGCGTAATCCTAAAAAATTAATATTATGGCGGGATAAAATAGCACGTTCTAATTCTGGAATCACGGTATTTTCATACCCATGAACACCTTCAAAAACGGTGGTTTTATTCTTTATTTTTTCAATTAAATTATCTCTTAATTCGTCTTTAATCGATCTGCTTTTATATCCAGCGTTTTTTAATGCACCTAAAGTATGTATTGTTTCTATTTTCATATAAAGTTTGCTTTTGGCTATTAGCTTTTGGCCTTTAGCGCTTACTCTTTTGTTTTTCATTAACAGCTAACAGCCAATAGCTAATAGCTTTTTTAGTTATCCTTTAATTCGTTTCTTCCTATTCGTTTCATAATCTTCAAAAATCATTTCCCCTAAACCTTTCAGACCTGTGTAAAATGCTTTTCCTTGATTGGCATGCGTAAATTCTTCCACAAATTGCATTAAATAAGGATCTTGAGCAATCATAAAAGTGGTAATAGGAATATGTAATTTTCGGGCTTGTTGCGCTTGGGCATAACATTTATTGGTGATATACGGGTTTAATCCGTTACTATCCTTGTAATACGTACCGTCCGGCATACGTAAACAGCTTGGCTTTCCATCGGTTATCATAAAAATCTGCTTGTTGGTATTTCGTTTTCTTCGTAATAAATCCATTGCTAATTTTAATCCTGCAACGGTATTTGTATGATACGGACCAACATTTAAGTAGGGCAAATCTTTAATTTTAATTGGCCAAGCATCGTTTCCAAAAACTAAAATATCTAAAGTATCTTTTGGATATCGCGTAGTAATTAATTCGGCTAAAGCCATAGCAACTTTTTTGGCCGGTGTAATTCTATCCTCACCATACAAAATCATAGAGTGACTAATATCTATCATTAACACGGTACTCATTTGCGATTTATGTGTGGTTTCTTCTACCACCAAATCATCTTCGGTTAAATTAAAATCGCCAATTCCATGATTAATTTGTGCATTGCGTAAACTTTCGGTCATAGACACTTTGTCTAAGCTATCCCCAAACTGGTAATTTCTAAAATCGCCAGTATGCTCATCTCCTATTCCGGCGCCTTTACTTTTATGGTTTCCAGCACCGCTTCGTTTAATGTTTCCAAAAATCTGATCTAATGCAGATTGCCTAATAGCACGTTCTGTTTTTGCAGTAATTGCATTACCTTTCTTTCCGTCGGGTTTAATCTCTTCACGTATATAACCTTTGTCTTTAAGATCTTCAATAAAATCGTCAATGGTATATTCAGCAGTCGTTAACTCATATTCTTTGTCTAATTCACGAAGCCAACTTATAGCTTCGTCAAAATCTCCAGAAGTATGCGTAATTAACTCTTTAAATACATCAAAAAGTTTTTCGAAAGGCGTTTGTGAAGGTGCTTCGTAGGTTTTAAATACAAAGCCTTTTTTGTGAATACTTTCTTTTTTCATAGCAGTATAAAAATACAACTATTTCAATATAATTTTATCTATTTTCGATAAAACTATTCTACTTTTTTTAAAGCTTCTAGATTTTCAATTTTTATTTGTTTCCCAGATGTAGAAATTAATCCTTCTTTTTTAAATTGTGATAAAATACGGATTGCAGATTCTGTAGCAGTACCAACAATACTCGCATAATCTTCTCGAGAAAGTAAAACATTTAAATAGCCGGCATCATCGCTTCCAAAAGTATTTTCTACATAAATTAAAGATTGCGCAAGACGTTGTTTTACAGTCTTTTGCGCCATATTAATTAAATCCTCTTCTGCCCCTTTTAAATCTTTAGCAAGACGCTGTAAAACATCAAAAGAAAATTTATGGTTTTCGTGAAGACTAGATACTATTTGATCTTTAGGTACATAGCATAATTCTATATCATTTAATGCTATTGCACTCAAATTAGTGCGTTCGTCACTGATTATAGAACGTTGCCCTAAAAGCTCTCCCTTCCCTAATAACTTCACAGTATGATCCTTACCGTTAGCACTTAATTTTGTCAATTTACACACGCCATCTCTTACACAATAAACACCATGTAAGGTTTCTCCTTCATCAAAAATAACATCACCTTTTTTATAAAACCTAGTTGTTTTACAGGCAGACACTTTTTTTAATTCTTCTTTAGTTAAAGAATTCATAGAATTTAATTGTCGTGCAATACAGCTTTCACATCTACTCATACCTAAAATTTATTGTTTTGTAAAGTTACTTAAAACATGACAAATATCATATTTTAAAAGCACATGTTTTGTAACCTTTGTTACAGGTATAAATGAGCAAATATTATGGACAAGACTTCTTGTTTTCATTGCGGAGATGATTGCAATTCTTCCATTATAAAATTCGACGAAAAGTCGTTTTGTTGTAATGGATGCAAAACGGTATATGAGATTTTCTCGGAAAATGATTTAACCTGTTACTACGATATGCAAGCTTCTCCAGGAGCAGTCCCGAAGGAGATTCAAGGTAAATATGATTTCCTTTCTCAAGAAAACATCATTGAAAAACTAACAGAGTTTAGGGATGGAAACACCCAAATTGTTACGCTTTATATTCCGCATATTCATTGTAGTTCTTGTATTTGGATTTTAGAAAATGGTAACAAATTAAATCCAGGAATCTCATCATCACAAGTTAATTTTGGTAAAAAGACGGTTCGTGTTACTTACAATTCCGATAAAACTTCCCTTAAAGAAATTGTAATCCTTTTAAGTAGTATTGGTTATGAACCTTATATTTCTTTAGACGATTTTAAAACAGGAAAAGAACATATCAACAGAAGCCTTATTTATAAGTTAGGAATTGCAGGCTTTGCCTTTGGTAATGTCATGTTTCTATCGTTTCCAGAGTATTTTGAAGTTGGCGAATTTTGGTTAGAACAATACAAACATTTGTTTCGTTGGCTCATGTTTGCTTTTTCACTTCCTGTGGTTTTTTATGCCGCACAAGATTATTTTGTTTCGGCTTACAAAGGGTTACGCGCAAATATTTTAAATATAGATGTACCAATTGCTCTGGGAATTGCAGTGCTTTTTATTAGAAGTACTGCCGAAATTATTTTCGATTTAGGTTCCGGATTTTTCGATAGTTTAACCGGTTTGGTATTCTTTTTATTACTCGGAAAATTCTTTCAGCAAAAAACATATGCATTCCTTTCGTTTGAGCGAGATTACAAATCGTATTTTCCAATTGCAGTAACTAAAATTTCTTTGGAAGCTGGTGAAACTCCAATTCAAGTGTATGAAATTAAAAAAGGAGATAGACTCCTTATTAGAAATGAAGAATTAATCCCTGTAGACGGTATCCTTATTAACGGAAAAGCAAGAATAGACTACAGTTTTGTGACTGGTGAATCAGAAAACATTCGTAAAAATTCTGGCGACAAACTTTTTGCTGGAGGAAAACAGACTTCAGGAGTTATAGAAATGGAAGCCTTAAAATCTGTGGAACAAAGTTACCTCACACAATTATGGAGTAACGATGTATTCAGTAAAAACAAAGAAGATGGCTTTACCACATTAACCAACAAAATAAGTAAACAATTTACCATTGCTGTTTTAAGTATTGCCATAATAGCGACCACTTTTTGGCTATTTGTAGATGCTACCAAAGCCATGAATGTATTCACCGCAGTACTAATTATTGCTTGTCCGTGTGCCATTGCGCTCTCTGCTCCTTTTACCTTCGGAAATTTGCTTCGTATCTTTGGAAAACAGAAATTCTATGTGAAAAATGCTTCTGTTATTGAACAATTAGCAGCAATAGATACTATTATTTTTGACAAAACAGGAACGATTACTTCTAACAAACAAAGTACTGCAACGTATGAAGGGGAAATACTTTCTACTTCCGAAGAAACACTACTAAAAAACACCCTGCGAGGTTCTAATCATCCATTAAGTAGAACACTTTATGATATTTTAGATGAAAATAATATCATCACATTAAACCATTTTGAAGAACATTTAGGAAAAGGTATTGAAGCTTCGCATAATAAAGAGAATATAAAAATTGGTTCTGCTAGTTTTGTAGGTTCTGCGGAAGCTTCCGTTTTAAATACAGCAGTTCATATTAGTACAAATAATAAATATAAAGGAAAATACACTTTTTATAATAGCTATAGAAAAGGACTTTCGAAACTATTTAACAAACTAAAAAAACAATACGATTTGGTAATTCTTTCTGGGGATAATGAAGGCGAATTTGAAAATCTAAAAAAATTACTTCCAACCAAAACGAAGTTGATTTTTAACCAGAAACCAGAAGATAAGTTAGAATATATAAAATACCATCAAAGCGAAGGAGCAAAAGTACTTATGATTGGTGATGGTTTAAATGATGCAGGAGCTCTAGCACAAAGTAATGTTGGTATTGCACTCTCAGAAAACGTGAATGTATTTTCTCCTGCTTGCGATGCTATTTTGGACGCTTCCAAATTCAATCAATTATACAAATACATTAAAACCTCAAAAAGTGCTATAAAAATTATTAAATGGAGTTTTGCACTTTCATTTGTTTATAACGTAATTGGTTTGTACTTTGCAGTAACCGGACAATTAGCACCAGTTGTTGCAGCAATTTTAATGCCTTTAAGTTCTATTAGCATTGTAGTTTTTACCACAATAGCAACAAACCTTTTAGGTAGAAAATTGAACTAAAAACTATTTCGCGGAGATACTCAAAGTTTACCCATAGATTCTCAGAAAAAATAAAAAAAGATGCTTGTATCCATCGAAAAAAACTTAAATAATTATCACGCCTGAGTGAGATAATTAAATGGAAATTATTTCCCAAATATGATAAAAATCATGTTTTAAGAAAGGCAACCAACGTAATTTTGAACCATAACTTCAAATAGGTATGAGTGTTATTTATATTTTATTGACTATCAGCATTATAGTTGCAATCGGTTTTTTTGCGGCTTTTATCTATGCTGTAAAAAGTGGTCAATTTGACGATAGCTATACGCCATCTGTTAGAATGCTTTTTGAAGACGAACTGGTTAAAGAGAAACCAAAACCAACTATAAAAACTAAAAAGACTAATTAATTATTATGGAAAAAGAACAATTCTACTACGATAACAAGATCGTTAAAAATTTCCTTTACGCTACTATTCTCTGGGGAGTTGTAGGAATGACTGTCGGCTTAATGCTTGCTTTCCTTTTCATTTTCCCAAATTACACAGAAGGCATTTCTTGGTTAAGCTTTGGTCGTTTAAGACCATTACATACCAACGCAGTAATCTTTGCCTTTGTTGGTAATGCTATTTTTGCCGGTGTTTATTATTCTACACAACGTCTTCTTAAAGCGAGAATGTTTAGTGATTTACTAAGTAAAATTAATTTTTGGGGTTGGCAATTAATGATTGTTGGCGCTGCAATAACACTTCCTTTAGGGTACACCACATCTAAAGAATATGCAGAATTAGAGTGGCCTTTTGATATTCTAATTGCTGTAATTTGGGTGGTATTTGGAATCAATTTAATTGGTACCATGATTAAAAGAAGACAACGTCATTTATACGTTGCTATTTGGTTTTACATCGCCACTTTTGTAACGGTTGCTGTATTGCACATTTTTAATAGTTTAGAACTTCCAGTTAGTGCTATGAAAAGTTATTCTGTGTATGCAGGAGTTCAAGATGCATTAGTACAATGGTGGTATGGTCATAATGCCGTAGCATTCTTTTTAACAACACCTTTCTTAGGATTGATGTATTATTTTGTACCTAAAGCTGCAAACAGACCTGTGTATTCCTATAGACTTTCTATCATTCACTTCTGGTCTTTAATATTTATTTATATTTGGGCTGGACCACACCATTTACTATATACCGCATTACCAGAATGGGCACAAAATCTTGGTGTAGCATTTTCGGTTATGTTATTAATGCCTTCTTGGGGAGGAATGATAAACGGACTACTAACACTTCGTGGTGCTTGGGATAAAGTACGTACTGATCCTGTTTTAAAATTTATGGTGGTTGCTCTTACTGGTTATGGTATGGCAACTTTTGAAGGGCCTTTACTTTCCCTTAAAAATGTAAATGCCATTGGTCACTTTACCGATTGGATTATTGCGCACGTACACGTTGGTGCTTTAGCTTGGAATGGTTTCTTAGCCTTTGGTATGATCTATTATTTAGTGCCTAGATTATTTAAAACGAAGTTATATTCTATCGGACTTGCTAACTTGCATTTCTGGATTGGTACTTTAGGAATTATATTTTACGCGTTACCTCTTTACGTTGCTGGATTTACACAAGCAAGTATGTGGAAACAGTTTAATCCAGACGGGACTTTAATGTATGGTAACTTCTTAGAAACCGTTACCGAAATTATGCCAATGTACTACATGCGTGCTGTTGGTGGAACGCTATATATTGCAGGAATGTTAATTCTTGTGTATAACGTTTATATTACAATAAGACAAGGAAGTAAAGTAGAAGACGAATTAGCGGAAGCTCCTGCATTACAACATGTTTCTAAAAAACGTACTGCTGGCGAAGGATGGCATACGTGGTTAGAACGTAAGCCTATTAAATTAACTATTGGTGCAACTATTGCTATTTTAATTGGAGGTATTGTACAAATAGTACCAACTATCATGGTAAAATCTAATATACCAACTATTGCAAGTGTAAAACCTTACACGCCTTTAGAATTAGAAGGTCGTGATATTTACATTCGTGAAGGTTGTGTTGGATGTCACTCACAAATGATTCGTCCGTTTAGAAGTGAAGTAGAACGTTACGGAGAATACTCGAAAGCAGGAGAATATGTTTACGATCATCCATTCTTATGGGGATCTAAAAGAACTGGTCCAGATTTACATCGAATTGGAGGGAAATATTCAGACAACTGGCACTTAAACCACATGTATGATCCACAAAGTACGTCATCTGGTTCTATTATGCCATCGTATAAATGGATTGTTAGAGATGAACTAGACAAATCACTTACAGAGAAGAAAATGAAAGCAATGGTTTCTTTAGGTGTTCCTTATTCAGAAGAAGAAATTACTAATGCACAGCAAGCCATGTTAGAGCAAGGTACGCGAATTGAAAAAAATCTATATGCAGATCCTGATTTTGCGGAAACTTACGAAGCAGATAAAGCCGCTGGAGGTGCAGAATTTATAGAAATGCGTAATCGTGAAATTGTAGCTGTTATCGCTTATTTACAACGTTTAGGTACCGATATAAAAGTGAAAGATTTAGAAACCACTCAAAACTAGAATTATGCTAAAGTTTGCAAAAAATTATATGGACAGTATTTCTGGAATAGAAATATACCCAATCATATCCTTACTTATATTCTTCAGTTTTTTTGTAGTCCTATTTTTATGGGTATTTACAGCAAAAAAAGAATATATAGAAAGTGTAAGCAATTTACCATTAGATAACCAAAACCAATCCGAACTATGAGAAATTTATTTCCGTCATGGCTAAAAATACCAGTCCTATTTTTTATCATTGTAGGCATTGTAGAATACTTTGTCGATTCTGGTACTAAACCAGCTTTTATTGAGAAGCCAATCATCATGGTATTCTTACTACTTGTATTACTTATATTAATTGCTACAGAAGCTATTGTAGGTTCTATGGACAATATTCTGTATCAAAGTTTAGATGCAGAAGGGAAAGCGAGATATGATGCATCACAAGTAAAAACATCCAAACTAGTTACTTGGGTAAATAAAACCTATACCAAATTACTAGGTGCTAAACCAATTCAAGAAGAACATGAAATTATTCTAGACCATAATTATGATGGTATTAAAGAACTAGATAATGATCTTCCGCCATGGTGGATTTACAGTTTCTATGCTTCCATAATATTTGCGGTTGTATACTTTGCTAGATTCGAAATTTTTAATGGTGATAACCAGTATATGGAATTAGAAGCGGAATATGCACAGGCAAAAATTGATATTGAAGAATACAAAAAAACAGCAAAAGATTTAGTCGATTTTAATACTGTTGAATTGTTAACGGATGCTTCCGATTTAAGTAATGGTAAAAAAATATTTTCCGAAAACTGTGTTGCTTGTCATAAAGCAGATGGTGGCGGTGGAATTGGACCAAACCTTACAGACAAACACTGGATTTTAGGTGGTGGAATTAAAAATGTATTTCGAACGGTTACAGAAGGTGGACGTGATGGTAAAGGAATGATTGCTTGGAAACAAAGTTTAAAACCTGCCGAAATTGCGCAAGTAGCAAGTTATGTATTACAATTTCAAGGAACAACACCTGCCGAACCAAAACCTGCTGAAGGGGATATTTGGGAAGAAACTACAAAAGAATAAAATACTTGGATCAAAACCTGTCCGACTTTAAAAATCAGACAGGTTTAAATAAAATAGATTTTGGAAACACCAGAAAACGAATCTTTTAGAGACACCATTGGAACCATTAATGAAGAAGGTGGTCGTGCTTGGGTATACCCCAAAAAACCTAGTGGGAAATATTATAACAAACGAAAAATAGTTAGCTACGGTTTACTTATTTTTCTTATTGCTGCTCCTTTTATCAAAATTAATGGCAACCAGTTTTTACTGTTTAATATTTTAGAACGTCGCTTCAATATTTTTGGTTTACCATTTTGGCCACAAGACTTTTACTTATTTGTAATGTCTATGCTAATAGGTATTGTGTTTATCGCTTTATTTACAGTGAGTTTCGGACGTGTTTTTTGTGGTTGGATTTGCCCACAAACCATTTTTATGGAAATGGTTTTTAGACGTATTGAATATTGGATTGATGGCGATAGAAACAAACAACGTAAACTTGATAAACAAGAATGGAATGCCGAAAAAATCAGAAAACGCCTTCTAAAATGGTTTGTATTTTTAGTAATCTCCTTTATTATCGCCAATGTCTTTTTAGCCTATTTAATAGGAAGTGATAAGCTTATAAAATATATAACGGGAAATCCATTAGACCATTTAGGTACTCTTTTTCCGCTTATTATTTTTACTGCTGTCTTCTATTTTGTTTTCGCTTGGTTTAGAGAACAAGTATGTATTATTGCTTGTCCGTATGGTAGATTACAAAGTGTGTTATTAGATAACAAATCTATAGTAGTTGCTTATGATCATAAACGTGGTGAAGGAGAAAATGGTCGTAAAAAATTCAGAAAAAACGAAGATAGAGAAGCTTTAGGACATGGAGATTGTATTGATTGTATGCAGTGTGTTAATGTTTGTCCGACAGGTATTGACATTAGAAATGGTACGCAATTAGAATGTGTAAACTGTACTGCTTGTATTGATGAATGTGATCATATTATGGAAAGCATCGACCTTCCAAAAGGATTAATTCGATTTGCTTCTGAAGATGAAATAGAAAAGAAAGAAAAATTCAAAATTACTGCAAGAATGAAAGGATACATTGCTGTTCTTACTATTCTTACTGGTATGTTATGCGGAATGCTGCTTTTAAGAAATGATGTAGAAGCTACTGTTTTAAGACTTCCAGGGCAATTATTTGAGCATAAAGGAGAAAATATAATAAGTAACGTTTTCACCTTTAAACTTGTAAATAAAACAACGAAGGATATTGAAAACATAAAATTCAAACTTAGAAAACAAGAAGGGGAAATAAAAATGGTTTCCACTGCTGCTAATTTTGAAGTTCCTGCACAAGGTTTAGCAGAAGGAACCTTATTTATTGAAATTGACAAAAGTAAGTTGAAAGGAGACAAAAGTAAACTTATGATTGAGGTGTATAGTGGTGATGAAATGATTGAAACCACTACTGTAAACTTTTTAGGGCCAAGAAGTTATAAGTAAAAAAAGTTTTTTTGGTTCCTGAAGCGCATTAAGGATTGAGCAATCTGTTTGAGCTCCTTGAAAAGAGCGAGTTGTGAAAGCCTGACCTGAAGTAAAACGGAAGGTAATGCCCAAAAACAAAATAACGTTTAATTAATAAAAGGAGATTCCTGCCTTCGTGGGAAGTTGAGATATGAAAATAAATTGGGGAACAGGAATCGTAATCGCATTTGTAGCGTTTATTAGCTTTATCATGTATTTCATTATCACTATGATGACAGATAGTACATACGACCATGATTTAGTTGTTGAAGATTACTACCAGCAAGAACTACAATTTCAAAACGAGATCAATAAAGAAACAAACGCTCAAAACTTAACAGAAAATATCTCTTATAAAAAAACAGCCGAAGGTGTTATTATTCTATTCCCAGAAAACCTTCCTATAGAAAATATTACAGGTAAAGTGTTCCTATATAGACCATCTAATAAACAATTTGATTTTGAAATTCCAATTTCATTATCAAACCACAATTTGCTCATACCTGACAAACGTTTGTTAGATGGTCGTTGGAACATTAAAGTAGATTGGCAATATAACGGAAAAAACTATCTCTACAAAAAAGAGATCCTTTACTAAAACAATAAATATGCTTTGGTCTGCACTCATTTTTGGATTACTAGGAAGCTTCCATTGTGTTGGAATGTGCGGTCCTATTGCATTTATGCTTCCTGTAGACCGCAGCAATTCCATAAAAAAAATAGCACAAATATTTACGTATCATATTGGTAGATTGTTAGCGTATTCGCTAATTGGTTTATTTTTTGGTTTGGTTGGAAAAAGTCTTTACATCTTTGGACTTCAGCAACAACTATCCATCTTCATTGGTATATTAATGATTGTTGTGGTTCTCATTCCTGTACAAACTTTCAATAAATACAATTTCTCAAAACCTATTTATAAAATAATATCTAAAGTAAAATCTTCTTTAGGTAAAGCATTAAAAAAGAAAACCGTAGACACCTTTTTAACCATTGGTTTTTTAAACGGTTTTTTACCTTGCGGATTAGTATACATGGCCGTTTTCGCTTCATTGGCAATGCCAAATGCATGGCAAGGAAGTTTGTATATGGCGCTGTTTGGTTTAGGTACCATCCCATTAATGACTTCCGCTATTTACTTAGGTAAATTTTTAAATACCCAAATGAAGCAACGTATTCAAAAAGGGATTCCTATTTTTGTAGTAATTATAGGATTATTATTTATTCTTCGTGGTTTAGGTTTAGGTATTCCCTACCTCTCTCCTGCTCCAATTGTAGATGTTGCATCTAGTGCAATAGATTGTCACTAAAGTAGTGGCTTTTGATAAAGCGTATTTCCTATTCCTATAAAAAACACAAAAATGCCCTTAATGGACAATTCGCATAAACTGCAATTAAGTAAAGAAGAAATGAAGCAATATGGTTATCAAGTAATTGACACCATTGTAGCACATTTTGATACAGAAAACACTAAGAAACCAGTAGCGTCTGCTTCTAGAGAAGAAATGGATTTGCTTTTTAAAACGGAAGCACCAGAAGAACCTACAAACTATAAAGAAGTCTTAGATTTTGTCACCGAAAAAGTATTGCCAAATAGTAATATTGTTACCCATCCAAAATCGTATTCTTTTGTTCCTGGACCAAGTAATTTTGTGAGTGTTATGGCAGATACTTTAGCTACAGGATTCAACATTTTTTCTGGTGGTTGGGCTGCTTCTCCCGCTGCTGCGGAATTAGAAATAGTTACCATGAGCTGGTTATTAAAACTGTTTAAATTTCCGACTAAAAAAGGTGGTGGAATTTTTACAAGTGGTGGCTCCATGGCAAATCTTACAGCACTAGTAACTGCAAGAAGACAACGATGTGGCGATGATTTTTCGAAAGCTATTATTTATCTTTCCGATCAAGCGCATTCTTCAAATATAAAAGCAATTCGTGTTTTAGGCTTTAAAAAAGAGCAAATACGAATTATCCCTACCGATATAGAATTTAAAATGGCTATTAATAAACTTAAAAATGCCATTGCAAAAGATAGATTAGAAGGTTTACAACCGTTTTGTATTATTGCTTCCGCTGGAACAACAAATACAGGAACTGTCGATCCTTTAAATGAAATCGCTAAAATATGTAAGACTGAAAAACTTTGGTTTCATATTGATGGTGCTTATGGTGCCGCTGCAATTTTATCCAAAAAAGGAAGTCAAGTATTAAAAGGAATTGAAAAAGCAGATTCCTTAGCAATAGATCCGCATAAGTGGTTATACCAACCTTATGAAATGGGATGTTTATTAGTGAAAAATCATAAATGGCTAAGTGAAACTTTTACTGAAAAGCCAGAATACCTAAGAGATATTGAAGGCAATACTTCCGAAATTAATTTTTACGATCATGGTATTCAACTGACACGCCGTTTTAGAGCTTTAAAGTTTTATATGTCTATGAAAACCTTCGGACTTTCCGCATTTAAAAAAGCGGTTTCCTATTCTATAGATTTAGCCGAAGAAGTAGAAGCAGATTTACGAAAAAGCGCCAATTGGGAAGTAGTATCTCCCGCTACATTGGCGGTTATCAACTTTAGATATAATCCGATTGGAAAATCTTTCAGTGAAAAAAAACTAGACGCTATCAATCAAGAGATTTCAAAAAGAGTTGTAGACTCCAGAGAAGCTTTACTAGTGACTACCGTTTTACAAAATCAAGTGGTTTTACGCATGTGTTTAATTAATCCTAGAACTACCATTTACGATGTAAAAGACACCTTAAAAATGTGTGAAGCATTTGCTAAAGAAATTATTTAATTTTGTTTTAAAATAAGTAGCTAAGCTGACTTTTATCATATTTATTTTTCACGTTTTAAACTATCTTTAATATAGAATTTAAAACCATAAGAAGATGAAAAAAAGAACGCCAGTTTCAGAAATAATGACAACAGATGTTATCACGCTTAATCACACAGATGATCTAGAGATAGCAGAAAAATTATTCAAAAAAAATAATATCCGCCATATTCCGGTAGTCAGTGGAAACAAAATAATTGGGCTGCTAAGTTATACCGATTTGTTACGTATTAGTTTTGCAGATGCTATTGATGAAGACGAACAAAATGTAGACACCGTAGTATATAATATGTTTACTATTGAGCAAGTAATGGCAAAAAATTTGGTAAGTGTTTCTTCTAACACAACCATTTTAGAAGTTGCTAAAATACTAGCAAAAAAAGAATTTCACGCCTTACCTGTTGTAGATCAGGATAAATTAGTTGGTATTGTTACCACTACAGATTTAATAGACTATTTGATAGAGCAATTTTAATATCTATATTTAACAAAAAAAGGAAATCGCTTGGTTAAAATGCCAAGCGATTTTTTAACATATATTTAATTAGGATAAACTTGTCTTAATTAAAATAATGTTTTACCTTTATAGAAGAAATAAAAGAACTATATGTTTTCGAAAGCTTGCGAATATGGAATAAGAGCATCAATTTTCATTGCGAAAAATTCGCAGGAAGGCAAACTTGTTTCTCCAAAAGAAATTTCTGAAGAAATAAATTCTCCTAAAGCTTTTACTGCAAAAATTTTACAAGCTTTAGTCAGAAATGACATTATAAACTCTGTAAAAGGTGCTTATGGAGGTTTTGTGATAGATAAAGATGTCATTGCATCTATAAAGCTTTCGCAAATAGTAGAAGCCATTGATGGCGATAATATATACAACGGTTGTGGTTTAGGTTTAGATACCTGCGATGAAAATCATCCTTGTCCTGTACATGATAAATTCAAGGTGATACGCGATGAATTAAAACACATGTTAGAAACGACCAATTTAGAAGAGCTTGCTTTAGGCATAAAGTCTGGAGCTTCCTTTTTAAAGATCTAAAAAAAATTTGAATATAAATAGGATAAATTTATCCGAGATAAAAATAGCCTGATCGCTCCTAATTAAATAAAAGGATAAAAGGCAAACACTTTTTTACCAATATTAAAATAGATACATTATGGAAACATTACAAAAAAATACGCAGAAACAAATAGGTGAGTTTGTAGCAGACGATTTTAGAACTGCAGCAGTTTTTTCAAAATATAAAATAGATTTCTGCTGTAATGGAAACAGAACTATTGAAGAAGCTTGCGAAAAAAAAGGTATTGATAGCAATACGTTAGCACAAGAATTAGAAGCTGTTTTAAATTCTAAAACGGACCAATCTATAGATTACAAATCTTGGCCTTTAGATTTACTAGCCGAATATATTGAAAAAAAACACCATAGATATGTGGAAGAGAAAATCCCTGTATTACGTCAGTTTTTAGATAAACTTTGTCGTGTCCATGGTGAGCGTCACCCAGAATTATTTAAAATAAATGAATTGTTCACTGCTTCTGCTAACGAATTAACAGCACACATGAAAAAAGAAGAACTGATGCTCTTTCCTTTTGTAAAAAGAATGGTAAAATCGAAATTAGAGCATGTGGACATACAATCGCCACAATTTGGAACCGTTGAAAACCCAATTGCAATGATGATGCAAGAACACGATACCGAAGGCGCGCGTTTTAGAGAAATAGCAGAACTTACCGATAATTATACACCTCCTGCAGACGCTTGTAACACCTACAAAGTAACTTTTGCAATGCTGGATGAATTTGAAAAAGACTTACACTTACATATACATTTAGAAAATAATATTCTATTCCCTGAAGCAATAAAACTAGAGCAACAATTTAATTAACAGCATTTTATAATTTGTAACTTTAGTACTTAGAAAATCCTGGAACATTTCCCTAAACATGTTCTGGGATTTTTATTAAAACAGATACCTTTACGTAAGGACTATTTTTTATTAAAATGCAAAAAAAATTCATTCTTGTTTGTTTAATTAACTTCTTGGTTGCTGCTTTAATGGGTTTGGCACTGCGATTTTCGGTTATAGAATCTATTGGTTTAAACTATCGCTTTTTAACACATGCTCATTCTCATGTTGCCATGTTAGGCTGGGTTTACCTTATGTTGTTTGCGCTAATTACACATTATTTTGTTCCAGATAAAACACAGGTTTATAATCGTTTATTTTGGATCACAGAAATTGCAGTTATTGGTATGATGTTAAGCTTTCCTTTTCAAGGTTATGCAGCAATTTCCATTTCCTTTTCTACATTACATATATTTTGCAGTTATTACTTTGCCTATCTAATTTTTAAACATCATAAAACCAAATCTATTGTTACTAGTAAGTTACTGAAGGCTTCGCTCCTATTTATGGTGCTTTCTACATTTGGTGTTTGGTGTTTAGGACCAGCGGTTTCTATGCTAGGACAAGCATCTGCCTTTTATCAAATAGCCATTCAGTTCTTTTTGCATTTTCAATTTAATGGTTGGTTTTTAATTGCTGTTATCGCTGTGTTTTTCCATGTACTTAAGATAGAAGATTCCAAATTATTCCGGTTGTTCTTCAAACTATTAATTGCCGCTACTATTTTAACTTTTGCATTACCAATTCAGTGGTTTGCACCTCATAAAGCACTACTATTTATTAATGCTTTTGGGATCCTTTTACAACTTGCAAGCCTATATTTATTTTTAAAACTTATTAAGCCTAACTTGTTGGAGCACACAAAAACACAACCTAAAATAGTACTTTATCTTTATTTCTTTAGCGTTGTATGTTTTGTGTTGAAAACATTTGTACAAGCATTTACACTTTTTCCTGAATTTTCATTAGTAGTATTCGAACATCGTAACTTTATAATAGGTTTTATTCATTTAATGATGCTTGGTATTATTAGTGGTTTTCTTTTTTCTTTTATATTAAACACGACTTTAGTCCGATTTACAAAATCGCTATATATTGGAGTTTACAGTTTTCTTTTAGGTTTTATATTAACCGAAATGTTATTACTTATTCAAGGTTGTAAATTTTATTTCGAAGAAGGAATGCTAACCAATTATTATCTTTTATTATTCCTATTTAGTATATTATTACCATTAGGAATCCTTTTTATTTTATTACATATTATTAAAACAAAACACGATGCAAAACAAACCACAAAAACGTCATAAAGCGCTACAACCATTAAGTCGAGAACATCATCACGGACTATTATTATCTTGGAAAATTAGATCTGGATTTAGCAAGAATATTGCTCCAGAACGGATAAGAATGTATGCTAATTGGTTTTTTGAAACACACTTAATTCCGCATTTTGAAATGGAAGAAACATATATTTTTACTATTCTAGAAGAAGATAATGAACTTGTAAAAAAAGCTTTAGCAGATCATAAACAGATAAAGGCTTTATTTGCGGAAACCGGAGACGACGCCATAACATTAGGTAAAATTGAAGAAGTATTAGAACAACACATCCGATTTGAAGAACGCATTTTGTTTCCTGAAATACAGAAAATAGCTACGGAAGAACAAATGCTTCAAATAGAAAAAATCCATCAACCAGAAGACTTTAAGGATAATATAGAAGATGCATTTTGGAAGTGATTAAAAACAGAGAGCTGTTAGATTATAGAAATCTAACAGCTCTTGAAGTTGCAGTTTGGTGATAAATCCAAAACCTTATTTTACTCTTTTTTAAACGTTGTTTTAAACAAACTAGGCTTAACTGTTATCATTAACCAAGCCCAATTATTTGCATTATCGCTATTTCCTCCTTTTAAAACTTCCATAGTTTCTGTTGCAAACATTTGTGAATATCCTGCTTGAAATTGAACATCTTTAGTCCATTTATAACCTAAAACCACATCGAGCTCTGTACCTAAAACAGCACTCATTTCTTTTCCAGAAGTATCCACAACAGTTGCTGCCGAGGAAAAAACATGTGGAATTAATTTTGCTGAAAATTTATTTTTTTGATACGCTATAGTTGCATTAACATCTAATAATCCTACAGAATTTATATGATTTCCAACATAAAAATAATCCATCAAACCATTAAATTTATGGTTGGTACCAAACAAAGGATTGAAAGATTTTATTTTGTTTTCTGTACTGTTACTATCGGTACCAGAAAGGTACTCTGCTCCTAGACCAGTTTTAAATGCTTCACTAATGGTATAAAATACATTTCCAGTAACGTTATATGCATGCAAACTTGTGTTTGCAATTTTTCCAGTTTGAAAATACATAGAAGCATCTGCCTGTAACTTATTTTTCTTGTACGTAAGATGCGTACCTATAGTTTGGTTATACGCTACTTTTTGTTCGTTATCTGCATCATAAGCTAAGCCGTTATTGAGAATTAAAAAGCTTAATCCAACCGCATCCCATTTCGTATGATACCAAGCATATTGAAACGCTTTGTAATTATCTACAGTATAATTCTCTTCAAACAAAGTTTCTGCATTTTCATTAAAAGCCAATCCAATATCCAATTGATTATTTTTATTTAGTTTATAGGTCGCAATAAATGCATCATGACTTCTTGCTTGTTGTGCCCAACCAACGTTTCCAAAGATTCTATGGTCATCATAAACAATTTCTTGACGACCAAATTTTAAAGAAAATTTAGGATCTAAATGTAGTATTGCCCAAGCTTCATGAATTGCAGTTCCATTGGTATCGGAAGTAGATAATGTAGAGACATCACCCCAAATTCTAACATTTTGTAACGCTAAATACATCTGTAATTTTTCGCTTTTATAACCAAAATTTAATCGTGTACGTTGCGATATAAATGTTGCTGCCTCTGCGTCATCTGCTGTTAAAGTTTTGTAGCCATGTCTATATTCAAAACGTGGTCTTAATACTGTTGAAATCTCAAATTCTTGCGCGTAAGAAGTCATTACAACTCCTAAACATAGGATTGTTAATATACTTTTCATTTTTAGTTCTGTTTTATTCCGGTAAGGTTTTTAAAATCTTGAAGGATATTTTATTGTGTAAGTTCTAGAATGGTAGCTACGGTATCTTTATTATCTACCCCTAAACCTTCTTGCTGGTGTATTAATTCGCCTTTGGTATTAAAGACGCTAATGATATTGGAGTGTGAAAAATCTATAGGTGAAATCTGCTTGTATTTCATAGCAAGTACATTAGCAAATTCGCGAACACCACTTTCGGTTCCCTGCAAAAAAGTCCATTGTTCATCATCCATAAGATTTTCAATAGCAAATGCTTTTAAACGTTCTGGTGTATCGGTGTCAGGGTCGATACTTATTAGTACAAAATTTAAATCTTTTAGGTTTTCTTTTGGGATTTCCGCTTCTATATTTCGCATATCTGCCACTAAACGAGGACAAGCAGCTTTACAAGAAGTATAAATCATGACCATCACTAAAGTTTTTCCTTTTAGATCTTTAAGCTGAATCTCCTTACCTTCTTCGGTATGCCATTTAGAAGTTAAATTGAAAATGGATGCTTCTGAAATTTCATTCGTTTCCAATACTTTTGAAGCTTTCTCTACGAGTTTCAAATCCATGTTACAAATAGGACAACTGCTAGCTTCACTATACGTTTTTTCGCCTTCGCATTGCATAGGACATTGGTAAACGGCTAATTCTTCCGAATTATTTTTAGAAGTTTTAGAATTGCAAGCCGTAAAAGCAATTACAATTACCAAAACAGAAAGAAATATTTTTAAGTGTTTCATTTTTTATTGATTTTTTAATACCAAATAAACTTCAAAATGATGAGTTAAATTCGTTTCTATTTCCTTTACATATCCATATAAAATAGAACCTTAACTAATGCTATGCTTATATTTTCTATCTCATCTAAAGAAAATACTATTCAAATTTACCATCCATAATTTTAAAATTCATTTGGTATATCTTTAACACATCTAAACCCTAAATTCTTCATAGAGTATTTGGCTTTTAAGCTTCCGCGAATAGCATAGCGCATAAAAGCAGCATAGTTCATTAAGTCTGTAGCATTGACTGCAGCACTTCCGCAGAACAAATTATTGTCTTTATCCACGTCTTTTCTAGATTCTCCAGAAATTAAAACCGAATTAAAATCGAGCGTCCATTCCCAAACCAAACCATGTAAATCATGAACTCCCCAAAAGTTTTCAGGATGGAGTCCTATAGTATTTTCATTAGTTCTTGGAGCTTCATACCAAGCAAGAATTTCGGCATTATATTCGGGTTTAACCCTTGCATCTTTTGTGGTTTTATCTGCCATTGCAACATATTCCCATTCATCTATCGTTGGTAAGCGTTTTCCTTGGCATTCGCAATAATCTTTAGCTGCAAACCAAGACACATAAGTAACTGGACTGTTCGGTTTTTCGGTGTTTTTAAGGGCTAAATCCGATTTCCAATTTACTAAATATCCTTTATCTGCGAATAAACTAATGACTTTCGATTTTTGCCATTTCGGATTTTTTTTCACAAAATCTACATATTGGGAATTGGTTACTGGATACACATCTATTTCAAAATCTTTAACAGCAACTACAGTAGAATCTCTTCCGTATAGCGGTAAATACCGACTACCTTTAATAGAAACCATGCCTTCAGACTGTGCATAAAGCATCGTTTGAAACACTAACAAAACAAACAAAATTCTAAAGGCTTGGCTTTTTATCATTTTAAAAATTATTTACTTTTTTTAACTTTTTCTACCATTTCTTTGGTGACCACTTTTTTAGAATTTCCCCAACTGTTATACACGTATGTCATCACATTTGCAATTTCATCTGTAGATAACATTTGTCTAGTCATTACACTGTTATATTTTTCACCGTTCACTGTAATTTCGCCAGTTTTTCCACGTAAAACAATTCCGATAGCACGATTTACGTCCGCATTTAAATAATCGGAATTTGCTAAAGGAGGAAATGCATTTGGAATACCTTGTCCTTCTGCCTGGTGACAAGCAAAACAAGTTTGCATGTATGCATTTTTACCAAATTCCATTTGCTCTTCAAAAGATTTAGCTGGAATTTGTGATGCTACAACTTCGTCTGTAGTTGGCATACTTTGAATTCCAGGACCTTCTGGTAAATAAATATCATCTCTAATTTCACCAGAATATATTTTCTTATTTTCTTCACCTTCCACTTTAAGCATTCCTAAAGCACCTTTATTAAATGCTCTAAATATAGAGTGATCGACTAAAATAAAAGTTCCGGGTACATCGACACGAAATTCTACCATTGCAGCACCACCAGCAGGAATCATAGTCGTTTGTACATTTTTATTAATTAAATCACCACCTTCCACATGTACTCTGTCGAAAATTTCACCAATAACATGAAAAGAAGATACTAGACCTGGTCCTCCATTACCAACAAATAACCTTACTGTTTCTCCTACTTTTGCAGTAAGCGCATTATCTCCTGTAAGCGCACCAACTTTACCATTAAACACTACATAGTCGGCTTTTTCATCTACCGCTTTTTGCATATCAAAAGGTTGTAATCCACGTTCTCCATTTGCACCTTTAGTATAGAAATCTCCTTGCATAATGTAGTATTCTTTATCTACTGGAGGCAAACCACCTTCTGGCTCCACTAAAATTAATCCATACATTCCGTTAGCAATATGCATTCCTACTGGAGCAGTTGCACAATGATAAACGTACAATCCTGGATTTAAGGTTTTAAAAGAAAATACTTTTTCATGTCCGGGAGCTACAAAAGAAGATTCTGCGCCACCACCAGGACCAGTAACTGCATGCATATCAATATTATGTGGCAATTTGTTATCTGGGTGATTTTGTAAGTGGAATTCTACCTCATCTCCTACTCTGGTTCTTATAAAGCTTCCTGGTACCGTTCCGCCAAAAGTCCAATACATATATTCTACGCCATCTGTCATTTCACCTACTTTTTCAAGGATTTCCATTTTAACGATAAGCTTTTTTGCTTTACGTCTTCCAACTGGAGTTGGCACATTAGGTGGCGAAGTTAATTCTGCCAGCATTTCTCGGTTTACAGGAATATCTTCTGCGTTTGCATATTCTGTTTCTTTCTTATTAAAGCAACTAAACATGGTTAGTGCTAGAAGAAGTGTTATTAATTTCAGTGTAGTTTTCATATTAGTTAGTTATTAATTATTTCACGAAATTAAAGCTAAGAATAATTTAAAAACATGACAAATATCACAATTCTAATAAATAAGATAAAATTGTCTTATTTAATTTTTATTACTTACATTCACAATAAAATTTGCAAGGTTTATGTGACAAAGCTGATTTAAATCATATTTCTTTTTATACTTTTAAAATACCTTTAAGAAATAATCTAAACATTATGAAAAACATATTATTACTTTCCGATTTTTCTACTAATTCAGAAAATGCAATACAGTATGCGATGCAATTTTTTAAAAATGAAAAATGCACTTTTCATGTTATGCATATACATAAAATAGGAAGTTTTACATCGGATGATTTGATGAACTCTCCAAAAGAAAGTATTTATGAGTCTATTACAAAAGAACCTAAAGAAAAACTAACCGCTCTTGTTGAAGAATTGAAAAATACATATACCCATGTAAATTACAGTTTTGAAACACATTTAGATTTTGATGTTTTTGCAGATGCAATTAAACAGTTAGTTAAAATTAAAAACATAGATTATATTGTTATGGGAACCAATGGAGCTTCAGGAGCTAAAGAGTTTCTATTTGGTAGCAATACCGAAAATGTAATTAGAAAAATAAATTGCAAAACGCTAATTATTCCTGAAGATTATTCTTTTACACCAATTAAAGAATTATTATTACCATTAGATCCTCAAGATACTATAGATGGAAAACAGTTTTCTAACGTATTAGATTTTATAGAAACTTACCAATTACACCTTCATGTTTTAAGAGTGAATCCAAATAAAGAAAATCCTGAAATAGAACAAGAAGATATATCTAATTTAGCGCTTTTGGATTGCACGTATCATGCGGTAAATGATGTACCTATGGATTTTGCTTTATCTAGTTATATGCAAACAAACACGATAGATTTTTTATGTTTATTTGTTAAAAACGAAGGGTTTTTAGAGCATTTCTTTTCTAAAGCGAACACGAAAGTTAACATCTCAGAAATAAGTAAGCCAATACTTGTTCTACATCCTTAGTCGGAGTTCATTACAATTTAAAATAAGCAAAGTACTCTTTAATTAAATCTTCTAATTTCGTTAAATAAGCTTCTCCTTCTGTGTTGTTTTTAGCATCTTTTAAGTTAGAAATCTCATCTAACATAGGAACTAAAACCACATGCAATTGATCATGAGGTTCACCAACCATATTACAATTTTTAATAATATAACTGGTTTGCTTGGCAAGCTTTTTCCCTAAAGCATTGTAGTCTTTACTATTCTCCTCTTTAAATGTTTTGATAATCGCGTTCATTTTTTCCACACCACCTTGTGTTTCGGGGTTTACAAGCCATTTTTTACCACGATTCATTTTAAGTTGCAAAGTGTCTAGCAATGCAACTTCTTCCGTTTCTGAAATGCTCTTTTCTACTTTTTTAGTTTCCGGTTTACAACCAAAAGTTACAACCAAAAGAAGTAGCATTAAAGTATATTTTGTTTTCATACGTTTTTATATTTAATGTAAATTATGAATTTAAAAGTCTTTCCTCTTCGATTTATATACGATTCTAAAAACGGGTAAAATCACCCAAACAGTTAACATTACGAAAGATACAATAAGTCCGAAACTTGTACCGAAAAATTGTTTAAAAACGGCTCCTGTATATCCCAATAATGCCGAGATATCTAATTTTAATAAGATTAGCGTTCTGGATAAATCGATAGGATTAAGCATGGTACCAAGCAAAGATAGTTTGTCTAGCGGATAATCTTCAAACATAATTAATGTCATTAAAAACAGTCCGTCATAAATTACCGCAAGAAACAGCCAAAGTAAGATGGCGTACCCAAAACCTTTGATTTTGTTTTCATTGGAAAGTGCAATGTTAAAAGCTAATGCGGTAAAAATTAAGGTTAAAAATGTTCCTGTAATGAGCAACAATGAAAAATCCCAAATCGCACTACTTTCAAACAAACCATAAAAAACAAACGGAATTCCTAAACCTAGAATTAAACTCATAGAAAGCGATAATGCAACGCCTAAATATTGTCCTAAAAATATGGAAGATCGTTTTATAGGCTGCGCTAAAAGCAACTCTGTAAACTCTTGGGAATTATAATAATACATGACGCCAAAAATGGTTCCAATTAAAGGTACTAAAACGATAATAACATTCATTAAAGTAATTACTGCTTTGGATAAGTCGTTGTTTAAAAATAGTAACACAACACCAAGCAATAAATAGAATGCAAAATAGACGTAACTCCAACGACTACGCATTAAATCGAAAAAACTATATTTTAATATTTTAAGCATGATTATCTGTTAATATAGACGCAATGGCATGTTCAAAATCTTGCTGATTGGTCTTGGTTTTTAATTCGGAAATAGGTCCTTTAAAGTAAATTTTCCCTTCTAAGATAAATACAATTTCATCGGATATTTCTTCCACAAAACTCATGATATGCGAAGTAATAAGTATTGTTTTCCCTTTTGCCTTTTCCGATTGAATTAAATCTTTTAAACGAATCAATGAAATAGGATCTAAACCTGTTGTTGGTTCATCTAAAATGATTAATGGACTATTAAACATAAAAGCTAAAACCAGGTTTACTTTTTGTTTTGTTCCTCCAGAAAGGTTTCCTAATTTTTTATCTAAAAAAGGTTCTAACCGAAACAATGCTATTAAACGTTGATCTTCGTCTGTAGGTTTACGCAAATCTTTAATCATTTTAATTAATTCCTTCACCTTTAAATTACTCGGAAAGTTGGCTATTTGTGGTAAATAATCAATTTTATGTCTGTAATCCGAATTCTTTTTAATGTTTTCTCCTAAGACTGTAATTTCACCTTTATCTGGAATTACCATTCCTAAAACGGCTTTAATTAAAGTTGTTTTTCCGGAACCATTTGGACCAAGAACTGCAAAAATCCCGCCTTCATTAATCGTTAAGTCCAAACCACTTAACACTTGGTTTTTTCCGAACTTTTTATGTAAATTTTGAATGGTTACCATGTAATTTTTTTAATTTGTGGATTGTTATCAAGTAAATCATCTGGAGTAAAAACAGGCGACACTTTTTCAGAAAAATCAATAATATCTATAAACATACTACGCAATAAAATAATGGTTTCTGGCGTACGATTTACGATGTACGAAAACAGTTTAACAGGTCGAAAAGGGATATCTCCTACACCATTTTTATCGAGATCATAACCGGTATAATTGCTCCAATAGTTTTTATCAAAAATATTATCATTTACATTACTATTATATGCAATATCGAAAGAGTTATAGAGAAAATTATTTTGGGTAAACGTATTGGTATAGCAAGCACCTTTTACCTTAATTGCCCAACCATTATTCTTGAAATTATTGTGTTTATATACAATTCGGTTAGAACCTTCTATATTAATACCAATGGTATTATCTTCAAAAGTATTCCCTGTAATTTCGGCATCATTAATTTCTTTAAGTAGCATACCATACGATGCTGTTCCCCAATTTTCTTTAAAAAGGTTGTTATACATTTTTATACGTTTAGAAAACATTACAGCAACTCCAGCGCCATTATTTTCGAAAGTATTATCCTGATAAACATCATCATTAGAAAACATAAAATGCAATCCGTAACGCACATTTAAAGTGCTTACATTATTTTTAATAGTACAAAAATCCGAAAATTCTAAATAAATTCCATCCCGAACATGTTGCACAAAATTATGTTCAATTTGTACATTTTTACTATACCACAATTGTATACCGTTTCCGGAATTGTATTCTTCCACAGCATCCCCAATTATCTTATTATGATAGACTTTGCCATCTCTTGATTTTTCGATATAAATTCCGAAGAAAAGCTTTTCTAATACCAAATTCTGAATCACAAAATTCTTGCTATTCTTTACTCGAATAGCAGCATAATCTTCGGTATAACTGGTACCAACATTAATAATAAACAAACCGTCCACGGTTACATTATCGGAAACAATGGTGATAATTTCACCTTTTAGCTCCCCATCAATTATAGGATAATTTTCGCCTATAATAGTTAGCGGCTTATCGACTATAATAGTATGCTCTTTGTAAGTTCCTTTTTTAACAAGTATGGTATCGAAATCCTTAGCTTGACTTATAGCTTCTTTTAAACTGGAAACAGGACATGTTTTACAAACGGCAATAGTTTGCGCAATGGAGGTATTATTAATTAAGATAATTATAAGAAAAAGAAAAATATTTTTCATAAAACTATTCTTTAAGATGAACCAGTAGCGCTTCCCAAGAATATAATTCGCCTCCTTTTTCAGATTGAACTTTTTCTGCATCTTCTTTATTTTTAAAAGCGGAGAGAAAAGCTCCCATTGGACTTGGAATATTCTTACTTATTAAAAAGGTTGCTTGTGTTGCATCTATTAGTGTTTCGGGTTCTGTGAAGTTATTCGTTAAATAAAGTTTAATTTGTGAAGTATCAAAATCTTCCATAAAATGCACCATACACTCGGAAGCATCAAATTTATAAACTTTACCTTTTTTAGTAACAATTTCTGCTGCGTGAATTTTATCTACTATAGTCATTTTACAAAACTGACAACCATCACTACCATATTCTATGGCTTTTGGTGATACATTACAGCTTATAAAAATTAAAAGTAATACAAGTACAGAATAGTGTTTTAGTGTTTTCATTTTTTTAGTGTTTTGAAAATGTAAAATTACTATTTTGTTTTCTTTATACTCATTTTTCGGCCTAACCAAAAAGCGACAAGTGTTAAAGACATTCCTATAAACATTAAGTATCCTCCAGTATGTGGTAAAGAAGTAACATCAAAGTTTAATAGTTTTTTAAAACCAATTAATGGTGGTTTATACGACATTGGTGTACCGTCTGGATTGGTTACTTTTATAATTGCGTGCGGATCTAAATTTCCTCCATAATCTACTAACCAATTATTAAAATCGTACATCCCTAAAATACCAAGTACGGACATAAATAGAAACCAGCCTAAAAAATATTTATAGCTAACTTTCTCAAAATAACCTAACAGACCAATAACAACACCTAACATAGCCATGCCAAATATCACCTTTGGAAACATAGAGAATTCCCACATTTCGTCTGCTTTTGGGATGGTTTTCATTCCGATATAGTGATTTAATCCATCTATATTTTGTAAATCAAATTCAGATACGCCTTTAATACCATCAATATAAATATTCATTCCTAAAGGATCTGGATATTGAGGTGCTCCAAGCATAATGTTCCATAACGGAAATTTAAAAAGCCCTAATAACAGTAATGAACCAATAATCATTATAATGCTAGCCTTTTTCATGGTATTTAAAATTTAATGTTATTCAATTACGTGAAGTTTCTGTAGTAACAGATTGTAGTGTTTTAGAAAGAAAGGCGAGAGCGAAATAAACAACTCTCGCCTTTATTAGAGAAATAAACACTAAAACAAAACTTCTCTAATTATTTTTAATTAATTATTCAATATCTTCTCCAAGAGACCACTTGATTGGTGTGTCTGAATTTGCAGCAGATACTCTAATATATCCTTGCATTTCCTGGTGTAAAGCAGAACAGAAATCGGTACAGTAAAATGGCCATACACCAACTTGTTTTGGTTCCCAAACAGATGTTTTTGTTTGCCCTGGCATTACTAGTAATTCTGAATTGTTTTGACCTATTACCGCAAATCCATGAGGTACATCAAAATCTTGTTCTAAATTAGTCACGTGAAAGTATACTTTGTCTCCTACTTTTACACCTTCAATATTATCTGGTGAGAAATGACTTCTAATCGTTGTCATGTAAATATGCACGTCTTTACCTTCTCTAACCACCTTAGTATCATCATCTGATTTAGCTGCATAAGGATGCTTATTATCTGCTAACTTATAGATTTTTTGAGATTGCTCTTTAATGATACTTGCTTCCATTGCTGCAGCATAATGTGGTTCTCCATGTGTTGGGAAATCTAAAAGTAATTCCATTTTATCTCCAGAAATATCATACAATTGCGCAGAATGCTCCATTTCTGGACCTGTTGGCAAGTATCTATCTTTGGTAATCTTATTCATTGCAAACATGTATTTACCTTGTGGTTTTCCAGAATTTCCTCCAGGAATAGTTAAGTGACCCACAGAGTAATATGTAGGTTTTCTATCTATAACTTCCCAAGTACCTAATTTCCATTTTACAACTTCAGAAGAAATAAAGAATGTAGTATACGCATTTCCTTTACCATCAAACTCTGTGTGTAATGGTCCTAATCCTGGTTGCTCTACAACTCCTGCTAAAACATCTTCGAAGTTTAAAATTGGAATTCCGTACGCTTCCCCTGCAAATTTTTTGTTTTCAATAGCATCTAACATTTTTGTAAAGGAATGCACCGTTAAATTAGCCGATAATTTACCATTACCTACAATATATTCTCCAGAAGGATCTACATCACAGCCATGCGGTGATTTTGGTGTTGGTATAAAAAAGACAGCACCAGGTACCTCTAATGGATTAACCACACGTACTTCTTTTTTCATAGTAGAAGTTGCGGTATGTGTATCTTCGTCATATAAATTGTGTGCATAATTAGCAGGCATCATTGTTCCTCCTCCATTATTTACATATTCTTCAATTTTTTTCCAGTTTATTGCTGCTATAAAATCTTTATCATTTTGTGAAGCATTAACCTCTAAAAGCGTGCTAGCTTCTTCTGTATTATAGGTAGTAAAGAAGAACCATCCATGTGATTTTCCACGTCCAGGATGTGATAAATCATAGTTAAATCCTGGCATCAATACTTGAAATTTTATATCCATATGTCCTTCTACAGGATCTACAGAGATAAAAGATAACGCCCCTTTAAAGTTCCCTTTATATTCTTTAATAGGCATATCTCGTTGCGGAATTGGCACTGAAAAACGTGTTCCTGCTACTACATACTCCGTATTTTCAGTAACAAAAGAAGAACTGTGATTACCTGCACTATTTGGTACCTCAATAATTTCTTCGGTTTCAAATGTGGTAAGACTAAGTCTTGCAATACGTGGTGTATTGTTTTCATTTATAAATAGCCAACGACCATCTAACTCTCCCTTAGATTGCGAAATATCTGGATGATGCGCATCTCCCCAAGGGATAAATCCATGTGAAGTGTTTAACATAGGTTTCGTTTCTTCTGAATACCCATAACCAGAGGTTGGAAATTGAGAAAACACAGGGATTTCTTTAAACATTCTACCAGAAGGCAAGCCGTAAACCGTTACGTTACCGCTGTAACCTCCAGATAAAAAGGCGTAATGCGAATCGTACTCTCCTGGAGCAACATATACTCGTTCGGCAACATTACTCGCTAATGCACCAGATTTAGAACCTGATTTGTTGCCGTTATTACAACTTGTAAACCCTAAAAGGATAACGAGCATTGCAATACTTGATGTTATTATATTTTTCATTTTTTATTATTCTTTAGTTCGTATTTTAATTATTCTGTTGGAGGTAATAAAACTTTGTCTATTACATGTACAATTCCATTTCCTGCAGGTATGCTTGCCAATATTTTAGCTCCTCCAATCATTGGTTCACCGTCTATAACTTCTACTTTTACATACCCATTATTAGCTTGTCCTAATTTTTTAAATTTCTTTAAAAAGTCTTTAGAGTAGTTTCCAGGAGTTACATGATACTTTAAGATATTAGCTAAAGCATCTTTATTTTCTGGTTTTAGCAAATTTTCAACGGTACCTTCTGGTAGAGCGGCAAAGGCTTCGTTAGTTGGTGCAAATACCATTAGTGGTCCTGCATTTACTAATACGTTTTCTAACTGTGCTGCTTGCACCGCTGCAACTAAAGTAGTGTGATCTTTAGAGCCCATTGCAATACTTAGAACAGTGGTACCTACATCTCCCTCAATAAAGGCTTGACCTGATTTTTGTGTTGTGGCTTCCGTCTTTACTTGTGTAGGTGTATTTTCATTATTGTCTTTGCAAGCACTTACTAAAGCCATCGTTGCAAAAACAAGAAACAAGTTTTTAATTGTTTTCATAATGGAATTATTATAAGGTTCTAAAATATTCTAATACTGCTCTAGCATCTTCTTCTGTAAGGTGTTGGTTTGCCATTGGCGCTCCATTAAATTCTATTAATAATTCTTTAGCTAAAGGATCTTTTTGAGTCATTTCTTCTGGGTTTAAAATCATATTCATTACCCATTCTGGAGTTCGTCTTTCTAAAATACCTGTTGGTGCTGGACCAATAAATTTTTTATCTGCTCTATGGCAAGCGGTACACATTTTTTTGTACACATCTGCGCCATGTGTAGCCATTTTTTGATCTACTTCTGCACCAAGCGTAACAGAAGTAATTGGACCAACACCTTTATTAGATAAATCTATTTTTTTAGATGCAGGAACTTTTTCTGCTTTAGGAGCTGTCGCTTTTTCTGTTGTTGCTTTCTTTTGATAAGAGAATCCTTCTTTTTTCTTTTCTTCTTTGCCTCCACAACTTATTAGAAGTGTTACAAATAATACCATCAATACTTTTAGTGTTGTTTTCATCTGTTTTAGTTAATTGTTTATTTTAATACTTCAAAAATACGTCCTAAAATTATGTTAAAATATGACATTTATCATATTTCGGATAAAAATGTCTTAATTGAAATTTAGTCCTCAAAAAAGCCAAACAATGTTTGGCTTTTTACTCACTTTAAAAATTTATTTAACTAACTTAAGACCTCTTTTTAAAGTGAAAAATCAATATTTTTTTTTATAGAATCAGCGTTTCCTCTAATTATTTATAATTAAATTTTAAATGTCATCACTGGTAATGTAGAGTGGTTTGCAATGTCTTCAGAAATACTACCTTCAAAAAAATGTGCTAAACCAGTTCTTCCATGCGTTGCAACAGCAACTAGATCTGCACCTATAATATTAGAGTAATTTAAAACCCCTTTTTCAATAGAATAATCATTTACATAAGCCACCTCTTTCATTTTATCTAGATTGCCTTCTGCAGCTTTTAAAAAGTCGGCCACACGTTTTTCTATTTCTGTAGAACTTCTAAATCTATTATCTGGAAGGTTTACATATACCAAATGCATTTTAGCATCTAATGCTTCGAACATTCTACTTGCATTTAAATATGGTTTTATTGCTTCTTCAGAAAAATCGGAAGCAAAAATCACGTTTTCAAAATCTGTTAAAATAGGATTCTCCTTTATAACTAAAACCGGAATATTAGAGTGTCTTACTACTTTTTCGGTATTAGAACCAACAAGTACTTCTTTTAATCCACTTGCACCATGAGAACCCATTATGATTAAATCTACACCCTGTTCTTTAGCTACCTCACTAACCTCACTAAACACTTTAAAATGTTTTACTAATGGCGTTACCTTAATATCTTTTAAATAGGCTTTATCTAAAAATTCTTGAAACCTTTTTTCTGCAAGTTTTAAATAGAAAACGGTTTCTTCTTGTTGCATATTTTCTGCATTAGAAATAACTGCGTTAGAAAGTTCTAACATGTGTAATGCTACAATTTCTGCATTATATTTTTTAGCTAAAACAGCTGCGGTTTCTAATGCATATTCTGAATGCTCAGAAAAATCTATTGGTACAATAATTTTTTTCATGATATTTTGTTTTAAATGGTCATTGAAAATAGTTGTGCTTCGGGCTTATTACGTTGTAAAAGCAAATCGAAAGCCATACAAATATTTCGAACAAAGGGTTTTCCTTTTTCTGTTATTATTATTTTATTGGAAAAGATTTCAACTAGTGCATCTTGTTCCATTTCTTTTAATTTTATTAATGTATCTGGTAATTCTGAAAAATAATTTTCTGTTGCTGACCAAGAAGTTTCCAATTGGCACATGAGATTTAAAATATGATTTCTAATAATTAAATCTTCTTCGTTTAAAATATGACCACGATATATTGGGATGATATCTTCCTCTATTAAATGGTAATATTCTTCTAATCCTTTTACATTTTGCGCAAAACCATACCAACTATCACTTATGGACGAAACTCCAAGTCCTATCATAACCTGCGTTTTAGAAGCACTATATCCCATAAAATTTCTATGCAACTCTTTATTGGTTGTAGCTTGATATAGAGCATCTGTTTGTAATGCAAAATGGTCCATTCCAATTTCTACATAATCTGCTTCAAACAACATTTTCTTCCCTAATTCGTATTGGTTTCTTTTACTTTCAGGAGTTGGTAAATCGCTGTCTTTATAACCACGTTGTCCATTTCCTTTAATCCAAGGTACATGTGCATAACTATAAAAGGCAATTCTGTCTGGCTTTAATAACTTGGTTTTATTAATGGTTTCTTCTACATGTGCTTCGGTTTGAAAAGGCAATCCGAAAATAATATCATGACTTATCGAAGTATAGCCAATCTCTCTCGCCGCTACTGTAACACGTTTTACGTTTTCAAAAGGCTGTATTCTATGAATTGCTTTCTGAACGGTTTCATTATAATCTTGCACACCAAAACTTACACGTTTAAATCCTAAATTAAAAAGTGTTTGTAAATGCGCTTTAGTGGTATTGTTTGGATGCCCTTCAAAACTAAATTCATAATTTTCAGCACGTGTGGCTTTTCTTAAAAGACCTTTAATTAAACGCTCTAAATTTTGTGGTGTAAAAAAAGTTGGTGTTCCTCCACCTAAATGTAATTCCTTAATATTTGGTTTCGTTTGTAAAAGATTACAATACAAATCCCATTCTTTTAAAACTGCAGTGATATATGGAGACTCTACTTCATGTCTTTTAGTAATTCGTTTATTACAACCGCAAAAGGTACATAAACTTTCACAAAATGGTAAATGAATGTATAAACTAACACCTTCTGCATCATTACTTTCTTGAAAAGATTGTATTAACGATGTCTTCCATTTTTTTAAGGAAAAGGTTTCGTTATTCCAATAAGGAACAGTAGGATAACTCGTGTAACGAGGTCCTGCAACATTATATTTATTAACTAGTCCGTTTACCATACCCCAAAACTACATAGGTTAAATCATAAAAAATATGACATATATCATATTAATAAAAATGGATAGCATTAAGATGTTCGGTTGTGCTTGCATGAACGCTTTTATCTACTTAACTTTACGGAAACATTTAAAAATTAATCATGAAAATCACAAAACCTTTAACAATATTAGCAGTTAGTTTATTATTATTTACTTCCTGTAAAGAAGAAAAAAAAGAAACAGAGACTCCAGTTATAACAACTACGGAAGCAACTAGTTCTTTTATTATAAAACCGGAAGCAACTTCTGTAAAATGGACGGCATTTAAAACAACAGACAAAGTACCAGTTGGTGGAGAGTTTGCAACGCTAAATTTTAAAAACAAATCTGGAGCTACGCCGGAAGAAGCTTTAAACAATTTAGAGTTTACCATTCCTGTAAGTAGTTTATTTACTAAAGACGACACTAGAGACGCTAAATTAAAAGCCTCTTTCTTTGGCGCTATGTTAGATCCTGATTTAATAAAAGGAACCATAACCAATACGAATGGTAATTATATCGCTTCTATAACTATGAATGGTGTTACTGCAGATTTACCTTTAGATTACAGCATTAGCGATGAAAGACGTGTAACAATGAAAGCTACCATGGATCTTAAAAACTGGAATGCTTTAAGTGCTTTAGAAACATTAAATAAAGTTTGTTTGGATTTACATAAAGGAGCAGATGGCGTAAGTAAGACTTGGGAAGATGTAGAAATAGTAATCACTACCTATTTACGCGATAAATAAACAACTAAAACCCTTCCGTTTTATAATTTGTTTTTCCCTAAATATATTTTAACTTTAGTACTTAATCTAAAACCTGTATAATAATGAAAAGAAGTAGCATTTTTATTTTAGCTTTAAGTATGCTTTTTGCAATTGGTTGTAAAAAGGAAGTAAAACAAGAAACAGGAACGACCAAAGCGATGACCGCTAAAAAAGTGAAGATGAAACTGGAACCAAAAAGCGATAGTAAGGTGAAGGGTGATATTGCTTTTACGGAAGAAGACGGAAAAATTAGAATGGTTGCTATTATTGAAGGAATGGATCCAGGAACAACACACGCCATGCATATTCATGAAAAAGCAGATTGCTCTGCTGCAGATGGGACTTCCTCTGGAGGACATTGGAACCCAACAGCACAACCGCATGGAAAATGGGGAGATACTGCTGGATACCACAAAGGAGATATAGGCAATTTAACTGCGGAAGAAAATGGTAGAGCATATCTAGAGTTTTCTACAGACGAATGGTGTCTAGGTTGTGGAGATCCAAATAAAGATATTTTAGGAAAAGCTATTATTGTTCATGCTGGAGCAGATGATTATGGTCAACCAACAGGAAATGCTGGTGGACGCATAAGTTGCGGAGGTATTATTGAATAAGAATCCTACATTTATAAAAATAAAAAAGCACCGTTTGGTGCTTTTTTTATTACTTATTAATTTACTACATTACACAACTAATAATACTATATGCATTTAGACCTACTGGTTACTAAATTTCAAGACAAGGACGAAAAAGCCTTTGAAACACTTTACAATATGTATAGTGATAGTATGCATGGTGTTATCTATAATATTGTTAGAGATCATGACATTGCACAAGAAGTTATGCAAGATGTTTTTATAAAAGCATGGAATAACGCAAGTACGTACTCTTCAAAAAAAGGTCGGTTTTTTACTTGGATTCTAAACATAGCACGCAATGCGGCGATAGATCAAACACGTTCTAAAAACTTCAAAAAGGCAAAACAAAACCTTAACTCCGATTTTTTCGTAGATATCATTGAAAGCAACGAAAGCTTAGATAATCAAACAGATGCTATTGGCATTAAAGGATTTGTATCTAAATTAGCTGCAAAATGTAAAGAAGTAATTGAACTGTTATATTTTAAAGGATATACACAAAAAGAAGCTTCCGAAACATTAGAAATGCCAATTGGTACAATAAAAACAAGAAATAGAAAATGCATAAGCGAATTACGTAATATGCTAGAAGTTTAATATGGATATAAAGGAATACATAGCATCTGGAATTTTGGAACTTTACGTTGCAGGTACGCTTTCTGAAGAAGAAAGTAAGGAGGTCTATAGACTTACTTTAAAACATCCTGAAGTTCTTGACGAGGTTTTAAAAATTGAAGCAGCAATAATTAAACTTACAGCAGCAGCTTCGCCAAGTGATAGTAAATTACTCTATCCTTCTATTAAAGAAAAAATAACAACAGATACCACAAAAGTAATACCTCTAGATACAAAACCTAACAAACAATGGTTTACGTACGTAAGTTGGGCAGCTTCTATTGTATTTGCTGCAGGTTTTTTATATTTCGCTAATCAAAACAACCAGCTTAAAGAACAAATACGTGTTGCTGATATAGATAAAGAATTACTGGAAGTACAAATAGAAACAGGAAATTCTAGTTTAACCGAAGCTAAAAAGCTTATTTCGGTATTAAGAGATAAAGATATTATACCAGTTGCACTTGCAGGACAAGCGGTTTATCCGGAAGCATACGCAAAAGTATATTGGGATAAAAAGAGTAATAGTATTGTATTAGATGCGCAAGGTTTACCAGAACCTCCAAAAGGAAAGGTATACCAAGTATGGTCTTTAAAGTTAAACCCTTTAACACCCACAAGTTTAGGTATAATAGCTGATTTTTCTACAGACGAAAACAAACTATTTACTATAGAAAATGCTAATGCGTCTGAAGCATTTGGTATTACATTAGAGCCTGAAGGAGGAAGTGAATCTCCTACTCTAGAGCAACTTTACACACTTGGTGCTGTTGCTTCTACACCTTAAAAAATAATATTATTTAAAACAATTCTTTCTACAGATAGAACCTTAAAACGGTAATATCTGTAGAAATTCTTATGCGAAAATATTGTGTTTATTGGTAATGCAACACGGTGATTTGATAAATTAAGGACTCGAATAGGATTGCATATTTCAGTTCTATAAACAGGTCAAAATCACTATATAACCTGCGTTTTTCCTATTAAAGAATTTCCTTCCTAAAATAAATCCAAAAAAAATAATTTTAAAGTGTAACAAATACTGTTTTTTTTATCCAAGAGGTATAAACCAATTAAAAACAATAGTATTATGAAACATTGCATTAGAATTACCACCTTATTTTTATTCGCTATTATAATAAGCACCACCAATAGCTTCGGAATAAACAAAGAAATCAAACCGCTTAAAAACACAGAACCAAACCCTATTAGTATAGAAACTATTGGACAAGGAAAACCTATTTTATTTCTTCCTGGTTTTGCAACTCCGGGTTCTATATGGAAAGAAACTGCCGTCAATTTAAATATAGATAGAAAATCTCACTTCTTCTCTTATGCAGGTTTTAATGGTAACAACCCCATAGAAATGCCTTGGTATGCTTCTATCAAGAAAGCAATACTAAAATATATAACCGACAATAATATGCAAGACGTTCTTATTATTGGTCACAGTATGGGTGGAAATCTAGCCGTAGATATTGCTGCGGAATTACCTAATATTATTTCAAAAATTATAATTGTAGAAGCATTACCTTGTATGCGAGAAGTGATGATGCCTCATGTACCTGCTGAAAGTCTATTTTATGAAACCCCTTACAATACACAAATGCTGGAAATGGACCAACAGCAATTTAAAAATATAGCAGTTATGATGGCTTCCAACATGACACTAAAAGAAGATAAAAAAGAGGTAATAACCAATTGGATGGTAGAAGCCGACCGAAAAACTTGGGTTTATGGATATACCGATTTACTAAAACTAGATTTAAGAAATGTATTACATAAAGTGACATGTGAAACACTAATATTAGGCGCATCGTTTCCAGATGTAAACATAGCAAAAGAAAACTATGAAAAACAATACACCAACTTACCTAACAAAACAATACTAATGGCTACCAACAGTAAGCATTTTTTAATGTTTGATCAACCAGAATGGCTTTATAAAACAATAAATGATTTTTTAGTGCATGAAAATAAATAAGAACGAAAATTTTGAAACCATATATCGTGAGCAACACCCAATGGTTTTACAAATGTGCTTGGGTTTTGTTAAAGGCGATAAAGATGCTGCGAATGATTTATCCCAAGAAATTTTTATTAGCGTATGGAGTAACTTAGACAAATTTAGAGGCGCATCTTCCTATAAAACTTGGATTTACAGAATAACAGTAAACACATGTTTACAGTATGTAAAAAAAGATAAAAAAGTAAGAATACTTACGCCCTTAGAAATAGAAAACCAAACGTCTATTACGAATTCCGATACCACGGAAAAAGATAATATATCGCAGCTATACCAAGCCATTGGACAATTAAAAAAAATAGATCGTCTAATAATTATGATGGTTTTAGAAAACCAAGATTATGATAGTATATCTGAAGTTATAGGAATTAACCCCATAAACGTTAGAGTAAAAATACACAGAATAAAAAAACGTCTTGAAAAAATAATGAAAAATGAATAACGATTTTAAAAACTTACAAAGTAAGTGGGAAGACAGCAAAAAAAGCATGGAACCTGCCGCTATAAACTTAGAGAACTTATATAAAAAAATAAAGCGTAAAGAAAAAGAGAACTACTTTTTCTATTATGGTACTATTAGTATTTTGCTAATTACACTAATTGTCATTTCCTTATTCTTTATTTATGTAGCTCCTGTAGAAGAAGTATTAAGTAAAATTGGAGCAGGGTTAATGATTTTAGGTTTAGTCTTTAGAATAGGTATTGAAGTACTTAGTATTCATAAAGCTAGACAAATAAATGTGTTAGATGACACCTTAAAAACGGCAGAGAACTCGATACATTTTCATCAATTTAGAAAGACCATTCATCAAGTTATTGCACCAATAATAATTGTTTTATACACCATTGGTTTTTTTATGATTACACCTGAATTTAGTGCTTATATGGAACTATGGAATATTATACTAATTGATATCTCCTATGTCGTTATTGGAATAATTCTTTTTATCGTGATTAAAAAAGGAGTCAACAAAGAAATGCAAAAACTAAGCGATATTGTGCAATTAAAAAATGAAATAACGGAATAAGCATTAAGAATAAACTACTAACATCGTTACATATTAATTGCTAAAACACAGAGTTTTCACAACACAAAACACAATTAAAATGCTAATAATCAACACTTAAATGCACCATGAAATAAGATTAACCTATCTTGTTAGGTAGAAAACATGAAATTATAGAAATCAACAACACTTAATACATGATAATTACGCCAATTCCGCCAGATTTGTATGCATACGCAGCACCTGATGCTGCGCATGAGGGTAATACTAAAATTAATATTACCACCCAAAATGCAGCGGTTAGTTTAGCAATTCAAAATGAAATCGAGCATATTAAAAAATTAAAATATCAGATTGTTATCGTACCTGGTTTTACTCCCAGAGATATAACCAATCCACAAGGCGTTAATAAGAAAGAAATGAAACGATTGGAACGCGCTATAAAAGCCATGCGAAAATTCAATATACCTGTAATTATGGTTTCTGGAGGTAATGTTCGTCCGCCAAAAACACCAAAAAATGAGGCTTTTGGTATGAAACAGGCATTATTACAAAAATTCAACCTCAACGAAAGTCAGATAGCCATGGATCCATACGCTAGAACTTCGGTAACCAATATGAGAAATTGTGGCAGGTTTATGATTAAACATAATCTGGTAAGAGCGTTAATTGTAACCTCTTTTGGTCAGAACTTTTATTTTGGAGCGCAAGCAATAACCACCTATCAATCTGCAAGTAAAAAAACCTTAGGTTATAAGGTTGGAAAGTTTCGTTTTTTATCGCTTTACAGAACGAGCTTTATTCCAAGTATGGATGTATTGAGAAGAGATGATAATTCATTAGACCCATAAAAAACATTCTTTTATTTGAAATTCATATGATTCTGCTTGAAAGTTATAATAAGACTTTCGTCGGAAATATAAGAAACTTCGCATCGAACTAAAACGATCATTATTTATGTACAAATCCTTATAAATCAGATTTTAGAAGAAACAATACTCCCTTATTAAATTTCTATTTCTTTGGTACCTTGGTATCAAACTCTGAAAAATTCTTCCTTTTTAAGGAAACGCTTAGACTATACCTTAGGAAAGCGCAATTTTTATTCCGAGTAAAATAAAGGCTAAACCGCTTAATTTATTTATCCAAATACCTGTGGTTGGATTGTTTTTAATTTTTTCAGAAAAAACACTTGCGAATAAACTTAAGCCTATATACCAAATAACACCAATGCTAGCAAAGGTAAAACCCAACAAAATAAATGGAATAGGGTTTTCTATTTGATTCGGATTAATGAATTGAGGAAAAAAAGCCACAAAGAATAATGCAACTTTGGGATTTAATGAGTTTGTTAAAAATCCGGACCAAAAATCATTTTTCGAACTTTGCTGCTTCTTTATTTGGGTATCTACGGTTAAAAACGCTTCCTTTTTTATCAGTTTAAAAAAACCTAAATAAATTAAGTAAGCAGCGCCTACAAATTGAATTAATGAAAATGCGAATGCAGATTTAGCGATCAAAACAGACAATCCCAATGCTGCAAAAAAAGTATGCGTCAAAACACCTGTATTAATACCTAGCGTAGCATAAATACCAGATTTCTTACCTTGACTAATAGACTTATTTAGTATAAACAGCGTATCTATTCCTGGTGTCATAATAAAAAATAAAGCTGTTATTGCAAAAGTGATAAAATTTTCAATTCCCATAATCTGTTTTTTTATTTCGTAATTAAAACAACAAGACAAAGAAATAATTTTGACACCTTTAATAAAATACATATTTTTAACCAACTAATGCAAAAAACGCATTAATCATGACGATTCAACAAATAAAGTATTTTCTAGCGCTTGCTAATGAGCTTCACTTCTGGAAAACTTCGGAAAAGATATTTATTTCCCAATCTACATTAAGCAGGCAAATTAAATCTCTAGAAGACGAACTAGGAATACAACTTTTTGAAAGAGATAAAAGAAATGTAAAACTCACGGATGCTGGAAAATTTCTACAAGAAAACTGGACAAATGCCATAAACAATTTAGATCAGATACAAGAACAGGCAAAAAAAATTGACCAAGGAACTTCTGGTTTTGTTTCCATATCGTATCCTGGTTCTATTGCATTTAGTTTTTTACCAAAATTCCTGAGTGTTTTAAACACCAATCTTCCGGATTTAAAATTAGAGCTGACAGAACCAACAGATGAAAATCACGAAAAATTATTGTTAGATTATAAAACAGATATTGCCTTTAATAGAGATGAAATAAAAAACGCGAATATTGAATCTTTAAAGTTATACGCCGAACCTATTTGCTTGGTTGTACCAAATAATCATTGGTTAAACAACGAATCGATACAAGACCTTAGTGAGTTAAAGAACGAAAAATTCATTATATCTGGTTTGCATCAAGCTACTTTTTTCGCCTCCCTTTTAAGGAACTTATTTAACAAGCATGATTTTGAGCCCAAAACAGTTATTGAATCTGATTTTGGCGGCATGATTTTAAATCTGGTATCTAAAGAACTAGGAATTTCTATTCTTCCATATTCCTTTAAATTTGCCAACACACACAACGTGAAATTTATTGAACTTAATGAAGAAATAAATTTATACATCAACTGGCGAAAAAAAGAACCAAACAAAACAATAAAGCGATTAATTGATTATGCCAAGAATATTGAAATAGAAACTAGTAAAGTATAAAAATAAAGAAAACGCTAGTTTATTTCTAAACATAGCGTTTCCTAACCAACAAAAAACTTCTTTAAAAACTCCCTTAAAATTTTTCTAGATTATATAGCATATATCGTTACTTGTTGGCATATAATAGATTCATCTTATTAGAAGGTATAACTAATACTTCCTTTTATAAAAAACGGTGTACCAGGTGTAAAGTGAATTTCTTCAACAGACTGTGCTTCGTTTTGTAATCTAGATTCTGTTGCAAATTGTGTTTCATTCCAATCTAGGTCAAACATATTTTCTATAACCATACCAAGAGTTACGTTATTAAAGGTATAGTTAACATTAAAATCGGTTACAAAATAACCTTCAGCAACTATAGAATCATCTTCATTTGCCGGTCTATCATCTATAAATCGGTATCTAATTCCGCCTGAAAAACCATTTAAATCTTGAACAGACAATCCTCCTGCCATGGTGAAATCTGGTGCTAACGGAATATAATTTGCTCCATCTGGCTCTTCTACACTCCTTGCATGTGTAAGTGTTGCATCGGTATCGAAATACAGCCAATCATTAAATTGATAGCGCAATCCTAAATCCAATCCGTAACGTTCACTTTCTCCACTTGGCTCTACAATTCCTGCATCTCCAACATATACAAATTCTTGTTCTGAAAATAAATACCATAAGGCAGAGTTCACTACTAACTTTGAAAATGGCTTCCAGATATTTCCAACATCTACTCCGTACGCTCGTGGTAAAATTTCTTTTCCATTTTCTGCTACTACTACTCTAGTATCGTTGGAATGAAATCCAATTCCCGACTTTACAAACAGTTGTAAATTGTCTTTTGCATCATAGAAAAAATTTAGTTTCGGACTAAGGATTGTTTTTGTTTCGGATAGTGTGCCTTGCGTAGGCTGTAATTTATCATTATACATAAACTTAAAATAGTCTAAACGTAACGCTGGAGCGATTGTAAGCTTCCCTAATTCTACCTCAGCAGAAACAAAAGCGTCTAAATTGGTTTGGTTAATATCTCCTAACTGCACAGGCTTTATAACGGTTGTTTTGTTTAGTGTTTTTGTTAATTCGGTATCGTTTGCAATATCGTGTCTTAAACCTAATCCGTAGACTAATTTTAATGGAGCATTACCTACAACTAAATCTTTAGTAATCTCTGTGTTTACGCCAAAAATGTGTCTGTTTTCTTTTTGTTTTATCTGATCTCCATGTATTGGATCTTCTAAAAAGAATGTAAAATTAGAATATAATTCAAAAGCATAATGCGAATAAAACGCATTGGTTTTAAGTTTTGTATGCTCTGAAATATATTTGTTATATACCACATTAAAGTTTGTACGTTCTGTGTTACCACCTTCGGTATCGTCAATGGCTCCAAAACGAGAAATGTTTCCATTATCTACTTCTCTTTGCGGTATTTGCCCAGAAGCATCCCAACGACTTGTAAAATGCGAAGCCGTTAAAGAAAGCTTATTATTGTCTGGTGTGTACATTACATATTTACCAAAAAGATTTAATCGGTTAAAGTTTTGAGGCGACTCAAAAGGTCCGTCTGTTGCAATATATTCTGCCGCTATGTATGCATTTTGATTTTGCTTATCTTCTAACAAGTTGAACATAGCCAACGTTTTTAAAGAATTAAATTGTCCTGCAGAAACTTTAATAGTGCTTTCTTTTAAATAATCTTTAGTTGAAAAATCTACATATCCCGCAGTATTAAAATCACCTTCTTTTGCATAATAAGGTCCTTTTCCAAAATCTATTTTATTTATGGTTTCTGGAATCACAAAGTGTAAATCACTATATCCTTGACCATGCGCATGCGAAACCATATTTACTGGCATACCATCTACACCTATGGAAATATCTGTTCCGTGATCTATATCAAAACCTCTTAGAAAAAGTTGCTCTGCCTTTCCTCCTCCTGCATGCTGACCAATAATTAATCCTGGTACTTTTCTTAATATCTCTTGTGATGAATTTACTGGTGTAGTTGCTAAATCTATTTTTGTAATCGTATTCACAGCATCTAACTGTTCGGTTAGAACAAGCTCATCTAGCATCAATGTTTTACTTTCTAAAGTAATTTCCAATCCTTTATAAAGATGACTTTTAGCAACAATTATAGTTTGCTTTTTAAAACCAAGTAATCCTATATTTAAGGTATCCCCAACGGTATTATTTTCTAAAATAAAAATCCCGTTTGTTAAGGTATGTGCGTGTGTATTTGCATTGGTATTAAACACATACACATTTTCTAAAGGCTGTATAAAATTATCTGTTATTTTCCCTTTAATATTTTGTGCAAATATTGTAGAAACGGAACAAAATAAGATGATCGCTAGTATTATATTTTTCATATTTAAATTTTAAAATAAGCGAAATTAAATATTTTTTATTTCTTTTTCTACTAAAGGACCAAGTTCAAAGCTGCTTTCCAGTAATTCTTTTTTAAGTTTTTTAGCTTCCGATAATTTACCATTCGCTTTATATATTTTTGCTAGATGATACATCGCTTCTGGTTCAAAGGTTTTATTTAAAACGTTCTCTTCAGCTATATGTAACGCATTTTCGAAATGTCCTTTATTATAGTATGTCCAGGCTAATAAATCATAAGATTGTGCTGTTGGTCTATTTTCAATTTCTAATCGAGAAAGTGCTAAAGCTTTGTCGGTAAGGTTTAATTCTTCAGCAAATAGTTTTGCGTTGTATGCATTATACATATCGCCATATTTAGAGTTGTTAACTGCTTCGGCGTATAATGTTAAGTTTTTTGTTTTAGCAGATGTATCGTTACTATATTCTGCTATTTCTGCTTTTAGTAAATAATAATCTGGTGCAATATGTTCTTTTGTTATGGTATTTAAAATACGTAGTGCCTCATCCGGATTACGCTCATAAGAATATACTATCCAAGCAATACCTTTTTTTGCATAGGCATCATTTGCATTTATGGCTAATGCTTTTAAATAGTAGTTGTATGATTTTTCTATTTGTCCGTCATGCCCGTAATAATCCGCAATATTAGTATACGCCCATAGCATTAATCCTTTGTTTTTAGACGACTCTGCAATTGCCATTGCTTTCTCCATATATTTTATGGTAGACGTTAAATCTCCTTCATGATCACTCCATTTAGACAAGCGAATTAAAAATCCGAAATCGCTTAGATTTTTTACCTGTGCTAAATAATGAGATGCTTCTTTAGCGTTTCCTAATTCTAAATGCACATCAAATAGCATTTTTTGTGTTCCTTTTAAGTTTTCACCAATAGTTTCTGCTTTTTCTAAAAGCGTCAATGCTTCTTTAAAACGGTGTTGTGAAATATAGTTTCTAGCTAAAGCACGCAGATAACCAGAATTAGTATAATTAAGTCTTTCATTAGCCTTCATTAGGCTTTCTTCTGCATGAATTAAATAATCAATATTTCCTGTTGCAGTAAATAACTGAGATTGAGACGCTGCTAATTTTACTAAATAAGGATATTGATTAGGTTCTTGTTCTAGCTTATTTTCCCAAAATTCATGATCTCCTTGAATAGTTTGCAATGTCTCGCTCTCTGTTAATTCTAGATATGCGCTGTAATCATTTAGACTTGTTATTTGCTTATTACTTTTATTACAGCTTGTTATTGTTAAGACTAGTAATAAAATAAATAGTAGTTTATAATTTGCTGTTTTCATTTTGTTGGTTTTTGTTGTTTTGTTGGTTGTAATTGTAGGTAGTCTGGTTGTTTAAAAAACATTAGAGTGCGCTATACACACTCTAATGCTATTATATATTTTACCAAGCAGAAGCTAAGTAAGGAAATGAGGCAGAAAAAGGCTTATCGTTAGCATCTACATTATCGTTAGATAATTGCGGATTTTCAGTAAAATCTTCACCACCAAATATTAATAATAATTCTACTGTTATTACATCATCGGTTAAATTTCTTCCGGTTAACAATGCTCCAGATACTGGATTAAAAAAAGTAGTTTCTCCATCTAAAGAAAGATTAAGTACATCTGTAGCTAATAACCCTGTAAATTCTGCAGAAGTTTGCATTAAAGCATTCCTATCTCCTGGATTAGCAAAAGCAGGGCTTAAAGCTTCTAAATTATTTTGAAACATAGTTTGAAAAGCAGCACTCTGCGTTGATGGTGTAGTTACATTAAATGTGTTTTTACTAGCCGCACCAACAAATACAGTATTCACAGCTGGTCTACCCATTTGGTCTTGTTGCGCATACGTTCCAGAAAAGTCTGTTTCTGTTGTTGTCATTTCTACACTAGAATTATCATCATCGCTAGAGCAGTTAAATGCAAAGGCTGAGATTAATATTGCGCTTAGTATTAATTTTATATTTTTACTCACGTTACTTCTATTGTTTAAGTGTTCGTGAAAATTCTTTGAATTTTTCATAATTGTACGTTTTAAATAAGTTAGTTTTTATTGTTTTGTTTTCGCTTCTACCCAAGTATTGATAGTTCCTGAACCACCAACCATAGATTTTGGCACTTCTACTACAATAGACATTACATTTGTTCCAGCAAAGGTGTCTGAACCTGGACTATTAAAGCTTGCCGCATTACCTGCAATGATCTCACCGTACTGTGCAAAATCCATAAAGAAAGGATCATCACGAGGACCAGCGAAAAAAGTCATTCCTGCGTTTGTTGTTGCTATTGCACCCATTCCATAAGTAGAAATAGCTACCGATGATTGTACTGCATTTGTTTCGATAGCACTATCTAGTCCTACACTTCCTGGTGCCGTTGGACCAAAGAAATACATTTTACCATCTCTTGGTATTGCTTGTATTACTAAGTCTTCTACATTATCACCTGTTGTGTCCATGTTAAATTCTATTAATACATTTTCATCAAATGCTGCTGAAGCTGTTGCACTAGGGCTTAAAAGTCCTTGTACATTTGCAATAAATACAACATTGTTTGGGTCTTGCGCTTGAAATGCGTAGAAATCTGTGATATCTGCTGCACCACCTGCAACTGCTGGAGCTTCAATGTGATCTGCCGCTACCATAAAGAAACCAGCTATTGTTAAAGCTCCAATTCCTAAAATAATTTTTAATTTTTTACTCACGCCATTAAAATTGTTTGCGTGTTCGTGAAAACTTTTAGTGTTTTTCATAATAAATGAGGTTTTAGTTAATTAATTTTTGACTCTCAACCATACCTACGCAAAAAAGATAAAGTCGGTTTTAAAAAAGTTTAAATAGTTTTCTTTTACAGAAAAAATTATCTTTACACCAACTTAATAAATCAACTATGAATCCATCGGCAAATGGCTGGATAAATAAACTAGTAAAAACGCTAGAAGTCAATAATACTCTAGAAGAATCTTCTAATAATGCCTTTTATTTAGCATTAAGAGAAAGCGGATTTATCTATGGAAATAATGTTGGTATAGTTGAAAATTTATTGGATAAAAAAGATTTTACAAATGAAGAAATTTGTAAAACCAACCTTTTCTTGGCCCTATATTTTTCACATAAAAAGATAGATAATTCGGAAAACTTCATAGATAGCACTATAGAATTCTATACGCAGATTGAAGAATATAAGACCTCTTACTTTAAAGAACTTCTAGGTGAAAAAAAATCGGCAGGACTATTAGAAAAAATAATTCATAAGCGGGTTTTAATTGATGACAACCTCATCTCTAAAAGCTTTAACTATTTTATTACAAATGCCCTATTATATATAGATGTACTTGCCTACAAACACTATTTAAGGAATAAAACAATAACCGTCAACTATATTAAGAATTTAGAATCTTCACTAGAGACTATTGTTTTATGTGTTTTAAATGCGAAACAAACGAAGAGCGAATATGACACTAGTTTAATTAAACTATTTGAACAATCGTTACGCTATCAAAAGAAATATAATATTACCTATATTCAAGCAATATCTTTTATTAATAGCGAGTTTGAAACGCAGTATATAATAGACATGGCTTGTATGGCAACTTGGACAGATGCATCTATTGATAATAAAGAACATGCCTTTTTAAACCAGTTGGGAGCAGATTTACAATTAGAACAGAAAACGGTTAGCGAAGCTAAAGCCTCTATTTCTCTGTTTTATCATACGTATAAAGAGCAGATTGTTTTGCTTGGTTCTAAAAATATTGTAAAAACTTTTTACGATAATTCGAGTAAAATGGTAAGCAAGCTTATTTCTAGAAATAGTAAGCGTTTGTATAAAGAATTGGGTGAAAGCAAAGAGTTAGTGCGTTTAATCTCCCAATCCACGGTTAGAGATCTAAGCGAAGAAGAACAAAAAAAAGTACAAAGTCAGTTATTAGATATCTTTAAATCGATACCAAGTTTGGCTATTTTTATGCTTCCTGGCGGCGCATTATTACTTCCTTTAGTTATAAAGTTTATACCAAAATTATTACCTAGTGCTTTTGATGATAATAGAATTGAAGAAGATTAACGTTTATGTGCTCTATTTTCTATATAATTTAAAATAGCGTCTTTAGTGGTAAACCAAACGCGACCTTCTTTATGTGCATCTATTTTACCTTGCCTTGCTAACAAACTAACATATTCTTGTCCATAAGGGACATCTGGTTCTTTAACAATATTAGAAATTGCATCGTACTCTTGATCATTATTAGGAATAGTACTTAAATAAATATTTAAACTACGCTCTACAGCTTGACACATAAGTAACATAAGCTTAAGATACTTACCGTTATTTGCTTGATTTAAAGCTTCATAATATTTTTTCCTATCTGTTGTTAAAATAATAGCTGGAGGAAAACCTGCTTTCATTAATAGTAAATTCATAGCAAGACGAACGGTTCTACCATTACCATCAAAAAACGGATGAATATGTACAAATTGGTGATGAAAAACTGTAGCTAACTCTACGGCATTTAATTGCATAGGATTTGTATTCACAAAATCCACCAAGTTTTCAAGTAAATCTGAAACTTTTCGTGCATTTGGCGGAATAAAATTAGCACCAGAAATACGAACAGCAGCATTTCGCAATCTACCAGCAAAATCATTTTCAATTGCTCTTAAAACTAAAGCATGCAAAGACAATATATCTTTACTGTTTAGTTTATAACTAGGCTTAATTAAGCCATATAAATAATGTATTGCATCTTCATGGTTTTTTGCTTCAAAGTGCTCACGTAAAGATTTCCCTTTTATTGTAATACCTTCTTGCAAAACCATTTGTGTTTCACGTAAACTTAAAGTATTACCTTCTATGCTGTTAGAATTATACGTCCATTCTATTAATAAAGATTCTCTAATGCTATTTAACGAAGCACTAGGCAAAGGTCTGGCCGTATTTAAAAGATTTAGCTTGTCTTGTAATCTTAAAAAGGTTGTGTTTAATTCTTCTCTGTATGTTAACTTAAATTCTACCACATACAAATATACAAAATCGGAAGGAGAGTAAAAAAAACCTTGCCGATATTATAAATTTATTCCAACCAGTTTTTAAAATCCTTAACGCGCTCTCTTGCAACAATTACTTCTTGTTCGTTAAAGGAATTTAATTTTATTTGTAAACGCGAATTGGTGTAGCTTACCATATCTTTTATTGCATGAATGTTTACAAAGAATTTTCTGTTAATTCGGAAGAATTGCTGTGGTTCTAATTCGTTTTCTAATTGTTCTAGCGTTGTATCTAATAAATAGTTTCTTCCTTCTGTAGTATATAAATACGTTCCTTTGTTTTCACTGTAGAAACACTCAATATCCTCTATATTAATGAGTTTTAAATGTTGTCCGACTTTAACTGAAAATCTTTTCTTGTATTCCCGTTCTATAGGATTCACTAAAAGTTTTTTAATATCCTCAAAATCTAAAGTAACACTTTGTTGTTTTGGAATACGCGTTTTGTACTTGGCAACTGCTTTTGCCAAATCCTCGTCGTCAATAGGTTTTAATAAATAATCGATACTATTTAATTTGAAGGCTTGCAAAGCGTATTCGTCATAAGCAGTAGTGAAGATTACGGCGGATTGAATATTGATACTTTCAAAAATCTCGAAAGATAATCCGTCACTTAATTGAATATCTAAAAAAATAAGATCTGGATGGGCATTTTCATTAAACCACTGTATAGATTCTTCTACAGAATGCAACATGGTTTCTGCCTTTACTCCTAAAGTATCGAGCATACGCTGTAAACGTCTTGCAGATGGCTTCTCGTCTTCTATAATTATTGTTGTCATAGTACTATTTGCGTTAGCGATTGAAACGTTATCCTTTTTATGTGGTTTTTACTGCGAAAGCAGGAAGAACTGCATAAAAAGATTTAAGTGGAAAGCGCGACCCTTGTGGTAACGCCCAAAAATTACTCCCATTTCTGATTTTCTTCTTTCTCTAAATATTCTTGCACTTTTTTATCTTCCCAATTCTGACCAAAAATCATATTTTTCCCAAAAACGCCCATGGCATGAAAAGCGATTCCTATGCCCCAAAACGTCCAAATGGCAAAGGTTCCAAATTCAAAAAAAGAATCATTAAAAGATTTCCCTTCATTTAAATCGCTAGAAACTTTACTCACGGTAATAAAAATGTTTACCGCTAAATACCAAAAAAAATGCCAGTAGAAACCTTTTAATTGCTTGACACGTTTTTTAGCTTTATCATAAGCTTCTTGACTACTCTGTTGGTTTTCGTTGTACATTTATAAACTGTAATTTACGTTCATGATTTCCTTATTTAATCCCATTGTTGGTGTTTCTCCTCCTTCTCCATAAACTTCTTAATCTTACGTGCTTCCCAATCACTACCAAAAACAAAGTTTGGTAAGAAAACAGAAAGAGCATGTATAATAATTGCGATTCCCCAAGTACCAAAGGTTATAAAATTATGCCATTGAAAATAACTTTCGCCAGGATCTAAGTTTTGAATGTTTATATAAACAAATATTAGATTTACTATACTATAAATCAGTAAGTGCGTATAAAAGCCTTTTATTCTTTTTACTTGCTTTCTTGCGCGTTCTATGCGGTCGTTATTAAAAGATTTTGTGTCCATAATTATCGCCATTTATTTTGTTGTTCTTCTCTTTCTAAAATCTCATTTATTTTTCGTTCTTCCCATGTTTTACCATAACCAAATACGGTAAATCCATGAATTACAACTCCCATTCCCCAACCAAACATTGGAAACCAAAACCATTGAAAATTCCATGAAGTTGAGTAGTTTATAAATATTAGAAATGGGATAACTAGGCAATAGGAAGTTAGGTTGCCATAAAAGCCTTTGATTTCTTCTACGCGTTTTTTTGCTCTATAATAAGCGTCTTCTTTAGTGTTTGTATTTATACGTTCCATACTTGTGATTTGTTTTGTTAGCATCGGTATTGCGACTGCAAAACGGTTTGCTTCTTGATTGATGTGTACTTTTTTGGTAGTTAATAATTGGTAACGTTGTGTAATATTATTTAAACCAACACCACTACTCTTTTTCACTATTTGCTTGATTTGCAAATTATTCTCCACGATTAGATTTCCATTTTCTTCATATATTTTTATATGTAATGGTTTACTAGAAGTAACAATATTATGCTTGACTGCGTTTTCTAATAGCAGCTGCAGCGATAATGGTACTACTTTACTTTCGGGATTGGTGGCTTGCTTCGGAATTTCAAAAACAATACTATCTTCAAATCGCATTTTTAAAAGCGACATATAGGTTTTTGCGAATGCCAATTCTTCATCTACAGAAACTAGGTCTTTATTTTTTTGCTCTAAAACATAGCGATATACTTTAGAAAGCGATGTGGTAAACTTTTGTGCGTTGTCTGGATTCTCTTCAATTAAACTTGTTAATACATTTAGACTATTGAATAAGAAATGCGGATCTAACTGATTTTTTAAAGCATCAAACTTTGCACTTGCCGTTCCTGCAATTACTTTTTGTTCTTTTACTTTTTGTTGCTGTAATTTGGCGAAAAAATAAAAGGCATGAAATGTAATAACAATAGAAAGTGTAATCCATACACCAAAAGAATAATTCCTCCAACTTTCTTTAGTTATAAAGGTTTCAAAAGTAGTCCCATCATAAACCACGGCGGTCATTGCTCTTAAAATAAACAAACCGATAAGTGTTATTATTATGGAACCTACAATTCCTATAATTAGACGTGTAACACTGATACTATTTTTAGTTTCCCATGTTCTATTTTCTAAAAAATTAAAATAGTACATATTAGAATACCCTAAAACGAATGCATACAACTGGTAAAAGCCAAAATTGATTGAAAAATCTTGAATACTTTTAAATGCAAATCCGTTATAAAAAGCATTACCAATAACAAATACGATACAGCCTATTGCAAATGTTAATATTATATTTTTCAGGTTTTTACTCATGGCTCTTAGTTTGTGTATTCTGTTCTATTTACAGCTTGCAATAATTTCTTGGGCGCGTTCTCTACCCCAATTTGGATGAAATTCTGTTTCTGGTTTAAAGGTAGCAAAAAGTTCTAAAGCTCTTTCTACTTCTGTACAAAATGGTTGGATGTCTTGCCCAAAATAACGTGCGCCACCAATATTCCAATCTGCTTTGTTTAAAACAACTCTTGGGTTATTGGGTGCTAATTTTTCTGCTTGTGCATATAGCGCCATGACTTTAGCCGAATACATCATACCATAAGTTGCACCATCGCTTGCCACATAAACCGTGTATAATATGGCTTGCATTACCATGATTTCGGGATTGTCTTTAGAGATTGCAGTGGCATCATTTAAAAAGCATTGTGCTTGATCTAGTTGCACTTTTAAAGCATCTGCATCTTGCATTTTACGAAACCCATCTAAAATTAGAGTTTCTGCTGCATAATAAGGAGGCAACCAATTATCTGGTTCTGCTTTTGCGATACGTTCAAAAAGTTGCGAAGCTTCTATAGGATTCGTTTTCCAAAGGTCTAATGCTTTATGCATGCCTTGTTCGTATTTGGTTTGTGCAGTAACGATACTTGTTATCAATAAAGTTACAATGATGATTAGATGTTTCATTTTATATTATGGTTTTAATGGTTATACAAATATCTATGGAATCTACTTGTTTTAAAAAAGTGTTCTACTGAACTGTTATTATTTTAGGACAGACTGTTATAAATTATCTAACTGATTATCGGTTCCTTTTTCACTAATAGTCCAGAAGAATCCAACAAAAAAGAATTGATCGGTTGCAGGACGTAAACTTCTACTTGCAAAATTGCCATTTATGTCTGGTGTGTTTGCAAATTGATAACCGTTAACATTTTTAAAACCTAGCGCATTGTTTACCGATAGATACAGTATTTTTTGTGGCGAAATCAAATATGCCCAGTTAATACTTAAGCTATTGTATGCTTTTGTTTTCTGATCTAAAAAACCGGTTGTATTCGGATTGCTATACGTTCTGCCAGAAGCTAGAGAATAACTCATACCTACTTGACTTCTCCAATTGTCAATCCAATATTTACCAACGACGGAAAGATTGTGTGTATTCGCAAAATTTGGCTGTGCAGATTTTGAATAATTAAGGTAGTTTCTCTCACTATCTAAAAATGAATAACTCACCCAATAATCTACATTTTTAATGCTATTGCTATCTCTCCAAAACAAATCGATTCCTTTGGCAAAACCGTATCCTTTGTTGTTATAATTACTATCAAAGCTGGCAAAATCGCTATCGTATTTCACTAATTGATCATAATCTTTATAATAGGCTTCTGCACGAAACAATTGTTTTTTACCATTATACTGATAGTTTAAAATATAATGCGAAGTCTGCTGCGCTTGCAAATCTTGTTCAAACTTTAAGATGCTACTATTAGGGTTCTGATAAAAATCGCCATACGCCAACGAAACCTGACTTTTTGCTGACGTTTTATACGCCATCGAAACTCTTGGAGAAAGTGTTACTTCATCAAACAACGCGCTATGTTCTAATCGCAATCCAGCTTTTAAGGCTAGTTTTCTAGAAAAGAAAATATCTGCTTCGGTGAATGCTGCGCTAATATTATTGTTAAATCCGTAATCTACGGAAGGTGTAAAAGTATCTTGATACCCTTCGATAAAATTGGTTGCTAAATATTCAGCACCAAAATTTAATTTAAAACGATTATTAAAACGATGTTTCAGTTTTACTTTACCATGAAAAGAGTTTTGTGTATCTTTAATAGCTGCATCGTCGATGTTTATTTTATCGTTGGCAAGTGTATAACTCATTCCGGTTTCTAAAGTCCAAGAGTCGCTTAACATTCCTTTATAGGAACCATTAAAATACAAGTTGTTATTTTTCAGTTTAAAGTGCACACCTTCAGAAGCATTTATATCTTCCTGTGTCAATTCAAAATTAGTAGATTCAAAAGCGGTATATAATTTTAACATGCCGTTATTGACTTTCTGACGAAAAACAGCCTCACCAGAAGCAAACTCGGCAGGTTTCTTCCAATCGTTTCTACTTTTAAAAACAGCATTATAAGGCGCCAAATTAATATAGGAAGCATTGACACTTAAGGAGTTGTTTTTCCATTTTTGCGTATTACCAAGAGAACCTCCAAGCGTCATAATACCAATATCGGTTTTTTCTTGATCGGGTTCTCCTGTAGTATTTAAAAGTAAAACACTAGATAATGCTTGTCCGTACTCTGCCGAATACCCACCAGTAGAAAAAGTAATTCCGTCAAACAAAAATGGAGAATAGCGTCCGCGAGTTGGTGTATTATTGGTCGTTGGACTATACGGCGTAAAGACTTTGATACCATCAATAAATATTTGTGTTTCTTCTGCTTCTCCGCCACGAACAAAAAGTCTTCCATCTTCGGCAACTGTTGTAGTTCCTGGTAAGGTTTGCAATGCACCAACAAAATCACCCAAAGCACTTGCAGTGGTTACTACATCTAAAGGTTTTAAAGCATTTACTTTTGAGTTATCTCCTGCTGAAAATGTTCCTGCAGAAAGAATCACTGTGTCTAGAGAATTAACATCTTCCCGAAGCTTGATTTTTAAATCTTTCATATACGAGATATCGCCAAGCATGGTGTAGGTTTCAAAACCGACAAAAGATACGAGTAGGTTTTGCGTTCCGGTTTCTTCGGTTTTAAAAGAAAACTCCCCTTTGCCATTGGTTGTTCCGCCGTCATAAGTACCTTCTAAATACACATTAGCTTGTACAATCGGATTATTTTTAGCATCGGTTACTATTCCGCTAATGGTTTGCGCAGCAAGTGAACAGCTGAATAAAAAGCTGAAGATTAGGATTACATTTTTCATAATTGACTGTTGGTTAATGAATCATTACTGCAAATATGTAACAGAAAGCAATGCTTAGAAATTAAAACCTACCGAATTGTAAAATAATACGGCTGAGATGTAAACGGATGACAAAATACGTGGCAGTACGTATTTTTTAAACGAAATAAAAGGTATAACTTTATGCAACAAATACAAGGTATGACTACAGAACGAAATAATGAGAATCCGCAATTAATATCGTACAACCTTTTAAGGCAACTCATTGGACTTCTCGGAATTATACTACCAATATTATTAGTCGTTGGTGCTTTCTATTATGGCAATTGTGAGATTGTACAAAGCTCGATAAGTGATTATTACCATACGAAAATGCGAAACATATTAGTAGGTGTTTTATGCGCGGTTGCATTTTTTATGTTTACCTATAAAGGCTATGATATTAGAGATAGCATTGCGGGAAACCTTGCTTGTGTATTTGCGCTTGGTGTTGCCTTTTTTCCTACCGGAGTAGACACCCTTTCAGAATGCGCAGAACAATGCATTGTTTATGAACCTTGGATAAAAGCCGTACATTTTACTTTTGCAGGATTGTTTTTCGGGGTACTTATCTACTTTTCCCTATTTCTATTTACAGCATCTAAAACCCCTAAAGCGGAACTGGAGCCACATAAAAGAAAACGAAATATCATTTTTAAAACTTGTGGTTATGTGATGCTTGCATGTGTGGTTTTAATTGCTTTATACTTTTTCTATTTACAAGAAAAATTTCCAGAACTACAACATTTAGATCCTGTTTTTTGGTTAGAAAGCATAGCACTTTGGGCTTTTGGTATTTCTTGGATCACGAAAGGAGAACTGATTTTGAAGGATGATGAAACGGATAAGTAATAATAAAAACTTCTTATAATGGGAGTTGGCAATAATTAAAAAAACATTAAAATGAATCAAAATATATTTTTTACTTTTTTAATAATACTATGTACGTTTTCATCTTGTAAAAAGGTAAAGAAAGCAAGTTCACCAGCGGATCTTATGAGTAAACTAGAAATTGCCCTTGCATCTAAAGATGCAAAGACAATAGAAAAATATCTAATAACAGATTCTATTAGAACCCCAGAAATGGCTCAAGCATTATCGGAACTAATTGTAGCGATAAAAAACCCTACTCATAAACACCATTTTGCTAATCTTCCACAACCTTCACTAAATATTATGTTAAACTTATTAATCAATAATGAATTTTCTTATTTAAAAAACGGAAAATACAATGAACAACTTGAAGAGTTAAAAGTTGAAACAAAAGTAGCAAATCCCACTAATACATCTACAGTAACAGTTGTAGATATTGTAACGGTTAAGAAAACTAATAATGGATTTAAGTTTTGGCCTTATGCCATTGATAATAGTGCGATAATTTATACTAATGAAGTGTATAAACGGATTCCAGAAGCCATAAGTACGGACTCCATTACTCAAATAAAAAATATCAACCGTCTATTAGAGTTATATGTACCTGAAGAAGATAGAACTCTGAGAGAATAGAAATAATGGTAGCGGATAGGACTTTGAACGCCAATTGGGTTTCTACTGAAAATAGAGTACCAGCAATTTTTATTCTTCATGGAAACGGAGAGTCACTATCGGATTGGAAACCTTTACAAGCATATTTACTTAAAAAAAAGATAAAGCAATTACAATTTATATGAGCGAGGCTTTATCAAAATTCGCAGGAAATAAATAAAAATACATGGAAATCAAAACGAATGGACATAATGATGTTTATGCATTCTCTAAGGATAGTACTTGGAATCCATTTTTTGATTTTATGGAATAAAGTGTCAGCTGCTAAAACCGTATAAAATTTATTCTTGTTACTTTCCTGAAACGGAAAATCATTACTATTAAATAAGGTGTCTTTTCTTTTTGCTATCTTTAATTACACACAAAACGTTAGCAAAAACGGAATATAAAGATGAATAGAAAGGATAGAATACAAGACTTTTATAACAAGATGCCATCGATAAACGCAAAGAATATACCTATACAGCAACTAGAACATCTAACTGTAGGATGGCGTAATAAAGATTCTGCAAATGGCAGTTATCAGGCTGCTTCTGTATATCCATTTCAAGTTTGTAACGAAATCAAAAGTGTTTTGGATGTTGGATCTGGATTGGGTAGTTTTCTTTCCTATCTGAGAAATTCTAAAGGATTTGATGGCCACTATTTTGGCGTTGAAATATTAGAGGACTTTTATACCTATGGAAAAGAAATCCATATAAAGGATGCTAAAGCAACATTTGCTTGTGTCGATTTTCTAGAAATGCCTTTATCGGATGCTAATTTCGACTGGTCCTTTTCTATCGGTAGTCTTTCTGTAATTCAAGACGATCAGAATAAAGAAAATCGCGAGACTATTCTTAAGATGTATGCTTTATCCAATTTCGGATTTAGTATATTTTTAAATAACGCAGAAAAATGCAAGGTTTTACCAGGTCATAATATTAACGCCTTTGTGGATCTAATACAACGATTGCTTCCTAATTGCAAAGAAATTATTGTCAATCCATTTGGTGGAAAAAGCCTGCAAGCGAAGACCATGATTCATGTATTAAAATAAGTAAAGCTAAATAGCATCTATTAAACTTTAAAATAAATCATTATGGCAAACGACGACTCCTTCCAAAAATTAAAAACAGATATCCATATAGTTTCCGAAAAAGAAAAAAATTTACCACATGAAGCATGGCAGGTAATACTACAAAAACAAGGACGCGTGCCAGCTAATTTGGAAACCAAAGACAAATCAAAAACCAAAAACCAAAAATAATTTAGGAGTAGAAAAGGATGCACAGTAAAAAAAGAAATAAAACAATACTACATAATTTCTGTAACCACTCCTCTTTCCTCCTATTTTCAAAAAGAAAACTGAAATTCATTCTCCTATTAAAAAAAGAGGAACGCTGCTTCATTACAAACTCCTGAAATGTTATTTATTGTTCCAACTGAAATGAAATAGGAATAGAATAAGGTACATTTACAGGTTTATTACGCTGTTTTCCAGGAATCATTTTTGGTAAAGCATCAATAATTCTACTAGCTTCCGTTTCTAAATATGAATTAGGACCTCTTGTTCTAATATTACTAATATATCCTCTGCTATCCACAATAAACATCACATACACTTTACCTTGTATGCCTAACTCTTGTGCTTGTGCTGGATATTTAAAGGTCTTTTTCACATGTTCTAATACTTTATCGTTAAAGCATTTTTTTAGTTCATTATTATTTCCTGTACAACCTGGAAAAACGGGAACATTTTCTACAACTGCAAATGCAACCTCAATCTCTTCTTCTATTTCATCTATTACTACCACATCTTTTACTTCCACCACTTCGCGCTCTTCCATATATTCTTCCTGACTGGTTTCTGTACTTTCAATAACCGTTTCTTCCACTACTTCTGTGTCTTCTACTACTGTAATTACTTCTGGAGTAGAAACCTCTACTGGAGGTGGCGGAGGTGGTGTATTTAAATTGGTAATGGGAATATCTTCTTCTAACTCTTGTTCTATTTGAACAAAATCCTGCTTCCTAGTTTCTCCTTCATAAGATTTATATTCAAAAGCTTGCCAAGTAAACAATAGCATGAGATTTATTCCAATAAGAAAATAAATACTACTGTTTCTACCTACTTCAATATTAGGATTTTTCTTTAGTTCCATAGCATTAAAATTTATAGTAATTAAATTACTATTTTTTTTAATGAAATACTATGATAATTATCAGCTTTCAAAAACCAAAACACTGACTATTAATTGGTTAAATTAAATGTTACCATAAAAAAAATTCCCGCTTTCGCAGGAATTAGTACTATTATAAAGGATTAAGAAGTTCTTGTTTTCACAAGAATTCGTTATTACCTAGAGTAATTAGGAGATTCTTTAGTAATCGTTACATCATGCGGATGACTTTCATTAATTCCGGATGCTGTAATTTTTACAAACTGGCCTATTTCTTTTAAAGTCTCAATATCTTTAGAACCACAATACCCCATTCCTGCACGTAAACCACCAACAAACTGATGAATACTTTCATAAAGTTCTCCTTTATATGGTACACGACCAACAATTCCTTCTGGAACTAGTTTTTTAATATCGTCTTCTACATCTTGAAAATATCTGTCTTTACTTCCTTGTTTCATGGCTTCCACAGAACCCATTCCTCGATATGATTTGAATTTTCTTCCTTCGTAAATAATAGTTTCACCTGGAGACTCTTTAGTTCCTGCCAGCAAAGAACCTAACATCACTGTATCTGCTCCTGCCGCAATTGCTTTTGGTATATCTCCTGTGTAACGTATTCCTCCATCTGCAATTACTGGAACACCAGAACCTTTTATTGCTGCTGCTACTTCTAACACTGCTGAAAATTGTGGAAAACCTACTCCCGCAACTACACGAGTGGTACAAATAGAACCTGGGCCAATACCAACTTTTACAGCATCTGCTCCTGCTTCTACTAAATATTTAGCGGCTGCTCCTGTTGCAATATTCCCAACAATGACATCTAAATCTGGAAACCGCTTTTTAACTTCTTTTAAAACAAGAACCACACCTTTGGTATGTCCGTGAGCAGTATCAATAATTACAGCATCTACGCCACATTTCACCAAAGCTTCTGTACGTTCTACGGCATCTGCTGTTACACCAAGTGCTGCTGCAACCCGAAGTCTACCAAAGCTATCTTTATTCGCAATTGGTTTTTGCGTCACCTTAGTAATATCTCTAAAGGTTATTAAACCAGCTAGTTTATAATTTTCGTCTACAATAAGTAGTTTTTCAATTTTGTGTTTGTTTAAAATACCTTCGGCATCTTGTAGCGAAGTTCCAACAGAAGCAGTTACTAGATTTTCGCTAGTCATTACTTCTACAATTGGTCTTGTATTATCTTTTTCAAAACGTAAATCTCTATTGGTAACGATTCCTTTTAGCGTTCCGTTTTCGTCTACTATCGGAATTCCACCAATACCATGTTCTGCCATATTTTGTTTGGCATCTAAAACTTTTGCATCTAAGGTTAAAGTAACAGGATCTGTAATCATACCACTTTCGGCACGTTTTACTTTTCTAACTTCGTTTGCTTGTTGTGCAATAGACATATTTTTATGTAACACACCAATTCCGCCTTCACGAGCAATAGCAATTGCCATAGCACTTTCGGTAACGGTATCCATAGCTGCGGATACAATTGGAATATTTATTGTGATGTTACGTGAAAATTTTGTTTGAATATTGACTTCGCGTGGAAGTATTTCGGAATACGCTGGAACTAGAAGTACGTCGTCGTAAGTTAAACCTTCTCCTACAATTTTGTTGTTGTGTGCTGTCATGTTGCAATTAAGATATAATTGCATACAAATCTACGCTTTTTTTTCATTTAAAGCTTTAAAAGGAAAAGAAGTTGCTTTAATAGTTTTTAAATACAGATTATTTTAGAAGTGCTTGCTTTCTGGAAAACAATTGCAAAAGAATAATGAAAGCGGAAAGCGAAAAGGTTAGTGTCATTAAAGTACCCGAAAACATGACAATATATTTCATCCAAAGCAATCCTTTCCATAAAAAAAAGATACCTCCAAAGGTAAGTACCACAGAAATAAATGGTTCTATCATTAAGAAAATTTTGAGTTTTTTAGGCAAGTTCGTTGTGCTTAAAATAAGTCCGATTAAAAAGAAAATAATAGCCATAGATAAAATATGTCCATGTACTAAGGTGAGCATTTCTTGTTCGCTCTTTTTAAATTTCATTATAGTTGCATCTTCATCTGCTTCATTTCCTACATATTGTTCTTCAATACCGTTAGGAGCTGCGGAAGAGGTTTCACCAACAAACAATAATCCTGTAAAAAAACCAATACTTAATATTACAACAAAGGTTGCAATAAGCAACTTAAGTTCTTTAGGAAACGTTTGAATTAAACCGTTAAGTTGCATTTATAGGATTTCTTTTTGGTGAAGGATTTTTAAAGATGCCAATAGGTTATTCATAGCATTTGTCATAGATCGCACAGAAATAGTTGCACCAGAAATTGCCATAATATTATCATTATACCGTAATTCATCTTCTTGTGTTTTTCCTATGAATTGTTTTAGCCAACGTTTGCTACCAATTTCTCCACCATAATCTTCTCTATAAATAAGCACTTTGGTTTTTAAAACAATAAGTTCTGGATCTAATAGAACCAAATAATCAAATGCATCAGTTTTACTTGGCGCTTTTGCAACGTATGCATATCCTAAAAGGGAATCTTCTGTTTTTATTTCGAATAGATTATCACTTCCAAAAGTAGCTGGTAATGTTTGCGCGATTTCCGAAGAAATAGGAATAGGATTAAACGCAAAAGCTTCTACACTAAAGGTATCTTTAATTTCTTTATCTACCTTTTTCTGCAAGTTTTTAGGCAAGTTAAAAGACAGTAAAGATATCGAGACGAATAGTATAAAAACGTGTTTCATTTTCATTGTACAAATGTATATAATTATAGCTTATTATTTATCCCTTCCGTCTTTAAACTCTTCTAGTGCTTAAAGCCACCTTCCGTTAAAAAAATGGAAGGAGTTTTAATTCTCTTTCATAACTAGTAGCAGTGTCATGATGTGACGAGGTGGTTACGCATTAGCGATTGTAACGTTATCCTTTTTTTGTTTTCATTCCTTTCTAAAAAGGAATGAAAACAAAAAAAGATTTAAGTGGAAAGCGCGACCCTACGAAGCTTTTTTGCGAAGTAGGGTAATGCCCAAATTATTTTAAAACCAAACGCCGAAGCCAATATTTAACTGCCCTGTTGCTTCATTACCTTTTGCTGCATTATCTAAAACTTGGTAATCTGCTTTTACTACTGCTCCATTAGCAATGTGATAACTTAAACCTGCAGTCCATTCTTGTCTATTAAAAGCTAAATTTCTGGAAATTGCTGCATCTTTAGTCGCGGCATGCGTATCATATTGTTCATAACGAACAAAAGCATCTAATTTTTGTTCTTTAGATAATGGTAAAAGATTGTAAGCACTTTCTACATACCATCCTTTTAGTTCACTACCAAGATTTGCTTCGTTTGCCGTGTTATAAGCATCTGCATCACTAATTAGTGCATGAATATATTGTCCTCTAGCAGAAAAACGTTTTTTAATATAACGCGCATCTAAGCCAAACATATTAATACCTACATCTGCTCCTGGAGTTTCTTGAATATCGTCCTCTGCTTGGGTTCTTCCAAAATAACCAGATAATCCTAAACGCAAACCAGAAATACCATAATAATCTACTTTTGCAGAAAGGTTAGGTGTGTTAATAGTAGACTCTGCTCCTTTTTGTCGTCCGTTACGCAAACCATTACTTCCTCCTAAAGTTTTATCTCCATTTAAAGAGGTGAAACCATTAAAAATATATGCTTGGTAACGTAAAGAAGCATTATCCAATTTACCAGCAATACCTACTCCAATTTCTCGCCATGTAGTTGGTACAATGCTTTTGTCCATGCTTGGTCTTTCCACACCATTAAAAACGGTTGGCTCATGGTATTCATTAACAATTCCCATTGGTACTAACATTAAACCACCACGAATGTTTACTTTATCGTTTAGGCTATAGTTTAAGAATGCTTGTTCGATATACACTTCTTTAACGTGTTCGTATTCTATTTCTGTAACAAACTGTACTTTATCACTAAATTTATAGCCTAAAAGCATCACTAGTCTGTGTACATCTAGACTTCCATTATCTCCTTCTGGTTGGTTGTAATCTACTTGTGCATAACCACCAATAGTTATTCCTTTGGATGCAGAGCCATTTAAAATGTTTTGCGCTGCGTTAACTTGTTGATTTTTTGATGCTGTTGTATCTTGAACAACGGTTTGAGAAAACCCTATTGTTGCGGTTAACATTGCAATTGAAAGTAAAATTCTTTTCATTCTTTAATTCTATTTAGACTTATTATAAATAAATTATAATTTTTCGAGTGCAAAAATAGAAATGAAATTGAATTAGACCAATTTTATTTAGACTTATTTTAAATAAAAGAATATTTTATAGTTTAGGGCAACGTTTACAATTAGACTTCCCCTTCTTCTTATACTTTTTACAGCATTTAGATTTCTTATTCACATCACAGTAAACAAGACAGGATGTAATAATTACAGGCGCTAATTTGGGAGTAATATCTGTTTGCATTATTTTAATTTATTCTAAATAAGAACAAAATTACAAAAAAAAGATTCCAATAATGGAATCTTTTAACATTTAATTGTCAACCGTTTATCTATTGCTTCGCATTCGCTGCAGCAATAGCATTTACATCGCGATCAAAAAGGTAGTGACCAGATTTATCATTTCCTATAATGTTTAGCTTATCTAATAATGTTCTAGCAAGTGCTTCTTCTTCCAATTGTTCACTTACATACCATTGCATAAAATTATGGATACTATATTCTTTATTCTGTAAACTTTCAAAGATCACATGATTAATTTGTTCGGTAACAAAGATTTCACTCTGAAGAAATTTCTCAAAAAGTTCTATAATACCACTGTACGATTCTTTTGGTTTTTCTAATGCTGGGATGGCTACATTTCCGCTTCTTTCATTAATAAATTTTACAAGCTTAAGCATGTGAACACGTTCTTCTTCAGACTGACTATAAAAGAAATCTGCAACACCATTAAATCCATTTGCATCTGCCCAAGAAGCCATTGCTAAATATTGCATAGAAGCTTGTGCTTCAAATTTCACTTGGTCATTAAGTAATTTTTCAATAATAGTATTCATAGGTATAATTTTAAAAAGTGTGTGTGTTCGTTTATCTGTATAAAAGTATTGCATTTAGCACGAAACACCAAAAGCAAATTCCTATAAAATCGTTAAATTTAATGGTACTTGGTAAAGATTTTAGTGGCTTCGTTATACGCACTTTCAAAATACAAAGCATTCAAATCATGTGCTTTTTTAGTAGTTAAATACGAGAGTACTTTTTCGGTTGGCATATTACCTGTAAGTTCATCTTTTGCCATCGGGCAACCGCCAAAACCTTGAATTGCGCCATCAAAACGTCTGCATCCGGCTTTGTATGCTGCATCTACTTTCTCGTGCCATGAAGAAGGCGTGGTATGTAAATGTGCTCCGAATTCTATTTCTGGGTATTTAGGAATTAAATTAGAAAACAAATAGTTTATGTTTTCCGGATTAGAAGTTCCTACCGTATCGCTTAACGAAAGAATCTTTACTCCCATTTTACTTAACCGTTCGGTCCATTCTCCAACAATTTCTACATTCCAAGGATCACCATACGGATTACCAAATCCCATAGAAATATAGACTACAACTTGTTTGTTGTGCTTATGAGCGACGTCTAAAATATCTTGTAAAATAAGAACCGATTGCGCAATGGTTTTATGTGTATTACGCATCTGAAAGTTTTCGGAGATAGAAAAAGGATAGCCCAAGTAATCTATTTCTGGGTGTTGACAAGCAGCTTCCGCACCACGTAAATTTGCAACAATAGATAATAATTTACTTGTCGTTTTACTTAAATCTAATTGTGCTAAAACTTCTGCAGTGTCTACCATTTGCGGAATTGCTTTTGGAGATACAAAGCTTCCGAAGTCCACCGTATCAAAACCTACTCTCAAAATAGACTGAATGTATTGTACCTTAAGTGCTGTTGGTATAAACTCTTTTATACCTTGCATAGCATCTCGAGGACATTCAATAACTTTTACGTGCTTGTTTTCCATATTAGGACCAAAGATAGAAAAGATTCGTGTTAACGAAAACGATTTAGATTTTAAAGTAATATTAATATTGCAATTCCTATAAAAACAACAATCTGCAACCATTTTAATACTACACCTACGTTCTTATTTTGTTTGATATAATCGGAAATAGATCCTGCTAAAATAGCAATAATAGAAAAAAGGATTAAGGAAACGCCCATAAACAGAAACCCTAAAATATAGAACTGTGTTATTGTACTCATGGTATCACTAAACAAGAATCCTGGAAAAAATGCCAAAAAGAAAATAGAAACTTTAGGGTTTAAAACGTTCATGATAAAACCTTGTTTAAACAACTGCATTAAGCTCTTTTTTGGCGCACTGGTATTATTAAACTCTATTCTAGAATCCCCTTTAAAAACCTTGTATGCTAGAAAAAGTAAATATAAAGCACCTAATAATTTTATTGCAAAAAACAAATTGTCATTTGCTTTAATAATTGCAGATACACCAAAAGCTACTAATGTGGTATGTACTATACATCCTGAAATTAAACCAGCAACGGTTGCCAAACCATATTGTTTACCATTCGTAATACTTTGCATTAACACAAAAATATTATCTGGTCCGGGAGAACACGCTAACGCAGAAGTCGCTAAAACAAAAGAAAGAAGTAAATCGTAATCCAAGTTTCTATTTTTTTTTTTATAAAAATAAGGTTTTAAATAGATAATCTATGCAGTAAGTATTCTAAAATAATTTCGACTATAAAAAAAAACGAACCTCATGAAAAGAATTACACTTTTACTCTCTTTAATAGTATTAAGTATCTTTAATGATATACAAGCACAATCTATTGCTACCTATACTATTGTTTTTTCAAGCACATGGAATGCAACAGATCATACTTCCATTCCGCCAAATGACCATTGGTCTAGATTAGTTGGTACTAATCATAATAGTAATGTTTCCTTTATAGAAGTTGGTACTATGGCTAGCCAAGGTATTGAGTTAATAGCCGAAAGTGGAACCAATGCTATTTTTGAAGATGTAGATGTACAAAATGCTATTAATGCAGGTAATGCGGAGCAATATATTTACGGTCCGTCTTTAGGTTCTGCTGCAGGAACGATTACTATTTCTGATTTGAATGTTAGTAGTGCGTTTCCAATACTTTCCCTATTTACAATGGTAGCTCCTAGTCCAGATTGGATGATGGCTATTGATGATTTAGAATTAATGGATACATCAGGTAACTGGAAAACCTCGATATCTATTCCTATGTTATATGTTTATGATGCTGGAACAGATGCTGGAACTAATTATACTTCGAGTAATGCAGATGTAAATACACCAATTTCCATTTTTGACGGCGCTAACGCAATAGCTCCTTTTAATGGAAATTCTATTGGTTCGTTAACGGTAACACTAACGAACTTGTTAAGTGTGGCCGAAGTAAATCCGTTAGAAAGTCTAAAAATATTCCCTAATCCGAGTACCGGAAACACAACGATAAGCAACGCTCCATCCATTAAAAATATAGAAATTTATAATATACTTGGAAGCATAGTAAAAAGTGTCCTCGTAGAAAACAACTCTAAAATAGAATTAAATCTAAATGCATTAAGTAAAGGAATGTATTTAGTGCGATTAACAGATGTTTCTGGAAATACAAAAACGCAGAAATTAATTTTGGAGTAACCCCTTATTTATTTTTTTAATAAGCGCAGGACCTTCATAAATAAAACCGGTATAAATCTGGACTAAGTCTGCTCCTGCTTCTATTTTTTCTAGTGCATCTTTTGCAGAATGAATTCCTCCTACTCCAACTATTGGGAATGCTTTATTACTCTTATCGGCTAAATATTTAATGACTTGTGTCGACTTTTCCTTAACTGGCTTTCCACTTACACCGCCATTTCCTATTTCGGTTAGTCTAGCGTCGGTTGCTTTTAAACCTGTTCTATCTGTAGATGTATTACTTGCAATTACACCATCTAAATTAGTTTCTGCAATAAGATCTATAATTTCATCTAATTGTCCGTTATTTAAATTTGGAGCAATTTTAAGTAGAATTGGTTTCTGTATTTCAAACGTATGGTTCGCCTTTTGCACGGCGCCAATTAATTCTAATAAATAGTCTTTATCATTTAATTTTGCATGGCTACCAACATTTGGACAGCTCACATTAAGCACAAAATAATCTACATACGGATGCAAACCGTTAAAGCATTCCAGATAATCTTTGGTATAATCTTCCGGTTTTGTTTGGGTATTTTTACCAATATTTCCACCGATAATCACTTTCCCTTTATTCTTTTTTAATTGTGTAATTGCAGTTTCTAGACCTTCATTATTAAAACCCATTCGGTTGATGATTCCTTGATCATCTTTTAAACGGAATAAACGTGGTTTCGGATTTCCTGCTTGTCCTTTAGGCGTAACGGTTCCTATTTCTATAAAACCAAATCCGAAATTGGATAATTCGTTATATAAAATGGCATTTTTATCGAAACCAGCAGCTAATCCAACAGGGTTTTTAAAGGTTAAACCGAAGAGTTTTCGTTCTAGTTTAGCATCTTCAATAACATATAAACTTCTATACAAACTTGAAAATCCTGGGATTTTACAGGTCAAACGAATTAACGAAAAAGTAAAATGATGAATCTTCTCTGGATCGAAAAGAAAAAATAATGGTCTTAGTAGTAATTTGTACATCTATCCTTGTTTGTGCAAAAGTAATTCTAAAAAATGTGATTAACAATTTATATAAAGCGGATTAATCGTAACTTTGAACCCTAAAAGGTTATTAAGTTAGCGTACTCGAATTCTTAAAAATTATAGATATAATGATTTCAAAACAAGATATAATAAAGCGATTTGTAGGTTATGTAATAGTAGATACAGAATCGGATCCAGAAAGTGATACCACACCAAGTACAGCAAAACAATGGGATTTAGCAAATGCGCTAGTCGAAGAGCTGAAAGCTATTGGCATGCAAGATGTCACTATTGATGACAAGGCGTACATCATGGCTACTTTGCCAAGTAATGTGGACCATGAAGTACCAACGATTGGATTTGTTTCGCATTTTGATACGACTCCAGATTTTACAGGAAAAGATGTAAAACCTCAGATTATTGAAAGTTATGACGGAAAAGATATTATTCTAAATGCTGCGGAAGACATTGTACTTTCTCCAGATTATTTTGAAGATTTATTGTTATATAAAGGACAAACGCTAATCACAACTGACGGAACGACGCTTCTTGGAGCAGATGATAAAGCTGGTATTACGGAGATTATTTCGGCAATGGAATACCTAATTCAGCATCCAGAAATTAAACACGGAAAAGTTAGAGTAGGTTTTACTCCAGACGAAGAAATTGGTCGTGGTGCACACCATTTTGATGTCGAAAAATTTGGCGCAGATTGGGCTTACACGATGGATGGAAGTCAGATTGGCGAACTAGAATACGAAAACTTCAATGCTGCAGGAGCGGTTGTAAAAGTAAAAGGAAAAATTGTACATCCTGGTTACGCAAAAGGAAAAATGATAAACTCCATGTACATTGCGCAAGAGTTTATTAACTCGTTACCAAGATTGGAAACGCCAGAACATACCGAAGGTTATGAAGGTTTCTTTCACCTATATTCTATAAAAGGTGAAGTTGAAGAAACCGTTTTACAATACATAATTCGTGATCATGATAAAGAACATTTTGAAGCACGAAAAGAAATGATGCAAAAACTTACCGATGAGCTAAATGCACAATACGAACGTGAAGTAATTACCATTGAAATTAAAGATCAATATTTCAATATGAAGGAAAAAGTAGAGCCTGTAATGCATATTGTAGATATTGCGGAAGAAGCGATGAAGCAACTAAATATTAAACCACTTATTAAAGCAATTCGTGGTGGTACAGATGGTTCACAACTTAGTTATATGGGATTACCTTGTCCGAATATTTTTGCTGGAGGACATAATTTTCACGGACGATACGAATACGTTCCTGTAGAAAGTATGATAAAAGCTACCGAAGTAATTTGTAAGATTTGTGAATTGACTGCTGAGAAAAAATAATATTCCGCATTTCGTTAGTTCTTGTAAATAATCATAACATATAAAACTCAAATTCGCTTTAAAAAAAATGAAAAGAATAGTATTAACTTTTTCTCTTTGCCTACTCGCATTATTAACAAAAGCACAAGATGCAAGTGTTGAAAAATCTGTTTTTGGAGTGCAAATAGGAATTTTAGGAGCTTGGTTACACCATGAGGCCAAATTAACAAATAGAATTAGTCTTCGCAGTGAACTAGGTTTTGATACTGGTTTAACTATTAGAAGTAACTCCACAGATATTATTCTTGGAACAGCCATTTCGCTAGAACCAAGATGGTATTATAATATTAGTAAGAGAAAATCTAAGTCTAAAAGAATAGATGGCAATAGCGGAAATTTTATTTCTATAAAAACACAATATCATCCAGATCTAATCCTTGCTTCTAGTAATGACAATATTAATTTAATTAGTGATATTACCATTGTACCAACTTGGGGTATTCGAAGAAATATTGGTAAGCAATTTAATTACGAAGCAGGATTTGGCATTGGATACATTCATTACTTTAAAGAAAAAAATGTAAGAATTATAGGTGAAGCAGATGTTGCTGTTAATTTACATGCAAGAATTGGATATCGATTTTAATATTTTATAAAAGCCAAAACAAAATTGTTTTGGCTTTTTAAGTATTCTTAAAGAACAACGATTAATCTATTAAACATTATATTTCATACAAATATGAGCCAACACAGAAACAGAAATAAGAATTTAGGTTTAGCCGAATTAATAGCGATTGCTCTTGGAGGAATGGTTGGTGGTGGTATTTTCACCATACTAGGAATTTCTGTTTCCCTAATTGGAAATCTAACCCCATTTGCAATAATTATTGGTGGTTTAATTGCAGCTTTAGCGGCATATTCTTATGTGAAATTAGGGCTTTATTATAAAGATGAAGGCGCCACATATTCGTTCTTTAAACGTACCTATCCAAACTCCAATTTCTCGGCTTCTGCCATTGGTTGGTTTATAATTTTCGGATACATAAGCACGTTAGCACTTTATGCATATACTTTTTCATCGTATGCCATTAGTAGTACCGATTTTGCCGATAACATTTGGATTAGAAAAAGTGTAGCCATTGGTATTATCGCTGTTTTTACGTTTATAAATATTTGGAGCGTTAACGGAATGGGGAAAATTGAAGATTTAATGGTGTACACTAAACTTGTGGTATTAACCATTATTTCGGTAGTATTAATGACACACGGAACATCAGATTTTGGCACTTTTGTTGAAAATTTGGCTTTAGATTTAGAAAACTCTAGTATTTTTTCCATCTTAATTGTGGCATCCTTGACCTTTGTCTCTTATGAAGGTTTTCAACTAGTTATTAACGCGGTGAATGAAATGGAAAATCCCGAAAAAAACATTCCAAGAGCCATTTATAGTGCAATCACGTTAGCCATTTTGATTTACGTTGTAATTTCAATGGGTGCTTTATTTGCTATTCCTACCGAAGAAATTATAAAAAATAAAGAATTTGCTTTAGCCGCTGGTGCAGGAAATATATTGGGAAGTTTAGGTACAAACCTGGTAATTTTAGGCGCCATTTTAGCAACAAGTAGCGCAATTAGCGGAACCGTTTTTGGTTCCTCTAGACAAATGTCTGTTATTGCTAAAGACGGTTTTTTTCCCGCAATATTATCCATCCGAAAAAATAATAGTCCGCAAAATGCAATTATAGCAATGGCAACCATTTCTAGTGTTTTAATACTCGCTGGTGGATTAGAATTAATTCTAGAATTTGGTAGTGTTACTTTTCTTTTAGTTTCCTTATTAATGGCGATTGCCAATTTCAAAATTAGAGATAAAACAAATTCTTCGTATTTTTTAACCATACTTTCTATTATCGGATTAAGTATTGGTGGTCTTTTAATTTTATATTATGAATTCACAAATAATTGGCAACAAATGTTAGCCATCCTAATTTTATATACACTACTTGCTTTCGGAGCTTGGCGATTTTCAGAAAAGAAAAAGAATACACCTAAACTGGTAAATTAGATCCTTAGTATCTATATTAAAGCCTGCAGAAATAAAGGGCCAATTTAGGTTTAATTATATACTTATTAAAAAGACAATTTGTAATTAAGAGCATTGCCACTTTATCAAACGAATGGAAAAAAGGAATGGAAAAAAGAGTTAATACAAATTAGAAAAACGTGAGTATTATCAAAAAATAAAACTGCATGATGACTGATCACTGCAAAATAAATAATTGAACTTAATTCTTTTGTTTGGCAAAATACTACTTGTTACTTGCATTTCACTTTAGTTACAGAAAGGTGAATCCTATTTTATAAAATTCGAAACCATTTTAAACGATATAAACAACGTCTACATCTTATTATCAAGTATAAAAATTAAAGACGCAAACTTCTATCAGAACAAAATAACTAGATACTTGAAACTAAAAAAGCATCCTAAATAGGATGCTTTTTTGTATAGAAATAAATTTATTTCTTACTTCTTAATTTCTGTTGGTGAAACGTTTAAGTTCTTACTCAATTCCAAAGAAATTGCAGAACGATCAAACTTTAACTTTCCAGCCATAGTTTCAATAACACAACTGTTATCTTTATCGTTAAGATCTGCTATTTTACCATGCAAACCACTTTTAGTAATTACTTTATCGCCTCTTTTTAGTTCGCTAGCAAACTTTTTTTCTTGTTTTGCACGTTTCATTTGTGGTGCAATCATAAAGAAATACACTACAGCAAACATTGCTATAAACGGTAAAAATTGTCCTATTTCTCCCATGTTTGTTAATCGTGGTTATGACCTTCGTGACCTGGTTGCGTACTAGACTTCATTTGTGTTGCTGCATTTGCTGCTGCAGGAATACCTTGTACTTGTTGCTTATTTGCTACAGGCGTTTTTACAGGTGCATTAGGATCTGCTTTTACAAAAGCTTTGATCTTAACAGTTTCTTTTCCTGTTTCTGTATTAGCAGTTACAGTAATCGTTTTAGAAACGGCATTTTTACCAGAACCATTATACTTTACTGTAAACTTACCTGCTTCTCCTGGAGCTAAAGGTTCTTTAGACCAATCTTGAGGTACAGTACAACCACATGTACTTTTAATATTTGTAATTACTAAAGGCGTTTTTCCTGTATTTTTATAAGTAAATACTGTTTCTACTGGAGTTTTAGCTTCAATTTCACCAAAATCATGCTCACTCTTATCGAATGTTAAAACTGGAAAATCACCAACATTAGCATCTCTTTCTGCTGCTTCTGCAACGTTTTTGTCATCAATTTTCTTTGATGCATCTTCTTTACATGAAGTAAAAGCGATTAAGCAAAATGCGCTTAAACCTAATAATACTTTTTTCATAATTCTTTTTTTAAATTGTTCAACGTTATTTTCGAACTGTAAATGTAATAAATTTTACAATTACAGCAATCCTCTACCTATTTTATTTAACTTTTTATCGGCTTCATATTCTTTCACCAACTTATCTAATACACCATTGATAAACACACTACTCTTAGGCGTTGAGTACTCTTTTGCTATTTCTAGATACTCATTAATAGTAACTTTTACTGGAATAGAGGAAAAGTTTAACATTTCACAAATCCCCATTTGCAATAATATATAGTCAATGCTTGCAATACGATCTGCATCCCAATTTTTAGTTTTTCCTTCAATTTCTGCAGCAAGAGTGCTTTGATTTAAGATCGTTTTCTTTAATAAATCAATGGCAAACTTTTTATCGTCTTCATCTTTATACAAATCAGGTACAAAATAATTTGGCTTTGTGTTTTCCTTTACCTTTTTTAATAGTTTTAAAATAGCCGTATTAATTATAGGTAAATCATCTAACCAAGTTAAATTCTTATCTTCAATGTATTCGTAAAGTTTTTCGTTAGGCGCTATAATTTCTTTAAAAACATCCACAACAAAGTCTCTATCTTCTTTGAAGGTAGACGTTTTTGTTTGCATGTATTCGGCATACAAATCACTTGCTAATATTTCTCTGAAAAGAATATCTACATATTCATCATCTAACTGCCAGTTAGTGATTCTATGATTTTCAATATCTGCTAGAAGTTCTGGGTCGTTTTTTAACAACAAAAAGACTTCGTTAAATACTAATTTCTTGTTTGGGTTTTTGTCTTCTGCGGTAGCGAGAAGCTTTTTTTGTGTTTTTTCTATGTTTATTTCCGCTTTTCTATGCACCTCAATTAATAAGGACATTAAAAGCAAATACAGGTTGTACATACCATCGATACTCTGTAATAAAAACCGCTGGTCTTTACTGAAATTGTCACTTTCGCCTCCTTTAAAAGCGTAAAGGATTTGCATAACTTTAATACGAATGTGTCTTCTATTAAGCATATAAAAAAGAACTTAGATTAAAAAAGGCGAAAGTAGTTACTTTCGCCTTGATATTATAGTGTTTTAAAAAGAATTATTTTGAATTTTCTACTTTTCTTGCTTCTATTCTACTTTTTGCAATATTAAGTGCCGCTTGATTGGTTGTTATTCCATTAGTATCTGCATTAGATAAAATTTCCAGCGTAGTATTATAGATGTTTTGTGTTTTACGCATAATTTCTTTTTTATCGTAACCTTCTAACTCTGCATACACATTAATAATTCCTCCAGCATTAATTAAAAAATCTGGTGCATAAACGATGCCTTTTTCTTGAAGAATTGCCCCGTGTTTTGCTTCTTCTGCTAATTGATTATTAGCAGCTCCTGCTATAATTTTTGCTTGTATTCTATTAATGGTATCATCATTAATTGTTGCTCCTAAGGCACAAGGTGCATAAATATCTACCGCTTCGCTATAAATATCGTTTCCAGTATAAATAGTTGCCCCGTATTTTTTGCTAACTTCTTGCAGGCGCTCTTGGTTAATATCAGAGATAATAACTTTTGCTCCTTCATTCGTTAAATGCTCCACAAGAGATTCACCAACATGACCAATACCTTGAACAATTACTTTTCTATCTTCTAATATATCGCTTCCAAATTTATATTTTGCAGCAGCTTTCATCCCCATAAACACACCATAGGCTGTTATTGGTGAAGGGTTCCCTGCTCCTCCTTTACTTTCAGAAATACCGGTTACGTAAGGAGTAACTTCACGAACTAAATCCATATCTGAAGTTTCCATACCAACATCTTCTGCAGTAATATATTTTCCGCTTAAAGAATGAACAAACTCACCAAACTTTCTCATAAGTTCTGGTGTTTTCTGGGTTTTAGCATCTCCAATAATTACCGCTTTTCCTCCGCCAAGGTTTAAACCTGTAATTGCTGCTTTAAAAGTCATACCACGAGAAAGACGTAATACATCATTTAAGGCTTCCCATTCATTATTATAATTCCACATTCTGGTACCTCCAAGTGCAGGTCCTAATACTGTATTATGTATTCCAATAATTGCTTTTAAACCTGTATCTTTGTCGTTGCAAAAAACAATTTGCTCATGATCATCGAAAGACATTTGTCCAAAAACTGGATCTATTTTTTTTAGATCATTTGCATTAATAACGTCTGAAACCATTTAATTTTAAATTTAAAGTTAGGGTTGTTGTTTTGATGATTTGTAAAAAACAACGTGCAAAATTAAACCAATATTCATGTAAACGCAACATAATTGGCATTAAATTATGAAATTGTTAAAAAATAAAATAAACACTACTCGTGTAAATGAAAGAATTACAACACTTAAATAAGTACTTTTTAAAATATAAGTTTAGTTTAATCTTTGGTATTTTTATAACTATTATATCCAAGATCTTTTTACTGTATACACCTAGACTCATTAGAAAATCTATCAATGTAGTAGATGAATATAGAAAAGGGAACATTACAGATATACAATTCGTAAAAGCAGAATTGCTTGAAAATATTCTATATATAATTGGTGCTGCGTTAATTACTGGAGTACTTACCTTTTTTATGCGACAAACCATTATAAATGTATCAAGATATATTGAGTTTGATTTAAAAAACGAAGTCTACCAACAATACCAAAAACTGTCTCTAAATTTTTACAAAAAAAATAGAACAGGAGATTTAATGAATAGAATTAGTGAAGATGTTGGTAAAGTACGTATGTATGTAGGACCCGCAATTATGTATAGCATCAATACCATTACCCTTTTTATTATTGTTATTGGATCGATGTATAGCCAAGCGCCAAAACTAACCTTATACACGTTAATACCTTTACCAATATTATCTATTATTGTATTTAAAGTAAGTAAAGAAATACATAAACGAAGCACTGTTGTACAAGAGTACCTTTCTAAACTGTCTACTTTTACACAAGAATCTTTTAGCGGAATTTCTATTATAAAAGCCTACGGCATGGAGCCACAAACCTTTACTAATTTTGATACGCTCTCTACTACCAGTAAAGAAAAACAATTAAGCCTAGTAAAAGTACAAGCATTATTTTTTCCTACTATGATTTTACTTATTGGTTTAAGTAACTTGATCGTTATTTACATTGGCGGACAACAATATATCAATGGCGAAATTGAAAGCTTAGGTACCATTGCTGAATTTATTATATACGTGAACATGCTTACTTGGCCTGTTGCAACTGTTGGTTGGGTAACTTCTATAATACAACAAGCAGAAGCATCTCAAAAACGTATCAATCACTTTTTAAAAATAGAACCAGAAATTCAAAATAAGGTTAGCGAAGCTTCTATTATACAAGGAAGCATTACATTTAAAAACGTTTCCTTTATATATGACGACACCAATATTGAAGCTTTAAAAGATGTAAGCTTCTCTATAAAACCAGGAGAAACCTTAGCTATTATAGGGAAAACAGGTTCTGGAAAATCTACTATTCTAGATTTAATAGCTAGACTTTATGATATTAAAAACGGACAATTATTAATAGATAATAAACCAATAGATCAAGTAAACCTGAACAGTTTACGAGATAGTATAGGTTATGTACCGCAAGACGCCTTTTTGTTTAGTGATACTATTAATAACAATATTAAATTTGGTAAAGAAGACGCAACAGACCAAGAAGTGATACAAGCAGCAAAATATGCGCAAGTACACAAAAATATTATTGGGTTCACTAAAGGCTATGAAACCGTTTTAGGCGAACGCGGAATCACACTTTCTGGCGGACAAAAACAACGTGTATCGATTGCTAGGGCAATACTTAAAGATCCGCAAATATTATTGTTTGACGATTGTCTATCTGCTGTAGATACCGAAACGGAAGAGAAAATACTTAAAAGCTTAAACAAACTATCTAAGGGAAAAACAACTATAATTGTAAGTCATAGAATTTCTTCGGCTAAAAATGCAGACAAGATAATTGTTTTAGACGACGGAAAAATTGTGCAAGAAGGATCGCACGATACACTTATTGAAAAAGATGGCTATTACAAAGAGCTCTATGTGAAGCAACTATCTGAAAAAGCGTAGTCCTTTTATATTTTTCACTCCGTTATAAATTTATTATAAATCATCTGTTTAAAAATATTTATAATATTTAGTTGGTTGTTATGTATTTTTTTTTGATTTTTGGACTTCTATTAATGAAACCTTAATATAAAAACAAGACTATGGAAACCAATGGAATGATGGAGAAAGAGGAAATTTATTCTAAAGTATTAAGAGCAGGACGACGCACTTATTTTTTTGATGTTAGAGCAACAAAGGCAGGAGATTATTACTTAACAGTTACGGAAAGTAAAAAGTTTACTAATGATGATGGTTCCTTTCACTACAAAAAACATAAAATCTATATATACAAAGAAGACTTTACTGAATTCAATAGTATTTTAGCTGAAATGACAGATTATATTATATCTGAAAAAGGAGATGAAGTAATTAGCGAACGTCACCAAAAAGATTTTAAAAAAGAATATAACACCGAAGCTGTAGCAGAAAGTCCAATTGCTGAAGCAACTTCAGAAACAACGGAAACTTCGGAACCTGCAGAAAGCAGATTTACAGATGTAGATTTCGACGATATTTAATATCGAATACCATTAGAATTTTAAAACCGTCGCTTTTAGTAACGGTTTTTTTTTGTTTTAAAAACCCCTCTTTTTTAATAACAAAAATCACAATTGTAACCTGCTCCTCTCTTTAGCTAAAGAGAGGTGGATTTTCTAAAAGGAAATTCGGAGAGTTTGACTTAAAACGCGAAGCGGTTTTTACAAGCATTACAAACTCCTCTTTCTTCTAATTTTCTAAATGGAAAATTAAAATTCATTCTCCTCTTAAACTTAAGAGGAGAGCCACATACATTCAGAATTACAACTAATAAATTTGAAGAGTTGACCCAAAACGCGAAGCGGTTTTCATGTAAATTAAGCTTTCACATAATACAAAGCCAAAGTAGAAATCACCAAAACATATAAAGCAGTTACCTGCCAACCAAAGCATAAACCTAAAATCACGACAAGAATAAAAAACCAAATAGGAAATAGTGTAATATAAATCGCAAATCTAAAGGTTGCTACAAATTCAATTTCTTTAATTTTAGGTTTCACATAGTTTTTCCAAACCATAAATGGAAATATAAAATTTGCCAGAAGGATATATTTTATAACTAATTTTAAAAAACTAGTTTTAGGTTTTACGTGCTTCTGGCAAGCTTCAAAATTAGAAGCAATACATTTATTTACAGCTTCCGGATTTAAAAAATCTACTTGATTTTCTTCCAACTTGGCAATCGTTTCCTCATAATTCTCAGCAGGAATATGGGTTGTCAATTTTGAAATTCCCTGATTCACTTCCGCTTTAAGCGCATTAACTGCCTGCTTTTTATCTTTTAAAAGATAGTTTTTTGCAGCTATTGGCTTTCCGAAGAAAACAGAGGTACTATCCACAAATTGATCTGCTTTTATATAATTAACGCCAACAGGGATAATTTGCAAATCTAAATCTGGATACTTATCCAAGGTTTCGAAAACAATACGTGTAAAACCTTTACTTAGCGGTCTAACGGTTCGATTTAAATGATGGTTTCCTTCTGGGAAAATAGCAACTGCTTTATGTTGTTTTAAAATATTGGAACATGCAGAAAATATAGAATTATTGTTACTTACACTACTCCAACCATCTCTAATTCTATAAACAGGAAGCATTTGCAGACTGCGTAAAAACCTATCGACTATTGGTTTATTAAAAACCGAAGCTCGCGTTAAAAAGTAACAGAAACGACCTGATTTTGTGGCAATTAATAACGGATCGATAAGTGCATTTTGGTGATTACTTAAAAACAGCACTGGTTTGTTTTTGGGTACATTTTCCACATGATACACCTTAAAACTTTTGTAATAACAAAAAAGTCCTATTCTAATATACGTTCTTATAAGATGTAACCAAAGTAGTTTCAAATGCTTTCTTTTTTAGATTTTGAAGACCAATAAAAGGACAAACATAAACCAGAAACAATATGCCAAATCCCCCAAAAAGCGGCCATTAATGCCATTCCGCCAAGTCCGTTAAAAAAAGTAAAAATAAGTAATAAACCTAAACCAGAGTTTTGAATTCCGGTTTCTATAGCTAAGGTTTTTTGATTTTTAAAAGATAAACCAAAAGCTTTAGCAACAAAGAAACCTAAAGCAAGCGCTAAAATATTATGACTAATTCCAATAAGTAACACCTTATCGATATACTGATTAAAAATATCTAAATTGTTGGAAAAAGCAATAACAACAATACCTACAAAAACGAATATAGAAAAAGGTTTTAATATTTTGGAAAGCTTTTGTGCAAGCTCAGGCATTTTACTACGTAAGGTCATTCCTAATACTAGCGGAATACCTAAAATAAGTAGCACTAGTTTTACTAAATCGAAGAAATTTAGTTCTACATTCTGTAATAGTTGTGCTGTAGGTTGGTATAAATTTCCATAAAACTGAAAATTTATAGGCGTTAAAACCATGGCTAAAAAAGTTGCAAAAGCAGTTAAGCTAACGGAAAGCGCTGTATTTCCTTTTGCAAGATGCGTCATAAAATTAGAAATATTTCCGCCAGGACAAGCAGCAACCATCATCATACCAAGAGCAATACTAGCTTGTGGTTTTATAAACAAAATAAAAAGATAGGTTACAAAAGGTAATAGTACAAACTGCGAAAGTATACCGATTAAAACTACTTTTGGTTGCCTAAACAATTCTTTAAAGTCGTCAAGCGTTACACCAAGAGCGACGCCAAACATAACTACAGCAAGTGCTATGTTTAAGACCCAAAGTCCGTTGGAATCAAAATTAATTTTCACATCGTCTAACTCTGCCATACTTAAGCTACAGTAGTTCCGTTTTTAACTTTCATTTCCGGATTTAATAAAATAACATCTTTGTTATTTACAGCACCAACAACTAAGCATTCGCTCATAAATTTACCAATCTGTTTTTTCTTAAAATTAACAACAGCAACAATTTGTTTGTTTAGTAAATCCTCCTTTTTATATAAAGTTGTTATTTGCGCGGAAGATTTTTTAATTCCTAAAGCACCAAAATCGATGGTAAGTTGGTATGCAGGATTTCGGGCTTCCGGAAAGTCGTTCACCTCTATAATAGTACCTACTCGCAAATCGACTTTAGCAAAATCATCAAAATTTATTGTATTACTCATGCGCTAAATGTACAAAATATTGTTTTTGGATTTTAGATTTTGCTTTTTGGATTTTTATTTTTTTACATTAGTCAAAAATTAAGTTATGGCAAGAACACCATCTAATATGCTTCCGTTAGGGACTAAAGCTCCGAATTTTGAATTGTTGGATACCGTTTCCAATAAGCGATTACAACTTCAGCAATTAAAAGGAAAACGAGCAACTGTTGTGATGTTTATATGTAATCATTGTCCGTTTGTGATTCATGTAAATCCTATTTTAGTTCAAATGGCAAAGCATTATGAAGGTTTAGGTGTTCGATTTATAGCTATTTCTAGTAATGATGCGGAGAATTATCCGCAGGACGGACCAGCAGAAATGAAAGAGCACGCAAAAGATAACCAGTATCCTTTTGTTTATTTATATGACGAAACGCAGCAAGTAGCGAAAGCTTATGATGCAGCTTGCACTCCAGATTTTTATGTTTTTAATGCCGATTTACATTTAGTTTATCGCGGACAGCTAGACGATTCTAGACCTGGAAATGGCGTTGCTGTTTCCGGATTTGATTTACGTCATGCTTTGGATTGCATTTTGGATAAAACGGAAAACACAAAACTTCAAAAACCGAGTATTGGATGTAATATTAAATGGAAGTAAATCCGCTTGCTTTTGTGTAGTTTATTTTCTATATTTAAAGGTTGGTCTAAATATAAATTATGCAAGAAATCTACATTACTTTAAAACCTAAGAATTACAACTATGAAGAGCGAATTTTAATTTGTTTTGAATATAATATTGAAGTTCGAGAATATGTGAAGAAATTTCCATTAGTAAAATGGAGCCATTATTATAGCGAATATTATATTCCGTTTAGTAAAACCAATGTAAACAATTTGTATAAACATTTAAGAGCGAAACAGCATGTGGTAGACTATAGTTTGCTCATGAATAAATATCGAAAAGGAGAACAAAAACAAAATCTAAGTTTACAAGCTTTAAAGGAAGAGTTTATTTCCCCAATTAAAGAATTTGTAAAATGGATGCATCTAAGACGTTATAGCTTTAATACGATTCAGACTTACGAATCTATGTTAATTATGTTTTTTAAGTATCACCATTCCAAAAAAATCGAATTAATTACAAATGACGATTTAATAGATTTTAACACCAATTATATATTAGCAAATAATTACTCTTACACGTATCAAAATCAATTAGTAAATGCGGTTAAGCTTTTTTTTAAACAGACACAAAATTTAGAAATAGATTTAGAAACTTTAGACAGACCTAAAAAATCTCAGCGTTTACCGGAGGTTTTGAGTTTGGAAGAAGTGAAAGAAATTTTACATGGCGCAAAAAACTTAAAACACAAAACACTTTTATGTTTGCTCTATTCTTGCGGTTTACGAATTGGGGAAGCGTTAAGTTTACAGCTAAACGCTTTGGATCTAGAGCGTAAATTATTACATGTGAAAGCAGGAAAAGGAAAAAAAGACAGATATATACCATTATCGGTAACTATGATTATCCTTTTGCATAGATATTATAAAAGTTATACCCCAAAAGAGTATCTATTTGAAGGACAATATGGAGGTTCTTATTCAGCAGTAAGTGCTAGACAAGTATTAAAAAGAATATTAGCCCAAACCAAAATAAAAAAGCATGTTACATTGCATACTTTACGACACAGCTATGCTACACATTTACTAGAAAACGGAACTGATTTAAGGTTTATTCAAGAGCTTTTAGGTCATAATAGTCCAAAAACAACTATGATCTATACACATGTTAGTACTATTAGTTTAGAAAAAATTAAAAATCCTTTTGATGATTTTGAAATTTAACCTAAATTTAGAAAAACAAACGATGTACCAATACACTACCTTTCACCTTTATTGGGTGTATAAAGATGTATTTTACAATTGTATAAGCTAGTTATCTATAAGTTACTCACCAACAAAAATTATTGGAAAATCTATAAGTCTGAACTTCCAACAAGGGAATAATTACTCAGATGAATAATGTAATCTGAAAAACGTTACGGATTGGATTCTGTTTGATTTTATAAACTAAGATTGAAAAGCTTGCGTTTATCGTTACGACTGAATTACACGCAGAAAAACCAATCTGTGCTAATCTGGACAGTAGAAACGTATCATTGCGCTTAAACCATTGCTAAAATCAGAATTCCTAAATTATATTTATATAAAAATTTAAACATCTGAACTCTGGCTAACTATGAAAAGACCTATAGATAACAACGTATATAATTAATGGCTAGTTATAGCTTGCTTACGAAAATCTTTGCAGATTTTCTATTCCGTTTTTATTTACTAAATTAGGTGCTGAAACACGCCACTAATCATATACAAACACGTTACCACACATTTGAAAAAAACATTGAGATTCATATTAAAAGTAATTATCGGAATATTAATTTGGTTAATATTAGTCGATATACAATGGACTTTTTTTGACAGCCACTCAATCGAAAATTTGATTTTTATTGCATTCGGAATTTTTCTCTTCTTGTTAATTATAAGCGGAATATATTGGATTTTTAAAAAAAAGAGGATTTTGAAGTTTGCTGGTTTCGGAACTCTATATTTTCTGGCCTTTTCAATAACAATGATTTTAACTAATGTTGTTTACGGTAAAATTGCAGAAAATCAATATATTGAGTTATTAAAAGACATTAAAGAATATAAGATAACGAATGGACATATTCCAAAAGAATTATCGGATTTACCAACCGAACATCACAACGTATATGGAATAATTCCTCACAAATTTATTTACGAAGGATACAAACCGTTTATCTGGAATGGAATTGGATTTGACGAAAGTAAAACAGAAAGCGAAACGGAAAAATTAGTCGGATATAAAACGCCAATGGGTTATACAAAATATAGAATCGCAGACGATGAAAATATTGATGATGTAATTTCAAGCATAAGAAAAAACGTGTGGTAACACCGTATATATTTTATTGCTTGGTTCTAGCTTATTTACGAAAATCCTCTCGGATTTTCTATTCCGTTTTTATTTACTAACTTAGTTGCTTAATCACGCAACAAAGCATATACAAACACGTTATGCACAAGTTGTCAAAACCAGCAAAAACAGTGCTTAACTTCAAACTTTTAGATTTTTAAAAAAGGGAAAATGAAAATCTGAATTGTAAAAAAACTCGAGACTCCACTCAAACGAAATTGAAAAATGTTGTGAAAAATCATGTTGAATTTCGACTCGCTAAAGTCGGTTTTCGCATCGGAAATTTAGCAAACCAAAAAGTTTTGAATAAAAAACTGATCCGCTAAATATTACGGCTGAACTGCATGAAAAACGGATTTTCCCAAGTTAGTTTTTAACGATCAAAATTTAGAAACCCAAGGATTCGTGCTGAATTACAGAACTCCAAAACGTTCGAAAAAAAAAGGGGAATGAAAAACGATTTTTTTTTGAGATTTTAAGGTAAAAAAGAATAAATTGATAAAATAATAAAGTTCGTTGGATGTAACTCTTGCGGAAAAAAAAGTAATAAAACCAGTGCATAACACCGTATATATTTTATTGCTAGTTCTAGCTTGTTTACGAAAATCCTCGCGGATTTTCTATTCCGTTTTTATTTACTAACTTAGTTGCTTAATCACGCAACAAAGCATATACAAACACGTTG
>NZ_JBSHNU010000200.1:0-106494 GCF_053601555.1 Lacinutrix sp. MEBiC02595 | reverse complement strand
CTCTCGTTATTCTTTATGATCGTCTTTCACTTCTTCATCGCGATACTCACAACAAGGATGCACCGTTGCATACGCTTCATCGGTTGCTTTTAAATCTTTCGTATCATGACCAACCGCTGCAATACCAGTATGAATTGCATTTAAATTCGTTTTTTCTTCGTTATAAATAAGTTGCAATTCATGCGTTTCTACACTCCAAATTGCAGACTTTACCCCTTTAATTTTAAAGCATGCTTTTTCAATTCGGTCTTTACACATACCGCAAACGCCATCTACTTCAATAGATGCTTTCGCGTTTTTGTTTTGCGCAAAAGTTGCTGTACCAACAAATAATAAAACGAGTAATGCTATTGTTTTTTTCATAATAATCTTCTTTTTTTTATTTCCACGAAGGTGGAAATCTTTTTATTAAACTTATTTTTATTTTTTACTGTATTTTAAATCGTAATCCCGCGTAATAATTAGATCCATAAATAGGACCATATACAAATGTGGTATCAAAATTTGCACCAAAAGGATCGTCTGCTCCCAAAATAGGATTGTTCTGTCTTACATTGGTAACATTTTCTCCTCCTAAATATACTTCAAATTTTGGAGAAAACACTTTGGTTACTTGCAGATTTAATGTTCCTACTGTAGGTGAATATTCCGAAAGCTGATATTGCAATGGATTAGATGCGGTTGACGAAAAACGTTGTTTACCTAACCAATTAAATGTTGCATCCATTTTCCAATGTCCTGTTTTCCCTTCTTTAATAGGTATTTCATACGATGCATTTGCAAAAAATCTATTTTTAGGAACAAGTGGTTTTTCTAATTTTTCGGAACCATATTGCGTTTGCACATCATAATATTTATAAGCCAATCGCAAATCGAAATTGGTAAACATATTATAATTCATTTCTATCTGAAAGCTATTCGCATAACTATCCCCTTCTAAATTATAGAAGTTTACTTCTTGCGGATTTTCATAATCTACAACCACTTGATTCTGGAAATCTGTTCGGTAATAATCTAAAGTAATGTCTGCTTTTCTATTAAATAAATTAAATCCTTGTAAAAAAGAAACACCATAATTCCATGCTATTTCTGGATCTAAACCATAGATTTCCCCACCAGAATTTAAAATATTAAAAGTTCTAGAGGTAGAAAATATACTTTGATTTTCGGCAAAAATACTAGCACTACGTTTTCCTCTTCCAAAAGAAGCTCTTAAAGCAGATTTTCCCCAAGGTGTATATCGCGCATGTACTCGTGGCGTAACAAATGTGCCTAGCAAATTATGAGCATCTACACGAATTCCGGCAGTAACGTTTAGGTTCTTTAAATTATCATATGCATATTCAAAAAAGGCACCAAAATCCGCTTCATTTCTCCCGTAATCTACCGTGTTTACTAATTCGTCATAATGATCGTAGGTATAACTAATTCCGGTTTTAAACTTACTTCTAGAATCCCCAATAATCGAGTTATAAATGATGGTAGAGTATAAACTGTTCTGTGTAATATCGTAGGTGTTTAATCCGAAATAAGAATCTTGCGCATGACTACTAAAAGCTGCTTGCACGCTAACACTTTGCCAAGGAATTTGTGGATTTACATAACCCAACTTTGAAGAAACCTCATATCTTCTTGTGTCAATTTCACTTCCCCAAGCGTTAGTTGTTCCTCTATCTGTTTTAGGATCAAAATCGATTTCTCCAGTTTGCTTTTCATCATTTAAAAATTTAAAATTAATAAAGCTTACTAGACCTTTTTCTTGGTTGATATATTGCCAACGGTTCATTAGATTTATTTGATTATACAAAGGCATATCCATAAATCCGTCATCATTTACATCATGCTTTTCATTATGGGTATTCCCGTGTAAATATATTCCTGTATCCCATTTTTCAGTTAGTTTAGTATTAAAGTGTGTATTTAATTCTAGACGCGTATTACTTGCTCCATAAATATTCACAAATAATTTATCATCGGATGCAGGCTTTACCAATTCTGCGTTTATTTGGCCAGCAATACTTTCATAACCATTAACAACGCTTCCCGCACCTTTTGTAATTTGAATACTTTCTACCCAAGTTCCAGGAATAAAACTTAATCCGAAAGCTTGAGATGCGCCACGAATGGATGGTATATTTTCGGTAGCAATTAATAGATATGGACTTGTTAAACCCAGCATTTTAATTTGTCGCGTTCCAGTAACTGCATCTGCAAAATTCACATCAATAGATGGGTTTGTTTCAAAACTCTCCGACAGATTACAACATGCCGCTTTTAACAGTTCTTTACTGCTTACCGTAAAGGTATTCGTTGCATTCAAATAAGATTTTGCAGTTGCCTGTTTTCTAGAAGTTATAGTTACTTCTCCTAAATCACTCTTAGATTCTAATAGAATTTGAACCTTTTTCGCACTATTAATCGTTAAAGTATCGGTTTTAAAACCAACATAACTAATTACTAGTTTTTTATAGGAAGTGTTATACGGAATGCTAAAGTTTCCGTCATAATCGGAAGTAGTACCAACAGAGGTATCTAGCCAATATACATTTGCTCCAAATAAAGGAGACTGTTTATTTTTATCATTGGCTTCCATAATTACGCCGCTAATTTTGTCTTGTGAAAAAATGGCAAGAGGAAGCATTAATACTATATATAATATGTTTTTCATAGGTTTTATTAAGTCCATAGATTGTTCTATGTATACGGAAAAGTTTGCGCATACGAGTTTACTTCCATAAAATGAAAGCAACGAAAATCACTTAATAAATCAGATTAAAAAAGTATCGTGAACCAGCTGAAGATCTACAACTAGCCTTGGCGGAGCATAATCTTTATGAGGAATAATTTGCGTTGAAAAATCTTCAAAAAGAGTGCTATACGTGTAGGTAAATGCTGTTAAAAATAATTGCTGTTCAAACTCTAAATCGTCAATAGTTTTAATCGTCAAATTCTTTTGACCTTGCACTACATCAATCTCATTTTTACAACAACTCTTTTTTGTGATTACAGCTTTTTCTAATGCTAAAGTATCCTTTCCGCAATCTTCTCCTTCAGAAAAAATGGAAACATCTACCAAAACATCACCACAAAAATGCTTTTCAATAGTAAGAGATACTGTTGAAAATAGCACTAAAAAGGCTAATGTTATAGAAAAACTGGTATGTAAAAACTGTTTTATCACTTTGCAAAATTACAAAAACAAAGTTTAAAAACCTTGTTTTGTAGGACCATTAACAATTTTACTCCTGCCGTTTATAATTATAGAATGCAGGAATTAAGAGCAATAATATTAATGGCTGAATTAAAAATCTTCGCACATTAAAAAACAAATAATAATCTTCTTGTCTCGGACTTATTACAAAATACAAGAATAACACTAAAAGTATCACTAATGCTAGTGCGTATATAATAACAGAAAATTTAACGATGCTTTTATCTCTAAAAAGAACAAATAAAATGGCTAAAGAAATCGCAGAATTAATTACATATCGTAAAACCGTAAACATGGTTAACTTAAAGGCTTCTTGCCTTGGCGAGTCTAAATACAAATAATCATTCTTAAAAAAAGACAAATATGGATCATAAAAAATGTGTTCTTCAAACACGCGAATTAATATGAGTAAAACACCCAAAACCAACAACATACCATATTTTGCTAATTTATGCATCTTGCTTCTTAATTTTAGAAAAACGATTCACCCAAACTATCCAGAGTAAACAAACCATACCATAAATAATAGCAGGAAAAATTACAGTGTGTAAAATATCTTTTCGCCAAGGATAATGATATAAACCAATGGATAGGATTACAATTCGAACTAAATTAGCAATATAAATTAATACACTTCCTGCTAAAATATAAAGCGCTGTAGTTTTAAACTTACTGCCAAATGCTATAATAAAGGATATAAATAAAATAATAATACTTACCGAATTACAACCTTCTATAACTCTAGCCACATATTTTTCGTTAATAATTAATTTTAAAGAAGCTTCTGTAGGATGTGGTATAAGCGAAACTCTGTAATCTAAAGCGCTTAATATTTCCTTACTTTGCTTTCCTACCAAATTAGTCATGTAATCTGGATAATAATCTTCTCCTGAAGAATATTGTAAAAACAATTTATAGCTAAAAGTTAAAACGGCATACACCAATAAAAAGGTTACTATAAATTTTATTACCGACTTATATTTTATAAAAAGTTGTTTCAATATTTCTTTTAGTTTACAAGGTTAAATTTATACAAAAAGCGATTAAGTTTATTGGTTTTTAAATACTTTTGTAAAAAGTTTTTAAAGAAATGAATTTCGAGCAATTAAAACCAGAGATAACAAAAATAATTAACACCAAAGAAACGTCTGTAGATGATAGATTATTATCTATTTGCACACTTCTTGACGAAAATATCACGTACTACAATTGGGTTGGTTTTTATTTTAAAAATGGAGATAAAAACGAATTAAAGCTTGGTCCTTACGTTGGTGAGCCAACAGATCATATTATTATTCCTTTTGGAAAAGGTATTTGTGGTCAAGTTGCTGTTAGTAATGAAAATTTCGTGGTTGCAGATGTTGCTGCTCAAGATAATTATATCGCTTGTAGCATTACGGTAAAAGCAGAAATTGTAATTCCTATTTTTGTTAATGGCGAAAATATAGGACAAATAGATATTGATTCGAATACTCCAGATCCTTTTAACGAGGCAGATGAGCGTTTTCTAGAGTTTGTTTGCGCGCAAGTTGCTAAGATCTTATAACAGAGTAACAATTAAAATTAAAAAAAATCCTCAAGATTCATATATAAATGAATGCTGAGGATTTTTTTGTGTGTTTATAATTTAAAAGCAAGCTTCGTTAAAACCTACATTCCGGATCTAATAGCTTCTACAGGATCTAATTTGGAAGCGGAAAGCGCAGGAATAACTCCGGAAACCAAACCTATAATGGTCGAGAGTATAAACCCTAGAAACATATTACCATAAGACAAGATAAACTCAAAGCTATCGGTAAGTTGTGTCATTAATATAGATACTAGCCAAACTAAAAACAAACCAACTAAACCACCTATTACAGCTAAAATAACTGCTTCAAACAAAAACTGAAACAGAATAAATCGGTTTTTTGCTCCTAGTGATTTTTGAATTCCTATTAAATTCGTTCTTTCTTTTACACTAACAAACATAATATTAGCAATACCAAATCCGCCAACTAAAAGAGAAAAACCACTAATAATCCAACCCATAAAATTTAGTTGTCCGGTAATATTATCTATTAAATCGGTAAAACCTTGCAGCTCATTTACAAAAAAATTATTTTCTTCTCCTGCTTTTAATCCTCTAAAGTTTCTCAATCCTTGTGCAATAACCGCATTAAACTCCGATAAATCCACACCAGATTCTGGTTTCACTACAATAGCAGGGAAAGCTATTTTATTATTATCCCCTAAAAGTCTTCGTACAAAGTTTACAGGTAAAATTGCCGCGGTGTCTTTAGAGCCTCCAAATAAACCAGAGCCTTCTTTTTTAAGCACCCCGATGACTGTAAATTTTCTTCCGTAAAGGCGAACTATTTTTCCAATAGGATCTAAATCACCAAACAAGCTACTTGAAATTTCATCTCCTAAAACCACCACTGGCGAACCAGAATCAGATTCCGATGCATTAAAAAAGCGACCTTGTTCTATTTGTAAACTTTCAATATCATAATATCCACTAGTTACTGCAGCCATTTCTACATTTTCAACTGAAGCTCCTTCATATTTAATGGTTTCCGGATTTACATTTAACGAGAAAGATGCAGCTTCTACATTCGGGATTCGATCTTGTATAAATTGATATTCTTCATACGTAACATCTGGAAATTGTTCTCTTTTCCATTGCGGAATCGTAGATGGACCAAAAGAAAAACGCATAATATATAAGGTACTATTATCTAAAGAACTAATACTTCCTTTTATATCATTTTTTAAAGAATCTACCGCCGCTAAAACTGCTATAATAGAAAATATACCAATGGTAACACCAAGCAAAGACAAAAAAGTTCTCAGCTTATTGTTGGTCAAGGCACTAATAGCAAAAGAAAAGCTCTCTTTAAAGAGACGTAAATACAGTAACATATGCAGTAAATATTATACTTTTTTAAAGTGATATAAAGGTAAGACGTTTTTATATATTATTTGTTACAAATAAATGAAAACAAATTACAAGAACAAAGTTGTTAATAACTCCTTGTTTTAGTTGAAAAAACAAATGTAATTTCACTTATTAAAAGCACTTTATATTACTATTTTTGCAGCCAAACAACACAACAACAATGAGCAACAGTAAAACAATTAAGTCTGCACTAATTTCGGTTTTTAGTAAAGATGGTTTAGAACCAATTGTAAAAAAATTAAATGATCAAGGAGTAATTATTTATTCTACAGGCGGAACACAAAAATTTATAAACGATTTAGGTATCGATGTCGTTCCTGTAGAAGATGTAACTTCTTATCCTTCTATTCTTGGCGGACGCGTAAAAACATTACACCCAAAAGTATTTGGAGGTATTTTAAACAGACAAAATCATGCAGGTGACGTAGCGGAATTAGCAGCATTTGAAATTCCGCAAATCGACTGTGTAATTGTAGATTTATATCCTTTTGAAAAAACAGTTGCTTCTGGAGCTAGCGAACAAGACATTATTGAAAAAATCGATATTGGTGGTATTTCATTAATTCGCGCAGCTGCAAAAAATTATGCAGATGTCATTTGCGTTTCTTCGGTTACTGATTATTCTGAATTTTTAGAATTAATCACAGACAAAAACGGAAACCTAACCGAAGCAGATAGAAAACAATTTGCTGCAAAAGCGTTTAATGTTTCTTCGCATTACGATTCTGCTATTTTTAATTACTTCAACAAAAACCATGAGATCGCTTCTTTTAAACTTAGCGAAACGCAAGGGAAGACTTTACGTTATGGAGAAAATCCGCATCAAAAAGGTTTCTTCTTTGGTGATTTTGATGAAATATTCACGAAACTTCATGGTAAAGAATTAAGCTACAACAATCTTTTAGATGTGGATGCTGCTGTAAATTTAATAAACGAATTTAAAGGAGAAAAACCAACATTCGCCGTTTTAAAACACAATAACGCTTGTGGTTTTTCACAACGTGAAACGGTACTTGATTCTTATGTTGATGCTTTAGCTGGAGACCCAGTTTCTGCATTTGGTGGTGTTTTAATTAGCAACACGGAAATAGACAAAGCTACTGCTGAAGAAATTCACAAGTTATTTTGTGAGGTTGTAATTGCACCTTCGTTTTCTGCGGAAGCTTTAGAAATTTTAAAAGGAAAGAAAAATAGAATCTTACTTATTTTAAAGGATTTTGATTTCCCACAAACGACAGTAAGAACTTGTTTGAATGGTGTTTTAGTTCAAGAAAGAAATAATAAAACGGATAGCCTTGAAGATTTAAAAGATGCTACAAACAATAAACCAACCCAAAAGGAGTTAGATGATTTAATCTTTGCATCTAAAATTTGCAAACACACCAAATCAAACACGATTGTTTTAGTAAAAAATAAACAATTATGTGCAAGCGGAACAGGACAAACAAGTCGTGTAGATGCATTAAACCAAGCGATTCATAAAGCGCAATCTTTTAAATTTGATTTACAAGGAGCGGTAATGGCGAGTGATGCATTTTTCCCGTTTCCAGATTGTGTAGAGATTGCTAAAAACGCAGGAGTTACAGCAGTAATACAACCTGGAGGATCGATTAAAGACCAATTAAGTATCGATTATTGTAATGCTAATAATGTTGCAATGGTATTTACTGGCACAAGACATTTTAAACATTAAAATCCCTTAAAAAAAGGGATCTTAATAGCAATAATAATTCCACGAAAGTGAAAAATATAAGCTTAAATAAATAGTTGAAAATCTGCATTTAATGGTGTAGATTTTCAGCTATTAAAACATTAATTTTAAAATCAAATTTAGAAAGAGTTTTACTACCTTTACGAGATGTGATTTTTTAACGTACATAATTAAAATAAAGAATGGGATTTTTTGACTTCTTAACCGAAGAGATTGCAATAGATTTAGGAACTGCAAACACTTTAATTATTCATAATGACAAAGTGGTTGTTGATAGTCCATCCATAGTTGCTAGAGATAGAATAACAGGAAAAATTATTGCTGTTGGTAAAGAAGCCAGTATGATGCAAGGAAAAACGCATGAAAACATTAAAACCATTAGACCATTAAAAGATGGTGTAATTGCAGATTTTGATGCTTCAGAGCAAATGATAAGCATGTTTATTAAAAACATTCCCGCTTTAAAAAAGAGACTCTTCACTCCTGCTTTACGTATGGTAATTTGTATTCCTTCTGGAATTACAGAAGTAGAAATGCGAGCGGTAAAAGAAAGTGCAGAACGCGTAAATGGTAAAGAAGTTTACCTAATTCACGAGCCTATGGCTGCAGCAATTGGTATTGGTGTAGACATTATGCAACCAAAAGGAAACATGATTGTGGATATTGGAGGTGGTACTACAGAAATTGCAGTAATTGCTCTTGGAGGAATTGTTTGTGATAAATCTGTAAAAATTGCCGGTGATGTATTTACAAATGACATTATTTATTACATGCGTACCCAACACAATTTATATGTTGGTGAACGTACTGCCGAAAAAATTAAAATTCAAATTGGTGCTGCTACCGAAGATTTAGATCTTCCGCCAGAAGATATGAGTGTTCAAGGTCGTGATTTACTTACCGGAAAACCAAAGCAAGTACAAATATCGTATCGTGAAATTGCGAAAGCTTTAGATAAATCTATTCTTCGTATTGAAGATGCAGTAATGGAAACACTATCGCAAACACCACCAGAATTAGCTGCAGATATTTACAACACAGGAATCTACCTTGCAGGTGGAGGATCTATGTTACGTGGTTTAGACAAGCGTTTATCTCAAAAAACAGATTTACCTGTTTATATAGCAGAAGATCCATTACGTGCTGTTGTTCGTGGTACAGGAATTACCCTTAAAAACCTAGCTAAATACAAAAGCGTATTGATTAAATAAGAGTAATACCCATTAAATCATGCAGCAAATAGTTAATTTTATATTACGTAACAAATCATTTTTGTTATTTATATTGCTGTTTTCTATATCCTTTGTTTTTACTATTCAAAATCATTCGTACCAAAAAAGCAAGTTTGTAAACTCTGCTAATTTTTTGTCTGGAGGTATTTATAATAAAGTAAATAATATTAGTCAATATTTTGGTTTAAAGGAACAAAACCTACTACTCCAGGAAGAAAACAATAAACTAAAATCTATACTTTTTAATACCAATAAAGATACAATATCTAGTTTTTTAGATAGTCTTTCGTATAGCTCTATTTACAAGGTTACACCCGCCATTGTAATAAAAAACAACTATACATTTAGCACCAATATTTTACTTATTGACAAAGGAAAACGCGATAGTATTGAACAAGATTTTGGTGTTATAACGTCTAAAGGAATTTTAGGAATTGTAGATCATACTAGCAAAAAATATGCAACAGTACTTTCCATTTTAAACACGAAAAGTAAAATTAGTGCGCAATTAAAAAGAACCAATCATTTTGGTACCCTAAAATGGAATGGCAAATCACCAGAGTTTGTGCAATTGGTAGATATCCCATCTAAAGCAAAGCTAATACAAGGAGATACCATAATGACTTCTGGTCGTTCTGCTATTTTTCCCAAAGGAGTTCCTATAGGTATAGTAAAAGACTTTAAGTTGGATGCTGCCGAAGATTTTTACGAGATCAACGTTACTTTATTTAATGACATGACCAATATGGAACATGTTTACGTGATTGAAAACACAGATGCAAAAGAAATTAAGAACCTAATAAATCCTGTGGATGAATAGTATCATTTCTTCCAACGCTATCCGATTTATAGTATTAGTGCTCGCGCAAATATTAGTGCTTTCGCATATTAACTTTTTAGGGTACATAAACCCTTATATATACATTCTGTTTATCCTTTTATTTCCAGTAAAAAATAACAGAATGCTGTTTTTGCTTTTAAGTTTTTTATTAGGTATTACTATAGATATGTTTTTAGATTCTGGTGGTATGCATGCAGCTGCTTGTGTAACCATCGCTTTTATAAGACCAGCCGTTCTAAAATTTTGCTTTGGCGCAGTATATGAGCACCAAACCATTAAATTTAATCAGGTAGAATTTGGCCCAAGACTAACCTATATAACCATACTTACAGTAATACATCATTTCCTATTATTCCTTTTTGAAATTTTTAACTTTTCAAAGATAATTTTAGTACTTCAAAAAACGTTATTCTCAAGTATATTTACTATTATACTATGTGTTTTAGTAACCATTATATTCAGCAGAAAATCTAAATGAGGCAAATACTACTTTTCATTTCCATAATTTTTGTCGGTATTCTTTTTATTGCAAGACTTTTTTTTCTTCAAGTATATCAAGATAATACCAATAATTTATATGAAGACAACGCCATACGTAAGGTATATGATTACCCAAAACGAGGTTTTGTATATGATAGAAACGGAAAACTTCTAGTTTCTAACCAACCATCTTATGATGTGATGGTGATTCCCCGCGAAGTAAAACCACTAGATACTTTAGAGTTTTGCTCTCTTTTAAAAATAGACAAAGAACAGTTTATTCAAACCTATAAAAAAGCCTACACCTATTCTCCAAGATTGCCTTATGTTTTTCTTCCGCAATTATCGAAAGAAGACTACGCCGTTTTACAAGAGAAAATGCGCAAGTTTGAAGGGTTCTACATTCAAAAACGTTCTTTAAGAAATTACGAAACCACCATTGGTGCCAATGTACTTGGTGATATTGGTGAAGTAAATCAAAGAATCATGAATAAAAATCCCTATTACAAAATGGGCGATTTAATTGGTATGCAAGGTATTGAAGCTTCTTATGAAACCACATTACGAGGTGTAAAAGGAATAAAATTCATACAAAAAGATAGATTTAATCGAAATATCGGTCCCTACAAAAAAGGGAAATTTGACACCTTACCAGAATCTGGGAAAGACATTAAAACAACTATCGATGCTACGTTGCAAGCGTATGGCGAAATATTAATGGCTAATAAACGTGGTGGAATAATTGCTATTGAGCCAAGCACTGGAGAAATACTTTCTATGGTAGCTGCACCAACATACAACCCTAATTTATTAGTCGGTAGAGATCGTTCTAAAAACTTCACCAAACTATATAATGACTCCATTGCAAAACCATTATTTAATAGAAGTTTACAAGGCGTTTATGAGCCTGGCTCTCCTTTTAAACTAATGAATGCATTGGTTGCTTTACAAGAAGGTGTAATTTCTACAGACGAAAAGATTACCTGTTATGCTGGTTATAAATACGGGAACAGATTTATGAAATGCCATTGTAGAAGTGGTACAAGAAACGATATGGTACATGGTATTCAAGAATCTTGTAATGCCTATTTTGCAACGGTATACCGAAGAATTTTAGACAAGCCCGAAAATGCTTCCTTAGGAATTAACGTTTGGAGCGATCACGTAAAAAGTTTTGGTTTAGGAAACTTTTTAAACAACGATTTATACGTTGGTCAAAAAGGAAGAATTCCGGACAGAGCCTATTATAAAGGTATTTACCCAAAAACGTTTTATTCCACATACACTATTTCTAATGCTATTGGACAAGGAGAAGTTGCTACAACACCAATTCAATTAGCAAATATGATTGCGGCAATTGCGAATAGAGGTTATTATTTTACACCCCATATTATAAAAGAAATTAAAGGAGAAAACGTAGATCTAAACTTTACTACACCAAAATATACAACCATAGATAAACAACATTTTGAAACTGTAATTGAAGGGATGCTGAATGTTTATAAATATGGAACAGCAAGTCATTTACAAGTTCCTGGAATTGAAATTTGTGGAAAGACAGGAACTGTTGAAAACTTTGTGAGAATTGATAGCGTCAGAACACAACTTACAGACCACTCTATATTTGTAGCTTTTGCACCTAAAAATAATCCAAAAATTGCCATTGCAGTATTTGTTGAAAATGGATATTGGGGAGGACGCTTTGCAGGACGTATTGCAAGTTTAATGATAGAAAAGTATATTAATGGTAAAGTAACTAGAAAAGATCTAGAAAATTGGATAGTATCGCACAGTTTAGAAGATGAATATGCTAAACCATACTCGGGTGAACCCTTTAAAATTAATGGAGGAACCACACTACAAACAATTTCCTTAGAAGAAGTAAATAAACTAAAAGAACAACTAACCAAATTAGAATACTAATCTATGTTTAGACAAACAGATAGACATTTTAAATTTGACTGGGTTACTATTATTTTATTTTTAATTTTAGTAGTTTTTGGTTGGATGAATATCTTATCCGCTTCACATACGGGAACAACTATTGATTATTTAAATTTCTCCCAACCTTATGGTAGACAATTAATTTTCATAGGCTTAACCATTATCCTTATTATTTTTATTCTTTCTATAGATGCCAAGTTTTACGAACGGTTTGCCAGTTTAATCTTTATCGTTTCCATGTTATCCTTAGTTGGTCTATTCCTCTTCGGTAAAAACGTAAACGGAGCCACTTCTTGGTATGGTATTGGAGGCATGACCTTTCAGCCCAGTGAGTTTGCCAAAGCTGCTACGGCATTAGCTGTTGCCAAATACATAAGCGATTTAAATACCGATATTAGAACCTTTAAAGACCAAATAAGAATCTTTATTATCATCCTAATTCCTGCCTTTTTAATCTTACTTCAAAATGACGCAGGAAGTACTTTAGTTTATGCCTCTTTCTTTTTTGTTTTATACAGAGAAGGTTTACCAAAAATATACTTAACACTTGCATTAACCTTAGTTGCTATTTCTATTTTAGCATTAAAATTCGGACCAATAATCACTTCTGTTTTAGCTATTATTTTCATTATAGCAAACTACTTTATTCAAAAAAAGAAACCTGTAATCTTACAGCCAATTCTTACCGCTTTGGTTTGTATAGTAATCGCTTTCGGAATTAAATTTTTCTACCAAAACATTTTACAACCACACCAACAAGACAGAATAAGTCTTTGGTTACGTCTAGAAAAAGATCCGCAAAAAGTAGCAGAAATGCGTAGAGATATTTTGTATAATTTATACGAATCTGAAAAAGCAATTAGCTCTGGAGGTTTTTCTGGAAGAGGGTTTTTAGAAGGAACAAGAACCACAGGGAAATTTGTACCAGAACAGCATACAGACTATATTTTTAGTACTGTTGGTGAAGAATGGGGTTTTCTAGGAAGTGTTTTTGTAGTCATCATATTTGTATTACTGATGCTTCGTATTTTAAAATTAGCAGAACTCCAAAAATCACAATTTAGTAGAGTGTATGGCTATTCTGTAGCCTCTATTTTATTTTTCCACTTTATGATTAATATTGGTATGGTAATGGGTTTAATACCTACCATTGGTATTCCGCTTCCCTTTTTTAGTTATGGTGGTTCCGGACTTTGGGGATTTACCATTTTACTATTTATATTCATCAAATTAGATTCGAATAGAATTAATGAATGGTAAGTAATTACCTTCAAAAATTATAGTATTCAACAGATTACAGAATAAAACAATCACTTCATCCGAAAAAATAGATTGGTCCAACTTCCAAAATAAAATATTTCATTCCTTTTTTTTAATTTAGAAAACACTCTAATATTTAGAGCATTCAAACTAATTAACAAAAAACAAAAACAATGAAAAAATTATTAGCAGAGTTTATTGGTACTTTCTGGTTAGTACTAGGTGGTTGTGGTAGCGCAGTTTTAGCAGCAGGAATTCCCAATATAGGAATAGGTTTAGTAGGTGTAGCACTTGCTTTTGGACTTACCGTTTTAACAGGAGCGTACGCTTTAGGACATATTTCAGGCGGCCATTTTAATCCTGCTGTATCTATTGGTCTTTTTGTTGGTGGACGATTTGACGGAAAAGATTTACCGGGGTACATTATTGCTCAAGTATTAGGTGGTATTGCTGGAGCCGCAATACTCTATGCCATTGTTAGCGGTATGGATGGTTTTGCTGGCTACTCGAAAGCTGGCGATTTTGCAACTAATTTTTATGGCGTAGAACAATACGGACATACCTTTAGTATGACCTCTGCGTTACTAATTGAAGTAGTAATGACCTTTATGTTTTTAATCGTGATTTTAGGCGCAACGCATAAAAATGCTTCACCAGGTTTTGGCGGATTGGCAATTGGTTTGGCATTAACACTAATACATTTAATTAGTATTCCTGTTACAAATACTTCTGTAAATCCTGCGAGATCAACTAGTCAAGCTTTATTTGTTGGCGGGGAAGCAATGGGACAACTATGGTTATTCTGGGTAGCACCAATTGTTGGCGCTATTTTAGCCGGCCTTGTTTACAAGTTTATGGCTCCAAATAAAGACTAATACCCAATATTATATACTAAAAAAGCGTCTTAAAATTAAGTTTCAAGACGCTTTTTGTATGTATAAAAGGAAAGTTAATCCTTTTTCAATTCTAATTTCTCAGCAAAATAATCACAAAAATCTTTCATGGTTGCCGTCATTTTTTCGTCTTGGGTTGCTCTATTAAAAGTATCACTCATAGCAACCAATGTTTGATGAAAAAACACTTTCATTTCATCTACTGGCATATCTTTTGTCCAAAGATCTATACGTAGCATTTCTTGGGTTTTACTGTCCCAAACAGAAAGCATCATCGCTTTAGCTTCTTGTTTACTAATGCCTCCATCTTCTGCTGTCCATACTAATTTTTCTGGAACTCTATTTTCGTCTAGTTCTACGTTTAATTCAATTTTTGAGGTAATCTTAGCCATTACAATTCTGGTTTAAAGTTCGATTTATTAAATATTTCTTCGGCATTATCAGTAAGCATTTCTTTTAAAGACACATTATTATTCTTCATATAAGCGCGTACAATTTGCCATCCTATATACTGCCCTATTCTTCCTGGAGATTCTTGATCTATTTCTACCAACTTGAATTTAGAAAAAGGTGCTGGATTTATAAACCTATTTGGTAAATCTGCATCTGTACTAAACAATAATTCATTTTCTACAAAATAGCTCCAAATTTGTGCTTCATTGGCTTTCGACCAATTTAACTGTTCTTCAGAATAGCCAATTTTTTGCGCATCTGTTTTAAACGGAATCATGATATCTTTAAAATATAATTGTTTTCCAAAGAAAATCATTTCGTCTAAAAATGTTTTATTCCCTTTCGGAAAAATATAGTTTTCCGCATATTTGGAAGCAAAATCTACTACGATCTGATCTTCTGTAAAATTTGCTGCTAAATACTTTTGAATGCCATTATAAAAAGGATGTTCACTTCCTAAATACGTATCTATCGAAATAAGCGAAATCGTATCGGTTACAATCACTTTATTTCTATAATCTACAAAGGAAGTTGCACTAACTAAACGCGGTGTTTTAAATTCGGGAAAATAGTATTTCATGTGTTGAAAGAAACTTTTTAGCTCACTTTCCACCGTATTCAGATTGGGATATATTTTTTCTACTTCGGTATTTAATTCTAATTGTAAGGTGTCATGCATTTTGGCCACCCAAAAAGAATCTACATATTTTTTAGAAAACATAAACGGAAAAGCATCTTTTAAACTACTAAGGTCATTCGCTTTAGCATGTGCAAATGCCAAATCAAATCGCTCAATAGCCACAGACACATCTACTTTAGAAATTTCTTTTTCAAAGCTTGCATCCCGTTTACACGAAACACACAAAACAGCGATAAAAAGAAATAAAAAAATATTCTTCATAAACTTATTTTTATTAATTAAGCTATTGTTTATTTTTGTTAGGCAAAGGTACTATTCTTTGTTCTAAAATCTTTAAAAATGCAAACAGAAAAAGTAGCACATCATATTGTAAATTGGTTAAAAGAGTATGCATTAAACGCTAAAGTGAATGGTTTTGTTGTTGGTGTTTCTGGCGGAATAGATTCTGCGGTAACTTCTACTTTATGTGCAGAAACAGGCTTAGACGTTTTATGTATTGAAATGCCAATTCATCAAGCAGCAAGTCATGTTAGCAGAGCACAAGAGCATATCGATCAATTAAAAAAACGATATACAAATGTGCGGTCTACAAGAACAGACTTAACTCCTGTTTTTGAAGAATTTAAAACCGAAGTTTCTTTAAATGGCGACCAAGCTATTGTAGATATGGCCTTAGCAAACACGCGAGCTCGACTACGTATGACTACTTTATATTATTATGCAGGATTACAAAAACTACTGGTAGCAGGAACCGGGAACAAAGTAGAAGATTTTGGTGTTGGTTTTTACACGAAGTATGGAGATGGCGGTGTTGATTTGAGTCCGATTGCAGATTTATTAAAATCGGAAGTATATCAAATTGGAGAATATTTAGAAGTACCGGAATCTATAATGAAAGCGGCACCAAGTGACGGATTATTTGGTGATGCTAGAAGTGATGAAGATCAAATTGGAGCGTCGTATCCAGAACTAGAATGGGCCATGCAAATGCATGATGAAGGTAAGACCGAGGACGATTTTTCAGGAAGGCAAAAAGAGGCTTTTGTAATCTACAAACGTTACCATTCGGCTAATAAACATAAGATGATTGCCATTCCTATTTGTGAAATATCAAAAGATTTAAAATAAAATATTTTATTTATCAGTAAGAATTCACTACTTTTACTAAACGACTAATAGCAAAAACGTCTGTTGTTTTCCTCAGAAGTTATAACAAATTTAAAAAATTAAAGTTATGATTAAACTGTTGGTAGTAGACCATCATCCTATAATTAGGAAAGGTCTAGAACTACTTTTTATTACGTCGTCTAACATTCAAGTTGTTGGCACACTAGATGATGGTGAAGCCATATTTGAATTCTTAAACAAGAATAAAGTAGACATTATTATTTCTGAAATTGACTTACCAAAGCTTAATGGCATTACTGCCTTAAGAAGGCTTAATCAAGAACATCCTGATGTTAAAGTTATCATGTTTAGCGCCCAACCTGAAGAGGTCTACGCTATGAACACGATAAAAGCTGGGGCTTCTGGTTACTTATGCAAAACGGCTAATATTGTTACACTTAAAGAAGCTATTATAAAAGTGTATAGTGGCGGCATTTATTTAAGTAATGATCTCACGCAACGTTTAGCAATTGGTAAACGGGTTAGTCGATCTGGTAATTTTTACAAGAAATTATCTACGAGAGAAATTGAAGTTTTAAAACTCATTTCATCTGGAAGAAAAAACAAAGAAATTGCGGTAGAACTTGCTATTAATGAAAAAACAGTGAGTACATACAAAGCGCGTTTAATGAAAAAACTAAACGTTTCTAATATTGTCGACTTAATTAATAGAGCAAAATTATTAGAGTTATAAAACTCTATTTAGTTTTCGGGAAAGTAACATTTTTAGACTAGAGTAATCTTTTACTTCTTCTAGAACGCTTCTGTTTACTTCCGATCTGTTTTCAAGTGTTTGCTGCATAAACTCTTTTACTTTTTGGTCTATTAAAAAACAACGCAAACTTAAAATGGTTTCGCTAACTAACTGGGCAATAGATTGATCTTTCTGTTTTGGGAATATATTTTTACTATGCCAATCCGATAAACTATAACGTTCATCCTCCATTAAAATGGAAGATATTTCATTCGCCACATCCTGTTCTACCGTATTTACAAACTGCTCAATGGCAAAATCCGGATTTTGGTTTAAGGTATCAATTATGGTGTAATACAAGTTTTTAAACTGCTCATTGGTAAACTGCATTTCATCATCTTGCAAGTCTAAATATATTTTTTCAAAAACTTTAGTTTGGTGTTTTACAGGCTCGAGAATTAATTCGTTTTTCTCGTTTTCTTTTAAAACTAAATCTTCAAAATCCTCTGTTTTATTCCCATAAAGCAGCAGTATTTCAATAATTTTACGTTCTAAAATGTATTGCACATCCACCTTCTTCTTAGGCTGTTCATGCTTAATAACTTCAAAAGCAGTTTGTTTTTTACTCTGTTCCTTATGCGTTTCTTGAACGTCTTTATTTGTTATTTGTGCCAAGGTTGTAAACAATACTTGCTCACTAATATCCATAATTCTAGAACATTCTTGAATATAGATTTCCTTTTTAATTCGATCCGGAATTTTAGCAATACTATTTACAATATCTCGAATAGTATCGGCTTTTTTAACCGGATCATTTTTAGATTCTTCATATAAAACCGAAGCTTTAAATTGAATAAAATCTTGTGCATGTCCTTTTAAATACTCGCTTAACTCTTCTAAAGTATTTTGTTTTGCAAAACTATCTGGATCTTCTCCTTCCGGAAACGTACAAATTTTCACATTCATACCTTGTTCCAGAATTAAATCAATTCCGCGAAGCGATGCACGTAATCCGGCAGCATCTCCGTCAAATAGTACGGTAATATTTTTAGTAAGCCTATTTATTAATCGTATTTGATCTGGCGTTAATGCAGTACCAGAAGAAGAAACCACATTATGAATTCCGGTTTGGTGAAACTGAATCACATCGGTATATCCTTCCACCAAAAAACAATTATCTTCTTTAGCAATACTTTGCTTGGCTTGATAAATACCATACAAAACTTTACTTTTATGGTAAATATCACTCTCTGGTGAATTTAGGTATTTCGCGGCTTTTTTATCGTTGGTTAAAATACGTCCGCCATAACCAAGCACACGCCCACTCATACTTTGAATAGGGAACATCACGCGACCTTTAAATCGGTCAAAGCGTTTTTCGCCTTTCACAATAGTCAGTCCCGTTTTTTCTAGAAACTCTATTTTATATCCTTGTTTTAAAGCTTCGTCTGTAAAAGCTTGCCACTCATCTAAAGAATAACCCAGTGCAAACTTCTTAATCGTTTCGTCTGTAAAACCGCGTTCTTTAAAATAGCTTAAACCAATCGCTTTTCCTTTATCGGTTTTTAGTAATACCTTCTGAAAATACGTACTCGCATATTCACTTACTAAATATAAACTCTCCCGTTCATTGGCTTGCTCCTTTTGCTCGTTGCTCTGCTCGGTTTCTTCAATTTCAATATTGTACTTTTTAGCCAAGTACTTTATAGCTTCGGGATAGGTAAAATGCTCATGCTCCATTAAAAAAGCAACCGCATTCCCTCCTTTTCCGGTACTAAAATCTTTCCAGATTTGTTTCACAGGAGACACCATAAAACTTGGTGTGCGTTCTTCACTAAAAGGGCTTAATCCTTTAAAACTACTTCCCGACTTTTTTAACTGCACAAAATCGCCAATAACCTCTTCTACGCGTGAGGTTTCAAATACATGATCTATGGTGGATTTTGATATCAATTATGGAAGTTTTTTCGCTTTCGCGGAATTATTCCGTAAATGTAATATAAAAGATTTTGGTTTAAAAATTAATGACAACAGGAAACTTGGGTTTCTACTCATTTTCTTATAACTTCGTATCACACCAACTGTAAGCTATTAAAAACGAACCACATACCGATACACCTTAAATAACCGGAAGCATGAAAACTAGAGAAAATGCCATAGAAATGAATAAAGCCGAATTTAAAAAAATTGGCTATCAGCTCATTGATACCATTTCTGATTTTTTGGATGAGATTCCGGAGAAACAGTTGACAACTAACAAGACTCCGAAAGAATTACAAAGCATATTAGGAAATGCTACATTACCTGCAAATGGTAAACCAGCGGAAGCATTAATTTCTAATGCTACGAAATTACTATTAGACCATTCGTTATTTAATGGACATCCTAAATTTTTTGGCTATATCACATCTTCTGCAGCACCAATTGGCGCTTTAGCAGATTTGTTAGCTGCATCTATCAACCAAAATGTTGGCGCACAAATACTGAGTCCGATAGCCACAGAAATAGAAAAACAAACCATTAAATGGCTAGCAGAATTTATTGGTGTATCTCCAAATTATGGAGGCATTTTGGTAAGTGGTGGAAACATGGCTAATTTTACCGCTTTTCTAGCAGCAAGAACAGCCAAAGCTCCAAAAGAGATTAAAGAAAACGGACTTTCCAATGCATCGAAACAATTAATTACCTACTGTTCGAAATCTACACATACTTGGATAGATAAAGCTGCCATTTTGTTTGGGCATGGTTCTAAATCGGTACGTTGGATTGCTACAGACACATCCAATAAAATGAATACACATCTTTTAGAGCAAACCATAAAAGAAGATATAAAGCAAGGCCATCAACCGTTTATGGTTGTTGGTACTGCTGGAGATGTGAGTACAGGAATTATTGATAATTTAGAAGCTATTGCTGCTATATGTAAAACCTTTGATTTATGGTTTCATATTGACGGTGCTTATGGTGCTCCTGCTGCAATTATTCCGGAATTAAAAGAATTATTTATAGGAATAAAAGAAGCCGACTCTATTGCTTTAGATCCGCACAAATGGTTGTATAGTCCGTTGGAAGCCGGTTGTACTTTGGTAAAAAACCCGAAACATCTAATAGACACTTATAGTTCGCATCCAGAATATTATAATTTCAGTTTAACGGAAGAAGGAGGATCACAGAATTACTTTGAATACGGACTCCAAAATTCTCGTGGTTTTCGCGCATTAAAAGTATGGCTTGCATTACAACAAATAGGAAGCAATGGCTATACAAAACTAATAAGGGAAGACATAGAATTATCAAAATATTTCTATGCCTTGGCGAACAGTCACGAAGAATTAAAAGCCGTAACTCAAAACTTAAGTATTACCACACTTCGATATGTGCCAAAAGATTTAGAAGGAGATGTTGAGGAAAAAGAGGTTTATCTAAATACCTTGAATGAGAAACTATTAGACGAACTTCAAAAAGGCGGAGAAATATTTCTATCTAACGCGATTATAGCAGATCAATATTGTTTGAGAACCTGTATTGTTAACTTTAGAACTACAAAAAAAGATATAGAGGATTCCATCAAAATACTAGTTACAGAAGGACGGAAAATGCATTTAATGCTGCAAAGTTAGATAACAATAAAGCAACTCGTTATAGCATATATAATTAAAGTACATTCTACTTCTAAAAACAAATCACGTAACTAATCATTAATAAACATCTTAAACAAAAAAAGCACCAAAAAGGTGCTTTTTTTCAATTCACTAACTCAAAAAAATTAATCCAAATCAAATCGTAATCCTAAAGAAATATTGTTTTGATCTATTGCTTGGTCTTTAAATAATGGTGACAAATCATACTTTGCATATACGGCAACATTACCAAAAGAAATGTAACTACTTATCCCATAAACAAAAGGATTGGTGTTTAAATCGGTTTCTTTATCCTTTTCTCTATTGCCATCTAGTTTGTATTTAATTTTATGCATCGAACTTAAATTAACTCCTGCGTAACCACCAACTCCGATTTTAAATTTATTATAAGTCGAGTATCTAAAATACGTATCACGTTCAATTTTTTTGGATGGGCCAAATTCAAAATGTATTGGCACTACTAAATTGGTAGTTCTAAACTTAGATTTGTTTAAGTTAAAAGCACTTGTTTCTAAAGAAACAACATCATTATTTTCGGTAAGAAACTGATCGTCTTTTAGATCTAATTTATTCCATTGCACCGATAGACCATACTTTAAACGTACCGCATTTGAATTTTTAAACAGACGTGTTTTCCATGCCCAACCTAATTCTACAAATCCAGAACCACCTAATTTATATGGCGAATCACTTAACGATTGCCCTTCAATGATTGCATTATTAAAACCTATGGCAAAAACCATATCGCTTGTGGTACGTCTATCGTATATTTTCGGAATTGCTTTCTGTTTCGGACCAATATAAATACCGCCTTTATCAAACTCATCGGAATCTTCCTCCTTTCCAATAGAAATTACAAAACCATCTAGGTTAGCACCAACATCGGAAGTTACTTCTTCATTTCTTTCTAATAAGGCAATTTTATTATCTAGAATAGCAATTCTATTTTCAATATTTAATGCGTGTTTTTCTGCTTCTGTTTGCTTTAATACATCTGCTTCTTCACTGGTAATTTCACCACTATCTAATTTGGTATTAATACTTGCGACACTTTCTTTTAAAAACTCTTTTTCCTGAGTTTTCACTTGCTCCTTTTTATTTTCTAAAAATTCAATCTTTAATGCATTTGGATTTTCTTGTGCTTTGGCAAATTGCATCGCACACACTAAAATAATACCGATTACGTATTTTGTTGCTGTTTTCATTACTGTTCGTTTTTTAATGGATGATTTATATATTACTCGTTTCTAGTAGCAACTGCTGTGGTTGCCGTTTTAAAATTTTCCTCAATAACTTTAAATAACTTACCTCTTAATGATGGAGGCAATTCTGTTTCTGCATCTTCTAATAATGTATTTGCATCAACCTCAATAGACTTTACGCTGCTATTCGTACTTAATTGCATCTTTTTATTAGCAGTCTGCAATAGCGCTTCAATTTCAGAATCTGTTGTTTTTAAATTGGTGCTAACTATTTGACTTTCTTTCTTTCCTAAAATGCCTTCTGTTTTAACAACCGAAGCTATAACCTCTTCTTCCGCTATCCCAATAACACTTAATACTTTTGATTCTTTTTTAGCGCTGTTTGTTATGGCGGAATTACGAACTAATGGCTGCTTTATTTTTTGATTTTGGATTGTTTTTCGAACTGTATTTTCAGTAATACTACTGTTAGTTGGTATGGTATTTATTTTCTTGTTTTCTGAAGTTTGCACTTGTTCTTGAACCACTTCTTGTATTTCTAGAATGATTTCCGAAGTTGGACTTGGATTCGTACTCGTTTCATTTTCTGCATCTACAACAATAGGTAAAACAGTAGAATTGGTAGTATCTAGCGTTACAAATTGAGTAACCACAAACAAGAGACCTATTACACTTGCCGCAATACCAAACCATAAAAACGTGTTTTTACTTGGCTTTTTTTCGTCTGCATTTAAGCGTTGCTCTAAACTTTCCCACGCATTTTCAGAGGACTCCAGAGTTCTTCTCTCCAGCTTCTCTCTTATGTTTTCTTCAAATTTAATTGGTGCCATAACCTGTTTTGTTTAATTCTTTAATTTTTTGCTGAAGCGCTTTTCTTGCTTTGAACAATTGCGACTTAGAAGTACTTTCAGAAATCCCCAACATGTCTGCTATTTCTTGGTGTTTATAGCCTTCAATGGCATACATCACAAATATCATTTTATAGCCTTCAGGTAAATCATCTATGAGTTGCTGGATTTCGGCAACTTCCATATTTGTTTGAATATTATTGGAATGATTTACATCTTCTACTTCTGCATCCGACGAAAATTCAATTTGCTTTTTCTGCCTTAAAAAAGAAATAGATTCTCTTACCATGATACGTCTAATCCAACCTTCAAAACTACCTTCGTTTTTAAAATTTTTTAAATTCTGAAATACTTTAAAAAAACCATTTAACATGGCTTCTTCTGCAAATTGGGTGTCTTTAATATAATACCGACAAACGCTTAACATTTTGGGTGCATGCAACTGAAACAATACGTGTTGGGCTTCACGATTATTTTTTATTGCTTTTTTTATAAGCAAGGGTTCGTTTTTATGCAGTTGAATAACTTTCAAAATATGCGTACGTATTACGTTCTATTTATAAAGACGCAAAAAGGAAGGAAAAGGTTGCCTGAAGATTATTTTTTTCTATCAATTACGTAATTAACCATAATCTCTAGCGAGTTTCTATATTGGCTTTCTGGATATTTTTGTAGTATTTGCAGTGCTTCTGCTTGAAATTCTTTCATTTTAGCAACTGCATAATCTAATCCGCCATTATCTTTAACAAAAGCAATAACTTCTTTTACTCGTTTTTGATCTTTGTTATGGTTTTTAATAGAATTGATTACCCACTTTTTATCTTTTTTGCTCGCATGGTTTAATACATAAATTAAAGGCAAGGTCATTTTTTGCTCTTTAATATCTATTCCTGTTGGTTTTCCTATTTGTTCTTTACCATAATCGAACAAATCATCTTTTATTTGAAAAGCCATCCCTATAAGTTCTCCAAACTTCCGCATGGTTTCTACATGCTCGGATTCTGGTTTTACAGATGCAGCACCAAGGCTACAACAGGCAGCAATTAAAGTAGCCGTTTTTTGTCTTATAATCTCGTAGTAGATAGCTTCTGTGATATCTAGTTTTCTTGCTTTTTCAATTTGAAGAAGTTCCCCTTCGCTCATTTCCCGAACGGCAATAGAAATAATTTTTAGTAAATCGAAATCATTATTATCTATAGAAAGTAGTAATCCTTTTGAAAGTAAATAATCACCAACTAGAACCGCTATTTTGTTTTTCCAGAGTGCATTAACAGAAAAGAAACCACGACGACGATTGCTCTCATCTACTACATCATCATGTACAAGTGTTGCTGTATGAATAAGTTCAATTACCGAAGCGCCTCTATAGGTACGTTCGCTAACCTCTCCATTAGAAACCATTTTAGAAACCAGAAATACAAACATTGGTCGCATTTGCTTTCCTTTTCGGTTTACAATATAATGTGTTATTCTATTAAGTAATGCTACTTTAGAAGACATAGAAAGTTGAAACTTTTGTTCAAAAAGTTCCATCTCATACGCAATAGGCTGTTTTATTTGTTCTACAATTTTCAATAGAAAAAAGGTGTGAAATATGTAATAACAAACGTACTAAAAATGTGTGTGAAATACTATTAATCTCCTATAATTAGAACATTTAGAAATGAAATAACTAAGAGTAAAAGAGTTATAAATGCTTAAATTTTTGTAACTTTATTTATAATAACAACCACAAAAACAAATACTATGAAGAAAATTACTTTATTCGTTTTTTTACTGGCATCTTTTTTTAGCTATAGCCAGACCTCCATTTATAGTGAAGATTTTTCATCTGGAGACATTTCTAGCTGGACATTTTATGATGTAAATAATGTAGCTGGTGACGATTGGTTTTTAACAGACGAAACCAATTGGACAACACCTTTTGGCTATTACACAGATAACTTTTTAGCCTCCTTTTCATGGAATGATGTAGATTTTACGCCGGACAACATTGCTGTATCCCCACTAATTTCTATTCCTACTGATGCAACAGATGCTTCACTAGATTTTTTAAGTGGTTCTGGTTCGGATCCAGCTTTTTTTAGTGAACATTATGCGGTATATGTTACTACAACAAATGATCAAGCTTCTATTCTAGCTTCCACTCCTGTTTTTGAAGAAACTTTAGGGATGGTTGGCACAAGTGTAAAAACGGTTAATCTATCTGCTTATGCTGGAATGGATGTTTATATTTCATTTAGACATTTTAACACTACTGGACATTGGCTTTTAGCGATTGACGAAATAGACCTTACCTCTCTACTACTTAGCGTAGATGAATTTGATCAACCGAATTATTATCAAATAAGTTGTAATGATAAACGGGTAACTATTTCTAATATACAAGGTGCTGCGAATTACAAAGTAATTTCTTTAACTGGACAAACCGTTTTAGAAAGCAGTACTCGTTTAGAAACGCAAACTATAAATCTTAATAGTATTGCTTCTGGTATTTATATTGTGGAAGTTAGTAATGTAGAAAATAGCAAAGTGAAACGTAAGAAAATTGTATTGCAATAGTATTTCATATTTATAATAAATAAAAAAGCTTCCTAAATTTAGGAAGCTTTTTTATTATTGCTTGTTTGCTAATTGTCCGCAAGCGGCATCAATATCTTTACCTCTAGAGCGTCTTACCGTTACGGTAATATTGTTTTGTTCTAGTATAGAAACATACATATCTGTTGCAGCACTATCTGCTTGCTGAAACTCGCCATCGTCTATTGGATTATATTCGATTAGATTTACTTTACTCGGCGCAAATTTACAGAATTGCACCAATGCCTCTACATCTTCTCTTTTGTCGTTAATATCTCGCCAAACGACATACTCGTAAGTAATTCTGTTTTTTGTTTTTTCGTACCAATATACCAAAGCTTCCCGTAAATCTTTTAAAGGAAAGGTTGCATTAAATGGCATGATAGAAGTACGTACTTCATCTATTGCAGAGTGCAAAGAAACGGCTAGTTTAAACTTCACCTCATCATCTGCCATTTTTCGAATCATTTTTGGCACTCCAGAAGTAGAAACTACAATTCGTTTTGGTGACATGCCTAATCCTTCTGGGGATGTAATCTTGTCTATTGCTTTTAGCACATTGTTATAGTTCATGAGTGGTTCTCCCATTCCCATAAAAACAATGTTACTTAATGGTTTATTGTGGTATAATCTACTTTCTTTATCTATGGCAACTACTTGATCGTAGATTTCGTCTGGATTTAGATTTCGCATACGTTTTAATCTAGATGTTGCACAAAATCTACAGTCTAAACTACAACCTACTTGACTAGAAACACATGCTGTGGTTCTTGTTTTTGTTGGTATTAAAACAGACTCGACTATTAAACCATCATGCAAGCGTACTGCATTTTTTATAGTACCATCGCTACTTTTTTGCATGGTATCTACATGAATGTGATTGATAACAAAGTTATCTTCTAGCATTTGTCTGGTTTCTATAGAGAGATTCGTCATGTCTTCAAAAGTATGTGCAGACTTGCTCCATAACCATTCATATACTTGGTTACCACGAAAGGCTTTATCGCCTTCTTTTACAAAGAAGTCTCTAAGTTGTTCTTTGTTTAATGCTCGGATGTCTTTTTTAGTTGTTGCCATTGTTCTGCAAAAGTAGTGAAAGGAATTTGGTTTGACGAATTACTGTTTTATGTTTTATGCAATTGCCTTTGGTAGGTGCATTAGGGATTGAGCAATTGTGGAAGCTCTTTTTATGTTGTTGCATATATGCAACATAAAAAAGCGACTTGCGAAAGCGCGACGCAACGTAGCTTAAGCGTAGTTGGGTAATGCCATAAAAAAAAGCCTCTAAAAAAGAGGCCTTATTTATATTATAATTTAAATCTCGGTGATAATATAAGATTCTCCATCTGGTTGCGGACTAAATGATTAGCATCGCGTCACCATAACTGTAAAAATTGTATTTTTCTTTGATTGCTTCTTGGTATGCTTTTAAGATAAACTCATGACCTGCAAAGGCGGAAGCCATCATTAACAGCGTTGATTTTGGCGTATGAAAGTTTGTAATCATACAATTTGCAATACTAAATTCATAGGGTGGAAAGATGAATTTGTTGGTCCAACCATCATACTCATTTAATGTACCGCTGGATGAAACCGAGCTTTCTACTGCACGCATTGCTGTTGTACCTACTGCGCAAATACGTCTTTTATTCTTTTTAGCATTGTTTATAATATTTGCCGCTTTTGCGTCAATGATTATTTCTTCGCTATCCATTTTATGTTTCGATAAATCTTCTACCTCAACCGCATTGAAAGTCCCTAAACCTACGTGAAGTGTAACTTCTGCAAATTCTACTCCTTTAATTTCTAAACGCTTTAAAAGGTGTCTAGAAAAGTGCATACCTGCTGTTGGTGCTGCTACTGCCCCTTCGTTTTTTGCAAAAATAGTTTGGTAACGCTCTTCATCTTCTGGTGTTACGTCTCTTTTTATATATTTTGGTAAAGGTGTTTCCCCTAATTCGGTAAGTTTTCTTCTAAATTCTTGGTAAGAACCATCATAAAGAAAACGTAATGTTCTACCTCTAGATGTAGTATTATCAATTACTTCTGCGACTAAAGTCTCATCATCCCCAAAGTATAATTTATTACCAATACGTATTTTACGTGCTGGATCTACTAATACATCCCAAAGACGTTGTTCTTCATTAAGTTCTCTTAATAAAAACACTTCAATACGCGCTCCAGTTTTTTCTTTATTACCATATAAACGTGCAGGAAATACTTTGGTATTGTTAAGTATTAATACGTCATCCTCTTCAAAATAATCAATGATATCCTTGAACATTTTATGCTCAATGGTTTGCTTTTCCCTATTTAAAACCATTAAACGAGACTCATCTCTATTTTCTGCTGGATGTTCTGCTAATAATTCTTCTGGAAGCTCAAATTGATAGTGAGACAACTTCATTTTAAAATTCTGCATGTAGTAGTATTAGGTATTGTAATGTATTTTACAAGGCTACAAATATACAATCTCAAAGTAGGCGTTGTCAAGTAAATAGCTAATTATTATTTAAAATAATTTAAAACCAATGCCTTTTAAGTCTTCCCAAAAAGTAGGATACGATTTAGAAACCACGAATGCTTCTTCTATTATTATCGACGTTTTTAATGCTAACGGCGCAAATGCCATTGCCATTCTGTGATCTTGATATGTTGCTATTTTTACATCTTTGTTCATTATAGTGGAAACTTCAAGCTGTAAGGTTTTATTTGTAATAGTTACTTTACCTCCTAATTTTTCTATTTCGGTTTTTAAAGCTACAAGTCGATCTGTTTCTTTAATTTTTAAAGTATGCAATCCTTTTAAATCACATGCAATTCCTAAACCAAAACAAGTGACAGCAATAGTTTGCGCAATATCTGGCGCATTTTTAAGGTCTAAAACAATTACCGTTTCCGGAGGAACAGTTGTTACTTTTTGAAGTCTAATGCTATGGTTTTCAAAAGTTGTTTCTACGCCAAACTGCTTATAAATTTTAGCCAAAGCTGCATCGCCTTGTAAGGAGTTCTCTTTATAAGAAGCTAATGTAATTTCGGTGCCAACGGCACTCATTGCAACAATACTATAATAGTAGGAAGCCGAAGACCAATCGGATTCGATGGTCAATTGTTGCTTCTTAATTTCGGATTGCGGGTTTACTTTTATAATATTATTTTCAAAACTTGTTTCTACTCCAATATCGTTAAGTAACGATAATGTCATATTTATATATGGAACAGATGTTATCTCTCCATCTAAAGTAAGTTCTAAACCGTTTTCTAGTTTTGGCGCTATTAATAATAAAGCCGAAATATATTGGCTGCTTACATTTGCTTTTAAGGTTACTTTATTTTTTGCTATTTGTTTCCCCTTTATTTTTATTGGTGGATAGCCATCGTTTTTTTCATAACTAATTGAAACACCTAATTGACTTAATGCATCTACCAAAATAGCAATAGGTCTTTCTTGCATTCTTTTAGATCCAGTAAGAATTACTTCTCTATTATTTTGAATAGAAAAATACGCGGTTAAAAAGCGCATTGCTGTTCCTGCGTGATGGATATCTATAACATTTTCTAAAGCGAGCAAAGCTTTTTGCATGACTTTAGAATCGTCGGAATTAGAAACATTATTGATTTCTAAATTAGGATACAAGGCTTGTAATAATAACAATCTGTTAGATTCACTTTTAGAACCTGTTACTTGTATTGTAGATTGCTTTGCAATGGATGACTTTTGAAGGTGTACGTTCATAGGTATAAATAGAATAAACTATTTTATTGCACTTCGACTGCGCTCAGTGTGACAATTTATTTTAGTTTTTCGTTGTTGTGGTGACGATCGTGATCGCGTTTGGTTTTAATATCTAGCTTTTTATCGAATGCTTCTTGTAAATCGATTCCGGTTTGGTTTGCTAGACATAAAACTACAAACATCACATCTGCTAATTCTTCGCCAAGGTCTTTATTTTTATCGCTTTCTTTTTCGCTTTGTTCGCCATAGCGTCTTGCAATAATACGTGCAACCTCACCAACTTCTTCGGTTAATTGCGCCATATTAGTAAGCTCATTAAAATAACGAACACCATGGTTTTTTATCCAATTATCTACTTCTAGTTGTGCGTTTTTTATGCTCATGATTTTTCTTTTTTAGGAAATGTAAAGTTATTAAAATAATACAGCATGGAATAGCGATATACTGTAATTCGCTAATAATTACTCGTATTCCCCATTCTGAAAAAAACTTTTCTATACCAATTGGTGAAACTTTTATGACTTGCCAAGGAAAGAAAAATCTAGAATTATCGAAAGGTATAAAAAAACCAACTCCTTTTCCTCCTGTGGTTAGTGCGTCTAGAAGTCCGTGAGAAATTGTCGATAAAAACAAAACGATAAAGAAGATTTGCTTTCTCGTCTTTCCGAAGAGAAAAGCCAACAACAAACTCCAAAGTACAGCAAAAACAATAGAATGCGTAAAACCGCGATGCCCAAAAGGATGCACATAAGGTATTCCGAAATGAAAAGCCAAGACATCTAAATCTGGAAGCATAGCAGAAACTATTGCTAATCCTAAAAGTAATTTACTGTTTTGAGAATCGATTACTTTTGCTGTTGTGTATGCTACTAAACCATGTCCGAAAATGGATGCCATATTATACCAATTTAGCTATTATATTTTTTTAAGTACTATTTGCTCTGTTTGTTTTTTAAATACTAAGTCGAAAAACCGCTTAAATTCTAGATAATCTTTGGGTAATAGAATGGATTTGTTAATATCTAGATTTGTTGTGATTTGCAATAAATTATTGCTATGTTTTATTAAATACACAAAGCTTCCATCCTTAATATTTGATATGGTAAATTTTTTTTGCTTCCAATAGCGATTTGTTTTTTCTTCAAAAATGCCATTATTATTCGGTTTCGTATCTTCTACTTTCCCATTATTTAAATTATAGGTGTAGGCTTTAAAATTGGTTAATTTGTCTTTGGTATCATTACCTTCATCATATAGTTGTATTATTTTTGTGGCATAATCATAACCATCTTTATTGTAAATCTTGATACGTTCATGAATTTCGTTATACTGCACAAAACCTTTTCCTTGCTCGTACATAAAAGAAACATCTTGATTTCTATACAAAACAGCTGCACTAGCTTCTGGTTCAAATTAGTGTTGTGTTTCTTCCAATTCTGCCTTACTAACTTTACCAAATTTAAAATCTTGAGAAAATGTGAATTGCGTTATTAGCAGTGTGATGATTAGTACTGTTTTCTTAATTTAGTTATTCGTTTTTAATACTATTTTAGATTTATCGTGCTTTGTTACTTTTAATAAAAATTTTCTAAACTCTTTATATTCTTCTTTGCTATAGTTTCCTTTTTTTAATTTGAATTTTCGTTGAAACAAAAGCGTATTCGCATCTTTTTGCGTAATGGAGAAATGATACTCCCCAAATTTATTGGTTATAGTAACTGCATCTTGCAATGCTTCCACCTGAAGTGTTTTTGGTATTGTAATTTCGAAAGCATTATTATTTACTCTCCCTCTTTTAATTTGAAAAGGTAAATTTCTTTTTTTATAACGCGGAGGAACGTATTCTTCTTCATTGAAAATATTTGGTCTTAGTAAGATTCGCTCTCCTACTTTGGAAGCATATTTTGTTGCTTTAACCGCTACGTTTTCCGTAAAAACAATATCCTCTTTATTGTTATTAAAAGTGATTGCGTTAATTTCTAAATTATTAATCGTATTATAATACGCTTTATAATGCAGTTTTTGATCTTTCTCTAATTCGTTCTCTATATAATAATGCTTCACATATCTTGTACCTTTACTGGTAATTTTGACTTGTGCAGTAATATTTCCTGTCACATCTAGTTGTACTTTTGCTTTTGTTTCTGTCGTGTTTTCTTCTGCCGAATACACTTTGGTATGCACAATTTTTCCGCCTTCTGGTGTTACTACTAAAACATCTCTATCGTCTGTGAAATTCGCGGTATACGCAAAAGGACTTGTTTGACTAGTACATTCTAACCATAAATAATCTTCTTCATCTGGAATGCTTAATATCACATGATTTCCTTGTAAGGATGAAAAATCTTTATCGATATCTATAATATCATTATCCCCATAAACTACGGTATAGTAAGATTCGACGCCTACTTCTGCCAATAGTGATTTGGTGTAATTTGTTAATGCCTTGCAATCGCCATAACCCAATCGATCTACTTCTTCTGCGAACATGGGTTTCCAGCCACCAATACCAACTTGAACACTAATATATCGCGTTTTATTCTGCATATATTGGTATACAATTTTTGCTTTCTCTCTATTGGTTGTCGCTAATGCTGTCTTTGCTTTTATTTCGTCTATTACAGCTTGTGGTAATGCTTCCGTTCCTGAAATTAATTCGTCGTACATCCATTTTCCAAAATCTTGCCAATTGTTATTTACACCGCGAACACCTTCCATATTAAAATCCGTCAAAGTTGCTTTTAAATATGGTGCATAGGTTTTAAATGCCGGACTGTAGGACTCACTTTTAATAGCTTTTAAATTCTCAGCAATAAAATGATAATCACTTTGCTTTTTGATGTTGTAATCTTCAAAATTTAAAGTTTGTATTCTAACCTTTCCTTCAGATACATTTGTAATCTTATATTCAGCACTTTCGGTACTGACATAAAACCCTTCCACGGGTCTCCAACTATGTAAAAAAGCAGTAGATTGGTATACTACTTCTACATCAAAAACCATGGTATACGGATAATTTATGGGTGTGTAATCTAAATATTTAACACGACTATCGGAATATAATGTACCACCACTAACGGCACTCACATCTTCAAAATCTTTTTCTCTAAACTTCTTGATTTCTTTGCCTTGGGTATTATAAATTCTTGCTTCTAGCTTTTTAATATTCGTGTTTTTATCGTAATGCTGATAGGCGCCAAGATTGTTATCGCCTTCTTTATTAAGAATGGTTACTATACGTTTATTGGTATATACCATTTTATCAAAATCTTCTATTTCTATATGCATATGCTCGGATCGAATCACAGCATTTGCATTCATTTTTAAAGCAAGAGGAATGGTAGAGGAATCTAACAGCATTTCATCTTGTGCATGTATTGAAAAAACCGAAAGAAATAAGAAAAATATAAGTAGGAATTGCCTTGAAATCATCTAGTTGGGTTTGCGCTTTTAAAAGTACTATTTTTTAAGACCTCACAAAACAAAACAGAGATTTTATTCTCTATTTTTAGTATCTATAATGATAGTCACAGGACCATCATTTAAAAGAGAAACTTGCATATCTGCGCCAAACTCTCCGGTTTGCACCGATTTACCTAAGTCTTTTTCTATTTGTAAAATGAAGTTTTCATATAAAGGAATGGCAACATCTGGTCTTGCTGCTTTAATATAACTTGGTCTATTTCCTTTTTTGGTATTCGCGTGCAATGTAAATTGGCTGACTACAATAGCATCGCCATTATTTTGCACTAATGAATTATTCATGACACCTTCTGCATCATTAAAAATACGAAGACTAACTATTTTATTAGATAACCAATTAATGTCTTCTTGTGTGTCTTCTGCTACAATACCTAAAAGAATTAATACACCTTGTTTTATGGATGCTACTTCTTTACCTTCAACAGTAACACTTGCGTGAGAAACCCTTTGTATAACTGCTTTCATCTAATAGAGAGATTCATTTTTTTTTATTGTTCTCGATACAAAATACTTTTGCAAAGCATTTCACTCGAACTGACGTTAAAACGCGAAGTACAGGAATATATTAATTATAATTATCGGTTCTGTAGTGCTCGTCTTCCCCTTCAATAATACTAACATAGCTTCTATAGCGTGAGTATGCTATTTCTTCTTTTTCTACAGCTTCTTTTATAGCGCATTTTGGTTCTTCAATATGCAAACAGTTATTGAATTTACAATGTTGTTTTAATTCGAAAAACTCTGGAAAATAATCACTTATTTCTTCCTTTTCCATATCTACAATACCAAATCCTTTTATTCCTGGAGTATCTATAATTTTAGCATTAAAACTAAGATCAAACATTTCGGCAAAAGTGGTTGTATGTTGTCCTTGACTATGTTGCGCAGAAATCGCTTTGGTTTTTAAGTCTAAATTTGGTTCTATCGCGTTTACTAATGTAGATTTACCAACTCCTGAATGGCCAGCAAACATGCTTACTTTATCATGCATCATGGCTTTTACTTTATCTACATTTTTCCCTGTAGTTGCAGAAACACCAATACATTCATACCCTATTTTTCTATAAGTATGCGCTAAAAAACGAACTTCGTCTAAAGTCTCTTTATCATAAGTATCTACTTTATTAAAAAGTAAAACGGTTTTTATAGAATATGCTTCTGCCGTAACTAGAAAACGATCGATAAAGGAAGTCGATGTTGGTGGATTATCAATAGTAATCAATAAAAATACCTGGTCGATATTAGATGCAATGACATGTGTTTGTTTAGAAAGGTTAACCGATTTTCTAACAATGTAATTTTTTCTATCGTGAATATATTTAATTACACCTATCGGATTTTCATTGTTATCGGTATCTAAATCGAAATCCACAATATCACCAACAGCAATAGGATTGGTACTTTTAATCCCTTGCAATCTAAATTTTCCTTTTATTCTACATGGGTATGTTATACCTAATTCCGTTTTTACGGTGTACCAACTTCCTGTAGATTTATAAACTAGTCCTGTCATTACTGCAAAGATGCCATTATTAAATTAATAATTAAAAAGGATTTTAATTTAATGCAAAAAAGAAATTAAGGAAAACAGTCATTTTGAGGGTATTTTAAAAATATTTTTAATGCATAACCAACATTTGATATTTCTCTATTACCCTCAAAATGACATTATCTTCCTAATTTAAATTAACTCTTTAAAATCTTTTCTTGATGATTAATAGATTCTTGGTGAATGGCTTTAAACATACGTAAAATAAACTCTTCACTTAATCCTTTTTCATGGCCTTCAAGAACCATTTTACCTAGTATTTCGTTCCAACGTTTACTTTGTAAAACAGCAACGTTCTTTTGTTTTTTAAGCGATCCAATACCATCTGCTACTTTCATTCTTTTACCTAATAAATCAATAATTTGATTATCTACCACATCAATCTGTGCTCTAAGGTTATTCAATTCCGTATTGTATTCTGCTTCTGGATCCGATTCTTTTCTAATACGCAAATCGGTCATTATTTGCACTAAAGCATCTGGTGTTACTTGCTGTGCAGCATCACTCCATGCGTTATCTGGATCATAATGTGTTTCTATCATTAAACCATCAAAATTAAGGTCTAATGCGGTTTGCGAAACATCTAAAATCATATTTCTATTTCCTGTAATATGCGAAGGATCGTTAATTAAAGGAAGGTCTGGAAATTTATTTTGAAACTCAATAGCTATTTGCCATTCTGGAATATTTCTATATTTCGATTTTTCGTAGGTTGAAAAACCTCTATGAATTGCTCCTAAGTTTTTAATTCCTGCAGCATACAGTCTTTCAATGCCACCTAACCATAAAGCTAAATCTGGATTTACTGGATTTTTCACCAATACAATTTTGTCTGTTCCTTGTAAAGCATCTGCAATTTCTTGCATGATAAATGGACTTACAGTAGAACGTGCACCAATCCATAATAAATCGATATCATGTTCTAAAGCTAATTTTACGTGGTTTGCATTTGCAACCTCAGTACAAGTTTTCATTCCTGTTTCTGCTTTTACTTTTTGCAACCATTTTAAACCTAAAGCACCAACACCTTCAAAATTCCCTGGTCTTGTTCTTGGTTTCCAAATTCCAGCTCTAAAATAGTTTACATCGGTATCTTTCAACTCATGCGCAATTTTTAAAACTTGCTCTTCTGTTTCTGCACTACATGGTCCTGCTATTACTAGTGGATGATCTAATTTCATGTCATCTAACCATGTTCTTAATTCTTTCTTGTTTTCCATACTCATTTTCCACCAAAGTGGAATCTTATTAATTCAACTTATTTTCTTTATGCTTCTAACTTCCAATTTGCATTCAAAGCTACCTTTCCAATAAAAGAGGAAGGGATTTTTTATTTACACTTACTGTATTCCGTTTAATATATCTTTAATGTAATTGGTGTTTTCCATTTCATTAAAAATGGTTTCAAAATCATCTGCTTTCATACTGTCTTTAAAATGGGTAAGATTGCTGATATATTCTTCTAAAGTTTCAATTACATTTTCTTTATTCTGCTTAAAAATTGGTGTCCACATTGCTGGGGAACTTTTTGCCAATCGTACTGTGGAAGCAAACCCACTTCCTGCCATATCAAAAATATCGCGTTCGTTTCGTTCTTTATCAATTACTGTTTTCCCTAGCATAAACGCACTAATATGTGATAAATGTGATACATAAGCAATATGTTTATCGTGTGCTTCTGGATTCATATAACGAATACGCATTCCCATAATTTGAAAAATAGCTAATGCTTTTTCCTGTAATTTGAATGCTGTTTTTTCTACTTCGCAAATGATATTTGTTTTCTTTTGAAACAAACCTACCATCGCTGCTTTTGGCCCGGAAAACTCTGTTCCTGCAATAGGATGTGTTGCTAGAAAATTTCTTCGTTTCGGATGGTTTTCTACCGCTTTACAAATATCTCTTTTTGTAGAACCTGCATCCATAACCAAAGCGTCATCACTTACCATATCTAGTATTCCTGGTAATATTTTCACCGAAACATCTACAGGAACGGCAAGTATTACAAAGTCGGCATGCACCACATCTGGTAACGTTGCTTCAAAATCTATTACATTTAATTCTAATGCTTCTTTTAAATGCTCGGCATTAGAATCTATACCAAATATGCTAATACTAGGATTTAGGTCCTTCACATCTTTAGCGATGCTTCCTCCTATTAATCCTACGCCAACTATGTATATATTTTTCATTCCTATCTGTGTCTTTTCAAGACCTCTTCCTAAAGGGAAGCTTTATTATTTATTAATAGTTACAAGGCTTTAAAAAACCTGCAGAAAGTCTACTTTTAATTTTGACCCTTAACTATTCCTTTTACTTATTATTTTACTGCCTACTGCATACTATTTACACTCTCGCTAAAGCTTCTTCTAAATCCTCGGTCGAAGCACATAATGAAAACCTTACATACCCTTCGCCTTGCGTTCCAAAAATGGTTCCTGGAGCAATGAATATGTGATTTTCTTTTAGCAGTACATCTATAAATTCTTCCGATTTAAAATGTGGTGGTAATTTTGCCCAAACAAATAATCCCGAAGCATCCTTATTATAGGTGCAATTTAATGCATCAGCCAATTTCCAAACTAATTTACGTCTTTGCTCATACACACTATTTAAACTCTGATACCACATATCAGAACATTTCAAAGCTTCTATTGCTCCTTTTTGAATGCCATAAAACATTCCAGAATCCATATTACTTTTCACTTTTATAATCGCTTCTATATGTTTTGCGCTTCCTAAAACCATACCTACTCGCCAACCAGCCATATTAAAGGTTTTACTTAGCGAGTTTAGCTCTAAACAAACTTCTTTCGCTTTTCTAACGCTTAAAATACTTCTTGGCGTATCGTTTAAAATAAAACTATACGGATTGTCATTTACTATTAAAATATCATGCTTTAAAGCGAAGGCAACCACATCTTCAAATAACTGTGCTGTTGCTTTTGTTCCTGTTGGCATGTGTGGATAGTTAAGCCACATAATCTTCACTTTGCTTAAATCTGATTTTTCTAATTCTTTTAAATTAGGAAGCCATCCTTTGCTTTCTTCCAAATCATAAAAAACGGGTTTTGCGCCCAGTAATTTAGTTACCGAAGCATAGGTTGGATACCCTGGATTAGGAATCAGTACTTCGTCACCTTCATTTAAAAAAGCCATAGAAATATGCATGATACCTTCTTTGCTTCCCATTAATGGTAATACTTCTGTCATCGGACTTACATGAACTGAAAAATGCTCTTTATAAAAACCTGTAATTGCTTCTCGCAGTTCTGGTAAACCCTGATAACTTTGGTATTTATGCGCTGTGGCATCTTGAAAACTATTTGCAATAGCCGTAATTACTTTTGCTGGTGGTTGTAAATCGGGACTACCAATACCTAAATTGATAATCGGTTTTCCGTTTGCTTTAAGCAAGTTTACTTCACGCAATTTTCTTGAAAAGTAGTACTCTTCTACCGTATGTAATCTGTTTGCTACTTCTATCATTGCTTTGCGTTTTTAAATTCGCCTAATATTTTAAAATCTTGTGCCATTATCTCTAGTATGGATTTTGCCTTTTTATAATCTGCATAGGCATCAAAAGTAATATCTACAAAAAAAGCATACGTCCAAGGAGTTTCTATTTTTGGTAAGGATTGTATTTTTGTAAGACTCATTTTACAATCACTCATCACATTAAGAATTGCTGCCAAACTTCCTCGTTTGTGTTCTAGTTCGAACTTAATAGATGCTTTATTTATTTCGTTTTCCGAAATTTCGTGATTCTCACGTTTTACAATTACAAAACGAGTTTCATTAAGCTGGATCGTTTGAATGCTTTCTACTAAAATTTCTAATTCAAAAATATCTGCTGCCAAAGCACTTGCGATTGCTCCTACATTTTTTAAATTATTTTTCTGAATTCGTTGTGCAACCTCAGCGGTATCTTTATCTTCAATGAGTTTAATGTGTGGATATTTTTTAAAAAACTCCTTACATTGTAACAATGCCATAGGATGCGAATATACTTCGGTAACATCTGCAATACTTTGGTTTGGCAATGCCATCAAATTATGCTGTATATCTAAATACTGCTCACCAACAATATGTAAATTATGATTATCAATTAATGCGTAATTTGGGATTATAGACCCTGCAATAGAATTCTCTAAAGCCATAATTACAGCATCTACTTTTTTATCTAATAGGTTTTGCACCGTTTCGTCAAAAGACAAACATTCTTGTATAGCAACCTGGTTTCCAAAATATTGTTGTGCTACAATATGGTGAAAAGATCCTTTTACTCCTTGAATTGCTACTGATTTAATCATACCTATTAATTGAGATAACTTTTCACTAAAAAATATGCATAAAAAAAAAGCCTCGATATATCGAGACTTTTTGTTTAATTTATATTTTAAAATACATATACAACGTCCCGTTTCTTTATTTAAAAAAGAAATATATCCAGCTATAAAATGTAAAGTTTGTTATCATGTTCATTATTACATGGCTAAAGTAATTAAATATCTGAATAAACAAAATTGTTGAAATAGTTTTTTGCCTTTTACGTTTAATTTTTAAAGATTTAGTAGTTATTAATCTATTAAATTATATAATTACTATTATTTTTGAACAAACTATTTATCTATGTCTATTGAAGTTACAAACATTTCTAAAGTTTATGGCACGCAAAAAGCGTTAAACCAAGTATCTTTTAAAGTAAGCAAACCCGAAATAGTTGGTTTTCTTGGTCCGAATGGCGCCGGGAAATCCACCATGATGAAAATTCTAACTACTTATTTAGATGCTTCAGAAGGGGAAGCTATAGTAAACGGACATAATGTAAACACAGAAACCAAGCAAGTACAGCAAAGTGTTGGCTACTTACCAGAACACAATCCATTATATTTAGAACAGTACGTAAGAGAATATCTTGCTTTTAACGCCCAGGTTTATGGGGTTACTAAAAGTAGAATCAATGAGGTTATTGCACTTACAGGTTTAACACCAGAAGCACATAAAAAAATAGGACAGCTTTCAAAAGGATACAGACAACGTGTTGGTTTAGCAAATGCACTTTTACATAATCCCGATGTTTTAATTTTAGATGAACCTACAACTGGTTTAGATCCAAATCAATTAGTAGAGATTAGAAACTTGATAAAAAGTATTGGTAAAGAAAAAACAGTTTTCCTTTCTACACATATCATGCAAGAAGTAGAAGCGATGTGTGATAGAGTGATTATCATTAACAAAGGAGAAATTGTTGCCAATAAAACCTTGAAAGAATTACGTACCGAAAAAGAGCAAGTAGTAATTGTGGAATTCGATTACCGAGTGGAAGATGCTTTTTTACTAAAATTACCAAAAGTGAAATCTGTAAAAAATACACACGATTTTATTTATGAAATTACTTTTGCAACTACGGAAGATATGCGATCTCATGTATTTGATTTTGCACATGACAACGACTTGAAGATTCTTCAACTGAACCAAAAGAATGCGAGTTTAGAAAGTTTATTTAGAGAATTGACGAGTTAGACACATTCGTTATTCTTTAACAAAAAAAAAACATTCAAAGAAATCTTTTGAATAGCGCTCTTAAAAAAACCAGCTATAAGGCTACGGCATGACTTATTTACGGGATATCATAATAAAAGTTGTTATATAACACGTTGGCAATAATTTAGAAGACACTATTCCGATAAATTCAAAATTAAACACTAATAATTAAATTACCTCAAATGAAAATTAAATTAAATTAATCATCATTCTCTTTTTATCTATTACAACTTCTATTTATGCGCAAAAAATAAAATTAAAAAAAGAATCTATCTATGTTGACGGAAAAGCGATATTAAGTTTTGAAAAGAAATCTTACGGAAATGAGTTTGTTATATATGAACTGAATACAAAAAATGAAATAATTTCTGCTACATATAATCCAAATGGAAACTATCAAAAAATATTCTTTGTGAATACAAAAAAAGTATGGAAATGAAACCAAAATATTGGAATAAATCTCTAATAAAGTGGTTCATAGAGCAAGGTCTTTTAGATTTAAATGGTGATTTTAATGATGACAAAGTTGATGTATTTATTGAAAAATTTGATGAAAATATTACTGAACGAACTATAATTAGAAATTAAAACTATTACCAACACCGTATAAAAACAATTGCGGCTTAGTGCTTAATCAAAGGTCGTTGCGAGTTTGTAACGTCTGATTTCCCTTCGGAAAATCCTCGCATACAAATCCGCAACTATTCTTATACATAAACGTTATGCAGCATATAAAAAACTCGCAAAAAAAGTGAATAATCATCAAAATAATTTACTATTTGCTTATTTAATATTTAACTTCTTTATGTTAAAATAACCAAAAATACTTGTTATTAAAAAGCACGTGATACTAAATATAGTAACAGAGGAAACACCAAAAATCAAAGGCATTTTATCACCTAGAGAAACGGATAAAACACTAAACGAATATGGGAAATAAATGGATAATTGTGGCGCTTGTGAAACAATGATACCTATAATAGCTAAAAACATTCCAAACCCTAAAGGAATAACAAAGTTCTTAAATCTAAAACTTAACCAAAATTGAATTCCAATAATACCAAAAGAAGCTACAAAAGATGTCGTTAACATTTTTAGGTATCGCCAATGTTCGGGCGGAAAATTTAAAAACCCTAAATCTGGATAAACAAAACCTAATAAAATACCGGATAATAGAATTGCGATATAATAATATATATAAGTAACTATTATAGCTAAAATGACAATGCTTAATTTCCCGAAATAGATACTCCATTTAGGCACAGGCAATGCAAATAAATGTTTTATACCTAAAGACTTATGCTCTATTTGCATAATCAAGCTCGTAATTAAAACAATAAACATGGGTATAAAAAAGGGTGTAGAATTTTCAATTTGAGTCACCATAAATTTCTCCCATGGATTCACTCCTGCTAATGGAACTAAAGTTTCACGCTCAAAAACATAAGCTACAATAAATAATATAGGAAAAAGGACTGCACTAATAATTGTAAGCCAAAAAGCAAAGGTTCGTTTTAACTTAATAAGTTCATTTTTTAAGCTTGCGGTATAATATAATATTGTTGGCATATTATTAATTTTCGGTTAATGATAAAAAGAGTTCTTCTAAATTATTCTTAATAGATACTTGATAAATATTAATTCTTTCAGCTCTTAAAACATCTATCACTTCTGTAATTTCATTTTTACTTTTCACTTCAATTTGCAGCAAATCATCAAGCAACGAAATATTTTCCATTTTCAAATTCTTAAGTACAGACAACCCTTCAATAGGAGAATCTACTTCTATTTCAAATTTGATATTTGTTCCTTTAGATTCTTTTAAACTTGCTACAGTATCTTGATATAACATCTTACCATTTCTAATAATACCAACATGTGTACAGGTTTTTTCGATTTCACTTAATAAGTGACTTGAAATAAAAATTGTTGTCCCAAACTTTTTGTTTAAGTCTTTAATAAGGGTACGCATTTCTATAATCCCTTTTGGATCTAATCCATTCGTTGGTTCGTCTAAAATGATGAGTTCAGGATTACTTAATAAAGAAATTGCTAATCCTAAACGTTGTTTCATTCCTAGTGAATACTCTTTAACTCTTTTGTTTTTAGCGTACGTTAGGTTTACAATCTCTAACACTTCTAAAATTCTACTTGGCGATATATTTTGTCTGTAGTTGGCAGATATTTTCAAATTATCAATCGCATTTAAGTGTTCATATAAAGACGGATTCTCTATCAAGGCACCTACTTTATTCAAAACTTCAAGTCTTGATTGTCCATTAAAGAGTTCCCCAAAAAGAGAAACAGTTCCAGAGTTTTTCTTTAAAAGACCAAGAATTAGACGAATGGTGGTACTTTTCCCGGAGCCATTTGGACCTAAAAAACCATAAATACTTCCTTTAGGAACTTTAAGCTCTAAATTTTCAATATCATTCTTAGTTTTAGAATATGAAAAATTGAGATTTTTGGTTTCTACAATAAGTTGATTCATTTTTAAAGTTTAATGGGTTGGTATATTATCATAACGATTAAAGAGGGAAAATGTAACAAACCATTCAATAGAGAAAGAATAATTTTACACATGCAATGGGAATAATGCGTTGCACAACGGCGTTTATAATTAATTGTTAGGTTCTCACTTACTTGGAAAGTTCAATCCGAATTTTCTCTGGTTCGTTTTCTTTTACTAGATGAATTCCACCCAACACAACTAAGTGTATACAAGAACGTTAAACAAAATTCTTATAATACAAAAAAAATTACTATTCCTATGTTTATTACTTATCACTCCAATCATTTCGGCTCAAAACAAGGTTAACATAGAAATTATCTTCGAAAGACAATCCGATAATAGTATCGATTTCTTTTATTCTAAAAACGTTCTAGACACTAATTCTTTAAGACTAGAGTTCAAACTTTTAACAAATTCATATGACAAACGCGATTCTAATCCTAAAGTAAATACATCTATAAAATATAGCTTACCCTTTATTAATGAAAAGGACATAACAATTATGGAAGCATCTTATTTAGGTGAAACCTATTTTCAAAACGAAAAACCAATAGACTGGAAATCTTTTGTAGTGTACTCAAAGAAAGCAGACACTATATGTAGCATGAGAAAAGGAAAAGTGATTAGAATCATTAACAAACATAAAAATAACAGTACAATAACAAAGTATATACTAGTAAAAGGAATCGTATAACCATAAAACATGAAGATGGCACATTCGCTATTTATACTGGTTTGGATAAAAATAAAATAGGCGTAAAACTTGGACAAGACGTTTATCGGCAAACCAAATTAGGAGTCTTAGAAATCTTTAATAAAATTAATTATTGCTTAGGTTTTAATGTGTATTATTATCTCGAGAATGTTCTTGATAAACCTAAAAACGAAACTTTAACAAATAGAAAATATAGTAAAAATTATAAAAAAAACGTGTACCAACACAACGTAAACCTATCTAAAAATCAATTTTCCATCATAAAATTCTTCCACAGTCACAAGTGCTGGTTGGTGATACGCAACCACATCTCCTGTACTTCTAATTTCTCCTGTAATAGATGCTTGCGGATTTACAAGAATATCATTGGTTCCTCTATGGTAGATTTCTACATCTTGAGCGATTAAGTCTTCGCCTTGAAAACGCCCTGTTCCTGAGAAAAATCCAACGTATAATGCTTCCGTTGTCCCAGAAATATAAAAGGAAGAAATATTATTCCCAACTACGCTTAAGCTCTGTGTATTTACCTGTAGTTTAAAATCGCCAACAGTAAAACTTTCTGGCACATTAAAATCTTCTGAAAACAATTCTAAATGGGTATAGTTTAAAACACCATCACTAGAAATATCATATTGTGTAGAGCTTCTAATAGCTGTAATATTTGGAGCGGTGACATACACTTTAGTGATACCATAATCCCGAACGTAGTTACAGGTATTCTTATCGGTAAGCTGTAATTCATTAGCTACCACTTTTGCTTCTACATCATTTAATAAATTTTCACCAGTCTCAATAACGACTTGAAAAGTGACTCCTTGTTTTAATATCAACTCTATATCTCTATGTACTAGAATTTTTTCAAAGGAAGAAAGCATCACTTCCTCTTGTACTATTTTTCCTGACTTTTGAAAGCAATCATTTGCATCTTCGCTATTGCAAGAAAACAAAATGGCAACTATTAATATATATACTATTTTTTTCATCTTTATATCTTTCCGCGCTACGACGCAAAATCCGTTTATAATTTATTTTACAAGTATTTCAAAGCAAGTCCGAAAAAACGAGTATTTATAATCTAATCCCAACACCAAGTTCTACAGCTTCGGCTTTTGCACCATGAGACTTCAAGGTTAAAGCAGCGAACCATTTTTCACCAAAATAACGTTTTAAACCAATTCTAAGATAGGTTCTTCCTTCAAAATCATAAGGGTAATAAACATAGTAACCAAACTGTGTTTCTAACGACATTTTATTTATAAATAACTCGTGACCAGCAAAAACACCAACACGTTTATAATCTGCAGTACCATCTTCACCTTCTTCTGGAAAAGCAGCAGCTCTATATTTTATGTGTTCCTTTAAAAAAGTAGAGAAGAAAACATCGGTTCCTAATTGAATCGCGCTTTTATGATTTAAACGTTTGTCGGCATATGCCGAAACAATATAAAAAGGAAACTGACCTGTACCTACAACATCACTTTCATTCACTCCACTTCTAAAAACAATATTATATTTTATAGGTTGCGTGAATTTCTCTTTCGTTAAAGTACTTTTAAATTCGGGATCTTCTTCGTCTAGATTATAAGTCACACCAACATTAAAAGCAATAGTATTCACACTCGCATTTGGCGCTTTCACATTCGCATTAGAATAATGAATTAAGGAAACACCTGCTTGCAAACCAAACCTATCAAAAATGCGCTCTTTTTTGTAATTAAGCATCGCATAGGTACTACTTAAAATACTAGAACCAAAAGCAACATTTTTATGGTTGTCTACTTTATCATACGGATTAGAAGTATACCCCAAACCTTGACCAATACGAAACATTAAGTTCCGTTTTAAAAAATAAAAATTGTAATGTGCATAAATAGAAACATTGTTACCAAGCACGCTATTTTTTAAATCTTGATAAGCTAGAGAAAATCCGTAATCCGGATAATTATAACGTTGTTGCCAATCTTCTTCTCCAAAGGTTTTGGTATTCCAACTGACAATAAAACCTTCCGGATGTCCTTTAATTAAATGCGAAATATCGGTATTATGTAAAGCAATATTTCCTGAGAAATAATTTACATCAAAATAAGAATCTGTAGCTTTCTTTTCTTGCGAAAAAACACAAGCACAAAAAAGGCAAAAAATGTAGGTTAATAAACGCTTCATTAAATTTAATTAGAGCGCAAAAATATAAAATTTAAAATAAAGCCGAAGCAATCGTTTTTATATTATCACTTTTTCCCATAGAATAATAATGAAGCACAGGAACTCCTGCATCTTGCAGCTCCTTAGATTGCTGAATGGCCCATGCAACACCAACTTCTCTAACTTGCTTATTATCTGTGCAATTATCTACTGCCTGAATTAAATCTTCTGGTAAATCTATTTTAAAAACCTGAGGCAATAATTGCAAATGTCTTTTTACAGCAATCGGTTTTATTCCTGGTATAATTGGCACGTTTATTCCCGCTTTTTTTGCAGCATCTACAAACTGAAAATATTTTTCATTATCAAAAAACATTTGCGTCACCACATAATCTGCTCCAGTATCTACCTTTTCTTTTAAGCGTTTTAAATCCGTTTGCAAAGAAGGTGCTTCAATATGTTTTTCGGGATAACCGGCAACACCAATACAGAAATCGGACTTATCATCGACCTCCAAAACATCGTGTAGGTATTGTCCGCAATTCAAATTCTGAATCTGTGCCACCAAATCCCTCGCGTACATATGTCCACCTTTTTGCGCTTCAAAGTATTTTTGATGACTCATCGCATCGCCGCGCAAAGCCATTACATTATTAATTCCTAAATAATGACAATCGACCAATAAGTACTCGGTTTCCTCTTTACTAAAACCACCACACAACACATGAGGCACCGTATCTACATCATATTTATGTTTAATTGCCGCACAAATACCAACAGTACCAGGACGCATTCTAGTGATTTTACGATCTAAAAGTCCTTGTTTCTCTATGTAAATGTATTCTTCTCTAGAAGTGGTAACATCTATAAAAGGTGGTTTAAATTCCATTAAAGGATCAATATTATCATATAAATCCTGAATGTTCTTTCCTTTTTTTGGCGGAATAATTTCAAACGAAAATAACGTTTTCCCGTTTGCATTTTTTATGTGTTCGATTACTTTCATAATAATGCCAGCGAAGGCAGGTATCTCATTAAATTATTATTTATTTCTTTTGGGCGTTACCTTTTGCTCATACCTGCCAGGTTTAGATGCCAAATAAATTGGCACAAGCCTTGCAGGATCGCAAAACGTCGCGCTTTTCGCTATATCTTTTTACTGGTTCTCGATACTATACTCCTTGCAGTCGCAGCACTCGAACTGACATAAAAAGGATGCCGCTACAATCCCTAACGCAGGTATCCGCTATGTTTTTTTCTTTCCAAGATGCTGTGCTTATTTGCAATGAGATTCCTGCCTGCGCAGGAATTCTAATCCGCTAAATTCGGACTCAACCATTTTTGTGCTTCTTCTATACTTATGCTTCTTCTTTTTGCATAATCCTCTAATTGGTCTTCCTTAATTTTCCCTAGTCCAAAATATCTAGCTTCCGGATTTGCAAAATAATAACCACTAACACTTGCTGCTGGCCACATCGCTAGACTTTCTGTTAACTGAACACCAATAGCTTCTTCCACGTTTAAAAGTTTCCAAATAGTTTGCTTTTCTAAATGATCTGGACAAGCAGGATAACCAGGAGCTGGACGAATACCTTTATATGTTTCCTTAATTAAATCTTGGTTGCTTAAGTTTTCGTTATGCGCATAACTCCAATAATCTGTTCTTACTTTTTTATGTAAATATTCTGCAAAAGCTTCTGCTAAACGATCTGCTAATGCTTTTATCATAATCGAATTATAATCATCATGTGCATCTTCAAATTGTTTTGCGAGCTCTGCAGTTCCAAATCCTGTAGACACACAAAATGCGCCCATATAATCTTCTCTTCCTGTTTCTTTAGGAGCAATAAAATCTGCCAATGCAATATTTGGTTTTCCTGCTGCTTTTCTAGATTGCTGACGTAGCGTTAGAAAATTTAATGTTTTCTCTTGAGATGCTTCTACTTCAATATCATCATCATTTACCGTGTTTGCTGGAAACAATCCGAAAATCGCCTTCGCTTTTAAAAGCTTTTCGTTAAATACACGTTGTAATAATTCTTGTGCGTCTTTAAAAAGATCGGTTGCCTGTTCGCCAACTACCTCATCGGTTAAAATATCTGGATACTTTCCATGTAAATCCCAACTTCTAAAAAATGGAGACCAATCGATAAATGCTTCTAATTTGGTGATATCAAAATCTTGAAAATCTTGAATCCCTAATTGTTTTGGTTTTGTAATTTGAGACGTATTCCAATCTATTTGAAACTTGTTTTTTCTAGCGTCTTCTATCGAGACGTATTCTTTCTTTGTTGTTCTGCTTAAAAACTGCGCTCTAAACTTATTATATTCTTCACGTATTTGCTCTTTATATATTTTATTGTTTTTGTTTAACAACTGACCAACTACAGTTACCGCTCTCGACGCATCATTAATATGCACGACTGTATTGCTATAGTTTGGCGCAATTTTCACCGAAGTATGTGCACGAGATGTTGTTGCGCCACCTATAATTATTGGAATGGTAATATTCTTTTTTTCTAAGGACTTGGAAACATAAACCATCTCATCTAACGAAGGAGTAATCAATCCACTTAAACCAATAATATCTACCTTTTCTTTAATGGCAATTTCTACTATTTTTTCTGGCGGAACCATAACGCCCAAATCGATGATTTCATAATTATTACAACCTAAAACAACACTTACAATATTTTTACCAATATCATGTACATCGCCTTTTACGGTCGCCATTAGTATTCTACCTGCAAATTCTTGTTTCCCATCTTTTTCCGCTTCAATAAATGGTTGTAAATAGGCAACAGCTTTTTTCATAACACGAGCGGATTTCACTACTTGTGGTAAGAACATTTTTCCGCTTCCAAAGAGATCTCCAACCACACTCATTCCAATCATTAAATTCCCTTCAATCACTTCGATGGGTTTTTCTGCAATTTGCCTAGCTTCCTCTACATCTTCGATAATAAAAGCATCAATCCCTTTTACTAATGCGTGTGTTATTCTTTCTTGTAACGTATTACTTCGCCATTCTAAAACCTTGGTAACATCTTCTTTGACATTTCCTTTTACCGTTTCTGCAAAATCTAATAAACGTTCGGTGGCATCATCACTTCTATCGAATAAAACATCCTCAACATGGGTTAATAAATCTTTATCAATCTCATCATAAACCTCTAACATGGTCGGATTTACAATTCCCATATTCATTCCATGTTGAATCGCATGATATAAAAACGCAGCATTTATAGCCTCGCGAACGGTATTATTTCCTCGAAAAGAAAAGGACACATTGCTCACACCACCGGAAACATTTGCATACGGCAGATTTTTACGAATCCATTTGGTAGCACGAAAGAAATCTAGTGCATTTAATCGATGCTCGTCCATTCCTGTTGCTACAGGAAATATATTAGGATCGAAAATAATATCTTGAGGTGCAAAGTGGACAATGTCAACCAATATTTTATAAGAGCGTTCGCAAATTTCAATTCGTCGTTCATACGTATCTGCTTGTCCGTTTTCATCAAAAGCCATTACAATTATAGCTGCACCATAACGTTTTACTAATTTTGCTTGTCTAATAAATTCGGCTTCCCCTTCTTTTAAACTGATAGAATTCACGACGCATTTTCCTTGTGCTACTTGTAATCCTGCTTCAATGATTTCCCATTTGGAGCTATCAATCATTAATGGCACACGAGAAATATCTGGTTCGGATGCTATCAGGTTTAAAAACTTCACCATGGCATACTTTCCGTCCAGCATACCTTCATCCATATTCACATCAATAATTTGTGCGCCTCCTTCTACTTGATCTCTAGCAACACTTAATGCTTCTTCGTATTTTTCTTCTTTAATTAAACGAAGAAATTTACGTGACCCAGTAACATTTGTACGTTCTCCAACATTAATAAAATTACTTTCGGGAGTAACTACCAATGGTTCTAACCCAGAAAGAGTAAGGTATTTATTTTTAGCTTTTTTCATTATTTATAATGTTCTACTGTTGGGAATGGTTGATAAAAATGATGCAATAAATTTTTCCATGTTTGATATGCTTCCGATTTTCTAAACCCTATTTCATGATCTTCTAAAGTTTCCCAATGCACTAATAAGATGTATTTATCTTCTTCTTCGATACATTTTTTAAGCTGATGTGAAATGTATCCTTTCCTAGAAGAAATTATTACCTCTGCATTTTTGAAGGTTTCTTCAAATTCTTCTGAAACACCTTCCCTTATATTTAAAATTGCAACTTCTAATACCATTATGCTTCGATTTCTAATTTTCTTGGTTTGTACTTTGCAGCAACTTCGGCTATGGCTTTAATATGTTCCGGACTTGTGCCACAACAGCCACCAATGATATTTATTAAATCGTCTTGTAAATATTCTTCAATATATGCTTGCATCTGTTTTGGAGATTCTTCATACTCCCCAAAAGCATTTGGTAATCCTGCATTTGGATGTGCAGAAGTAAAAAATTCTGTTTTATCGGATAAGCGTTGTAAATAAGGTTTCAACTGTTCTGCTCCTAAAGCACAATTAAATCCGACACTTAATAAAGGAATATGAGAAATGGAAGTCAAAAAAGCTTCTACGGTTTGTCCAGATAATGTTCTACCAGAAGCATCTGTAATAGTACCCGAAACCATTATTGGAATATCGATATTGCGTGCTTCTTTCACTTCTTCAATAGCAAATAATGCGGCTTTTGCATTTAGCGTATCAAAAATGGTTTCTACTAAAAGTAAATCTACACCGCCATCGATTAACGCTTCTACTTGCTGTTTGTATGCAACGCGTAATTCTTCAAAAGTAATAGCTCTATATTCTGGTCTATTTACATCCGGTGATAAACTTGCTGTTTTATTGGTAGGCCCAATACTTCCAGCGACAAATCGAGGTTTGCTTGGGTTTTGTTTGGTGAATTCTTCCGCAACTTTTTTAGCGATTTTAGCAGACTCGTAATTTAGCTCGTATACTAAAGCTTCCATATCATAATCTGCCATGGCGATTGTAGTTCCAGAAAAGGTATTGGTTTCTACAATATCTGCTCCAGCTTCAAAATATTTAGCATGAATAGTAGCAATTGCTTCTGGTTGGGTAAGCGATAGTAAATCGTTATTTCCTTTTAAAGAAGAAGGATAATCTTTAAAACGTTCGCCACGAAAATCTTCTTCAGAAAAATTATATTGCTGAAGCATGGTTCCCATCGCGCCATCGAGAACTAAAATATGTTTTTGTAAAATGTGTTTGATATCAGACATGTTATATTAAATTATATAAATGTCATCAGAAGGGAAGTAAGGTAATTACTTGTGGTTATCTGTCTAATTTCTGAAATACATTCAGAAAAAAGTAGAATTTAGCACCTTCTTTTTTATAAAGGGTTGCCAAGGCTTCAATGGGTCTAATCCCTCTGCCTTTCGTGATAACATTCAATACGATTAAGAACTAAAGTGTAAATTAAGGGAATAAAAATAGGATTACCAATTTTTATTCGTATAAATCTGAGGAAATATAACGATCACCAATATCACAGATAATAGCGACAATAATTCCTTTTTCTATTTGTGCTGCAATTTCTAATGCGGAAGCAACAGATCCACCACTACTCATTCCTGCAAAAACGCCTTCTTCTTTTGCTAGACGATTCGTCATTGCTCTAGCATCTTCTTCACTTACATCTACCACTTGATCTACTTTGGAAGCATTAAATATTTTTGGCAAATAGGCTTCTGGCCATTTACGAATTCCCGGAATCTTCGCGCCATCTTTAGGTTGTGCACCAACAATTACAACGTCTTTATTTTGCTCTTTCAAATAAGTAGAAACGCCCATAATGGTTCCTGTGGTACCCATTGCAGAAACAAAATGTGTGATTTCGCCGTTCGTATCGTTCCAGATTTCTGGGCCCGTGGTTTTGTAATGTGCTTTCCAATTATCCTCATTTGCAAATTGATTCAGCATGAAATATCCTTTTTCTTTTTCTAGTTGGATTGCTAAATCTCTTGCACCTTCTATACCAACTTCTACCGAAGTTAATATTAATTCCGCGCCATAAGCACGCATCGTTTTAATACGTTCTTGTGTAGAATTTTCTGGCATCACAAGCACCATATTTAATCCGAAAAGTTGCGCTATAAATGCCAAGGCAATTCCGGTATTACCACTTGTAGCTTCCACTAAAGTATCCCCTTTTTTAATATCTCCACGTTTTAAGGCTTCGGTAATCATATTATAAGCAGCTCTATCTTTAACGCTTCCGCCAGGATTTTTCCCTTCTAGTTTTAAAAATAGTCGTACACCTTCTTTTTGTAAAATATGCGTTGCTTCTATTAAAGGCGTATTACCAATTAAGTCTGTTATCGATTTTCCTTCTATCATTATTTTCTAGTCTTAATTTTAATTTCAGATTGGTACGTAACTAATGAATTTTCTGGAACAGATTGTGTAATCCACACATTTGCTCCTATAATACTATTTGCTCCTATAACAATATCGCCACCAAGAATGGTTGCATTTGCGTAAATAGTCACATTATCTTCAATGGTTGGATGCCTCTTTGTGGATGCCAAACTTTTTTTGACTTGAATGCCGCCTAAAGTAACTCCTTGATAAATTTGAACTTGACTTTTAATAATTGCAGTTTCGCCAATTACAACACCTGTTCCGTGATCTATAAAAAAGGAATCACCAATAGTAGCTCCTGCATGAATATCAATTCCTGTAATGCCATGAATATACTCCGACATCATTCTAGAAAGAATATGCAAATCTAATTTATAAAACTCATGACTTAAACGATACACAGCTATAGCGTGAAATCCCGGATATGCTAAATACACTTCCTTTAAACTTTTACAAGCTGGATCATTATCTTTTGCAGCAATGGCGTCTAACTCAATTTTCTTTTTAATTAGATGTAATCTTTCAGAAAAAGACTTCCAAATAGCCTCTCCTTTTTCTACAGAAAGTGCTGTTGAAAATTTTAAAAAAACTGCTTTTAAGTACTTTAATTCCTCTTTTTGTTTTTCTCTACTTTCAAATAAAGCATAAAACAAATCTTTAGTAAATATTGCTACTTCTTCTTTTAAACGAAGGTTGAAAACCATTTAAATTCATTAGTTAATGGATTGAACTACTGCTTTTGGCGCTTCTTTACGTGTACCGTCAAAACCATCAATACCACTAACTGTTGTATATTTTAACACATACTTTTTACCAGGATTAATAATTTTATATGCGGATTGGCACATTAAAGTTGCTTCATGAAAACCACACAAGATCAACTTCAGTTTCCCTTCGTATGTGTTTACATCTCCAATTGCAAATATACCGGGAATATTTGTTTGATAATCTAATGTATCCACTTTTATAGCATTTTTAACAATTTCTAATCCCCAATCTCCAATAGGACCTAATTTAGGAGACAAACCAAATAGCGGAATAAAGTGATCTGTTTCTAGTAAGGTTTTTTCACCGTCTTTAGTTATTGTAATGCCGTCTAACTTATTATTACCATGCAAAGCAGTAACTTCTGCTGGAGTTATCAAGTTTATTTTACCTAGTTTTTTTAATTCTTGCACTTTTTCTACGGAATCTAAAGCGCCACGGAATTCATTTCTTCTATGAATTAAAGTTACTTCGGAAGCTATATTTGCTAGAAACACACTCCAATCTAAAGCAGAATCTCCACCTCCAGAAATCACCACTTTTTTATCACGATATTCTTCCGGGTCTTTAATAAAGTATTCCACCCCTTTTTCTTCGTAATACGCAATGTTTTCAATCTTTGGTTTACGAGGCTCAAAAGAACCTAAACCTCCCGCAATGGCAACAATTGGCGCTTGGTGTTGCGTCCCTTTATTTGTAGTTACAATAAAACTTCCGTCTTCTTGTTTTTCTATGGTCTCTGCACGTTCCCCTAAAGTAAAACCAGGTTCAAACTGTTTCCCTTGTTCTAATAGATTTGTAGTCAAATCTCCTGCTAAAACTTCAGGAAATCCCGGAATATCATAAATAGGTTTTTTAGGATAAATCTCAGAACATTGTCCGCCAGGCTGAGGCAATGCATCAATTAAATGGCACTTTAATTTTAGCAATCCTGCCTCAAAAACTGTAAATAAACCTGTTGGACCTGCTCCTATTATTAATATATCTGTTTTAATCATGATGTACTTCTTTCTTACTAATTAAACCTTTTGTGAATTCGTTTAAAGTGTCTACTTTTTCTTCGAAATCCCCTTTTATTGTTTTTCTAAAAACGTTCAAATTCTTCACCATATCGTCAATATTATCTGGAATAACATCTTCAAAAAACTGACGTAAACGTTTTGCTGTAGTTGGAGATTTCCCGTTGGTAGAAATGGCTATTTTTACATTTCCTTTGGTAACAATGCCGCCCATATAAAAATCACAATATGGCGGATTATCAGCCACATTTACTAGAATATTCCGTGCTTTGCAATCCTCGTAAACTTCTATATTTACATCGATATTATCTGTGGTTGCAATAACGATGTGTTTATTACTTAAAAGCGTATTATTATAAATATTTGGTATCATTTCAATGCCAAATTTTGTGGCAAGCGTAATAGTTTCGGCTCTAAAAAAAGGAGCTACCATTTGCACTTTTGCATTCGGACTAGATTTTAGCAAAAAGCTTAATTTTTCTAATGCTACATTTCCACCTCCAACAATAAGAACGTTGAGTTGTTCTACTTTTAAAAATATTGGATATAAATTATTTCTCTCTTCCATTTTACACGAATCTTATGCAGAAATCACTTCCGGTTCCTTATTCATTTCTTTGAAAATAGAATCTAATTGCACGCGTTTTCCAACCACTTCTCCTATTACAATTATTGCAGGATTTGCCAATTGTTTTTCTTTTACCACATTGCAAATAGTTTCTATCGTTCCTACCCCAAATTTCTCTTCTTTTGTAGTTCCGTTTTGAATGATTGCGATGGGCGTTTTTTGTTTTCCTTCCGAAGAAAAAATAGATACAATTTCTTCTAATTTCCCCATTCCCATTAAAATAACAACGGTTGCTGTAGATTTTGCTGCAAGCGCAACATCATTAGAAATAGTATGTGCTTTTGTAGTTCCTGTAATTACCCAAAAACTTTCGGAACTTCCTCTTTTTGTTAATGGAATTCCTTGATATGCAGGAACTGCTAACGAAGAGGAAATACCTGGAACCATATAGGTTTCTAATCCAAATTGTCTTACATAATCGATTTCTTCTGCACCACGACCAAAGATAAATGGATCACCACCTTTTAAACGTACTACATGTCCATATTGTAAAGCGCGACTAACAATAAGCGCATTAATTTGTTCCTGTTGGTATGCATAACAACCTTTGCGTTTCCCAACAAAAATTAATTCTGCCTTTGACGATGCATATTGCAATAATTCTTTATTTACAAGTGCGTCGTACAAAACAACTTGCGCATCTTTAATTGCTTTAATTGCTTTTAAAGTAATTAAATCTGGATCTCCAGGACCTGCGCCTACAACGGTTAGTTTTGGTGTTATTATCGCTTTCATCTTACACGTAATTTAGGATACTAATTGTTTTTCTTGTTCTCTAAATACACGGACAGCTTCTAAGAAATCTGTTGCATTTTGGATATAGTTTTTCGCAAATGCTTCGGTTGGAGCATTATTTTTTATCTGATAAATTAATTCGGAAAAAGAAACGCCTAAATTAATTTTATTGCTTTCTACAAATTCAGTTTGAAATGTATTGATAATTCCTGCTTGTGTATTCACTGAAATATTTTCGGAAAGTAGAATTGCTTTCGCCGAATTCACCATCGAGCTATATGCAAAATAGATCGCATTGGAATACACTTTATTACTAAATGCTTCTTTTGCCGTTTCTATTTTCTCTTCACTTTCTAAAAAAAGCGTTGCAATTAAATCGATAACAACTCCTGCACATTCTCCAATTCCGATAGCTTTTATATAGGCTTCGTTGGTTCCCCAATCTATAAAATCGTCTTGTGTAAGATTTGTAGCATCAGATAAATCGGTTAACATTTCATAGAAATATTTTTCTCCTTGTTGTAAATAATAATCTACAAACAGTTTTCCGTTTCCGTTAGCTTCAAAATCGTTTAAAATTCTACGTAAGGCTTCTGGACCTCTTCTACTTGGCATTTTCACTACTTTATCTGCAAAGACACCTTTTCCGTTCCCTCTATTCCCTCCTCCCAAAAGCACTTGTACTGCTGGAGCAACTAATTTATCTGGCGCACGAATAGACATCCCTTGAAAGCCAATATTTGCGGCATTGTGTTGTCCGCAAGCATTCATACAACCACTAATTTTAATGACTAAATCTTCATTTTTCAAGTATTGCGGATACTCTGCTTTTATAACACGTTCCAATTCATCTGCAATCCCGGTACTACTTGCAATCCCTAAATTACAAGTATCAGTACCTGGACATGCAGTAATATCTACCGCTTTATTATAACCCGCTTCTACAAAACCTAGCTTAGCTAATTCTTGGTAGAAAAATGGCAATAAGTCTGCTTTCACAAACGGAATTAATATGTTTTGGCGCAAACTTAATCGTAACTCTCCTGCAGCATATTCTTGCACCAAATCTGCTAACAATCTTGCTTTGTCTGTATAAAAATCTCCTAAAAGGACTTTAATTCCGATAGCGAAATATCCTTTTTGTTTTTGCGGAATGACGTTTGTTTCTTTCCAAAGGTTAAAAGCTTCTTCGTCCTTAATTTCTACTTTTGGAGCTGTCACTGTAACAGGAATTGAAACAGGATATACATCCGCATCTATTGCCACCGTTTTATATTCGATAGCACCTTGTTCTTCTTCCACAAGTCTTTTAAATTCTTCTAAACCAAGATCTTTTATTAAGAACTTCATTCTAGCTTTGGCACGGCTTTTACGTTCGCCATAACGATCAAAAACTCTTAAAACACCTTCCATTACAGGAATGATTCTATCTGATTCTAAAAAATCATAAAATAAATCCGCATGTCTTGGTTGTGAACCTAATCCGCCACCAAGCATCACTTTAAAACCTCTTACACCATTTTGTATTTTAGCAATAAAACCTAGATCGTGCATGTACGACAATCCAGTATCTTCATCGGAAGCTGAAAAAGAAACCTTGAATTTTCTTCCCATTTCCTGACAAATAGGATTACGTAAAAAGAACTTAAAAATAGCATCCGCATACGGCGAAACATCAAAAGGTTCATTCACATCTATTCCAGCAGTTTCACTTGCGGTTACATTTCGAACGGTATTACCACAAGCTTCACGAAGTGTCACATCATCTCTTTCTAATTCTGCCCAAAGTTGCGGTGTACGATCTAAATCGACATAATGAATTTGAATATCTTGCCGTGTAGTAATGTGTAATCTTCCACGAGAATATTCATCAGAAACATCAGAAATTCTGTGCAGCTGATTACTCAAAACTTTACCGTAAGGCAGTTTAATTCGAATCATTTGCACTCCTTCTTGACGTTGGCCGTAAACTCCTCTTGCCAAACGAAGACTTCTAAATTTTTCTTCATCTACTTTCCCGGCCTTAAAAAGCTGAATCTTATTGGCCAGATCCATAATATCTTGTTCTACTACTGGGTTTTCTATTTCGGTTCTAAAACTTTGCATACTGTTTCAACTTTATTGCAAGTGTATACCACACTCTCTATTCTCTAATGCTTTTATGGGATCAAAATACTCATGGTTTATAGGCAAATTGTGGACTTCTAAATAATTATCTAAATCATAATCTGTCCAATAATAAAATGGGCTAATTTTTAAAATCCCATCTTTACTATAACTTAAAATATCTTTCTTGTCTCGTAATTCGGTTTGACGCACTCTAATATTTGTAAACCATAAATCGGGTTGATGCTCTTGCAATGCTCTTCTAAAAGGTTCTAATTTTACAATTTCAGAAAAGGCTGCATGATTATCATCTTCTATAGTTGGTAAACCTATGGTTGCATCTATCTCCTCTTTAGTTTTTAACGATTGGTATTTATTGATTTTTAAATCAAAATCCTCTATAAGATTAACAGCATGCGCATAGGTAGTTGGTTCATTATATAATGTATCGCACCAAATCACCTTTATATCTTTATCATGCTTAGACATGGTACTTAACAATATTGCAGAGTATTTCCCAAAACTTGTCGTTACTATTCTGTTGTCAGATAGAGTTAAAGCCCATTGAATAATTTCATCAGGTGTTTTCGTTTTTAACTCTTTGTTTAGTGTATTAATATCTAATTTGATCATTCCGTTCTTTTAATTCTATAAATCCTATCGACTTACTAGGGTAATAAAGCAAATGTATTATTTTATTCTTCTTTAAACACTAATTAAATCATAAAAATAGGGGGTTGTTTTTATTAATATGTTAACGAGTTAAATCTGCAAGCGAGGTATTTCGAAAAATATCTAAAGTATTATCTCTCACTTTAATCATTAACAAATGCACAGCACAAGAGGCTTCGTCTGGGCAATCGGAACATTTTTCGTAGAAGTTTAAACTTACACAAGGAACCATTGCAATTGGACCTTCTAAAATTCGCATGACATCTACCATTTGAATTTCATTTGGTGTTTTTAAAAGATAATAACCGCCACCTTTTCCTTTTTTAGATCCTAAAAACCCATTTTTCCGTAAGCTTAACAGTATACTTTCTAGAAATTTTCTTGAAATGTTTTCACTTTTAGAAATCGTTTCAATAGCTACTGGTGCATTACCTTCTTGTTTCGCCAAAAAGGTGAGCGCTTTAATTCCGTATTTTGTTTTCTTTGAAAGCATCTTACAAAGGTACTTCTTTTAAAGATTAATCTAAAGCCTGTTTTAAATCGTTAATAATATCTTCTACATTCTCTAAACCAACCGAAACACGAACTAATCCATCTGTAATTCCCACTTCTAATCTATCCGTTTCATTTAACTTACTATGTGTTGTAGAAGCTGGATGTGTTACAATAGTTCTTGTATCTCCTAAATTTGCAGAAAGGGAAGCCATTTTAATTTTATTTAAAAAATTTCTTCCTGCTTCTATTCCACCTTTCACTTCAAAAGCGACAATATTTCCTCCTTTTCTCATTTGCTTTTTAGCAATTTCGTATTGTGGATGCGACTTTAAAAAAGGATATCTCACTAAGTTCACATTGGTATGCGACTCTAAAAACAACGCCACTTTTTCGGCATTTTCGCAATGTCTATCTACTCGAACAGCAAGTGTTTCTAGACTTTTGGACAATACCCAGGCATTAAATGGAGATAATGCAGGGCCTGTATTTCTGGAAAACAAATAAATTTCTCGGATTAAATCTTTACTCCCAACCGTAACGCCTCCCAAAACGCGACCTTGACCATCTATTAATTTAGTTGCAGAATGAATTACTAAATCTGCTCCAAATAAAATCGGATTTTGCAAATATGGTGTTGCAAAACAGTTATCTATTACCAATAAAATATTGTGTTTTTTAGCAATGTTTCCCAAGCGTTCTAAATCGATAATATCTACTGCTGGATTTGTCGGACTTTCAGCATATAGAATTTTGGTGCTAGGCTGAATTAAAGCTTCAATGCTGTCTAAATCGTTTACATTAAAATAACTGGTGGTGATATTCCATTTTGGTAAAAACTTGGTAAACAATCCATGTGTTGAACCAAAAATACTCCGTGCAGAAACAATATGATCTCCTGCATTTAGCAACGCGGCAAATGTGGAAAAAATAGCAGACATACCAGTTGCAAAGGCATAACCAGCTTCTGCACCTTCCATTTTACATATTTTATCTACAAATTCCGAAGTATTCGGATTGGTAAAGCGGCTATAAATATTTCTATCTTTTTCTTCTGTAAACGAAGCTCTCATGTCTTCGGCATCTTCAAAAACAAAACTAGAAGTAAGATACATTGGCGTGGAATGCTCTAAAAACGGAGAACGTTCCATCTGAGTTCTAATTGCTTCGGTTTCAAAATGCTTGCTCATACCAATTTAGGTTATTAAATACTATTAATTATTATTTTCTATTAGTCTCAAAATATCACCAAAAACACCTCTTGCCGTTACTTGTGCTCCCGCTCCTGCACCTTGAATCACCAATGGTTGTTCACCGTACGATTCTGTATAAATTTCAAAAATAGAATCCGATCCTTTTAAAGCACCTAATGGTGAACTTTTTGGCACAGAAACTAATTTCACTTCTAATTTTGCGCCATTTTCATCTTCTAAATTCCCAAACAAATCTCCAATATATCGCAATACATGCTCTTTTTCTTGGTTATTTTTTAACGTAGAATAGGCTTCATCCATTTGACCCAAACCATTCAAAAACGAAGATACATCTACACTTTGTAGCGCTTCCGGAATTAAATTCTGAATCACAACATCTTCCATTTCATTATTTAAATCTAACTCTCTAGCCAAAATAAGCAGTTTTCTAGCAACATCATTTCCGCAAAGATCTTCTCTTGGATCTGGTTCTGTAAAACCTTTATCTATTGCATCTTTTAATACTTCGGAAAACAATCGATCTTCCACAGAAAAGGTATTAAACAAATAACTTAACGAACCAGAAAACACACCACGAATACGCGTAATGTTTTCACCAGAAAGATGTAATAACTTAATGGTATCGATTAAAGGCAAACCCGCTCCGACATTAGTTTCGTATAAATATTTTTTCTGATTTCTATCTAAATTCGCTCTTAGTTCCTTATAAAAATTCAAACCTATTGTGTTTGCAATTTTATTGGATGACACCAAATCAAAACCATGAGAAACTAACGTATTGTAATTCTCTACAAAGGTTTTACTTGCCGTATTATCTATTGCAATTAAATTTTCTAAATGGTGTTTATCCGCAAAATCTAAAATACTCTGAATAGCATATGCTTCTCCATTTTTTAGTATTTCTTCTTTCCAATTTTCAGTAACCCCGTTTTTAGATAACAGTATTTTTTTCGAATTAGAAATGGCGAAAATATTCAGTTTTACACCTTTGCGTTTTTCAATTTCTTTTGCAGAAGATATTATTTGATTAATTAAAGCACCACCAACCAAACCATGCCCAAAAATGGCAAGATTCACTTTTTTTGAACTATTGAATACTTCGCCATGAATGACATTTGCAGCCTTTAGCAATTGGTCTTTTCTAACCACCAAACTTACATTCTTTCCGGTAAACGTATTATTAAAGAGCAATGGTGTGATTTGATTTTTTATAAGCGCATTAAATGGTTTATGAAAGGAGCTCAACTCGATACCAATAATAGAAATCACCGAAACATCGTCTACAACATCAATCTTATTAACGTCTTGCGAGTAAAAATCATTTTCAAACTCGCGCTCTAAAGCAATAACGGCTTGCGTAGCTTTATCTGCATTAATAATTAATCCAATTCCTCTTTCTGAAGAACCTTGAGAAATAATACTAATACTAATATCATGTGCACTTAATGCTTTGAAAATTCTAGCGTCTACTCCTACTTTACCCAACAACCCTCGACCTTCTAGGTTTATTAGAGCGACATTATCTAAAACAGATAAGGAAGTAGCTTCCGTGCTATCTTTTTTGGCAGTAATTAAGGTACCTTCATCGTCTGGATTAAAAGTATTTAAAATACGAAGGTTTATATTTTTTTCTAATAACGGAATGATGGTTTTTGCATGTAATATTGTCGCTCCAAAGTTTGCTAACTCATTCGCCTCGGCAAAAGAAAGCTCTTTAATCTTTTTTGCATCTGGCACCAAATCTGGATTAGCAGTATAAATTCCGTTAACATGCGTATAATTCTGAAGCTCTTCTGCATCTAAATAATTTGCCAATAATGCAGCCGAATAATTACTACCATTCCTTCCTAAAGTGGTGGTTTCATTTTTCAGATTAGAGCCAATAAAACCGGTTACTACATTTACTGTAGTTCCATTATATTGTTTAAAATGCGCCAAAACATTCTCTTTAGAAACGTTATGAATTGGTTGCGAGTTACTAAAATTACTATCTGTTTTAATTAAAGCTCTAGCATCTGTTGCATTAGCATTTACTTTTTGTTCCTTTAGTAATTCTGCAATTAATTTAGCAGATAAAATCTCACCAAAAGCCAACACTTGATTTTCAATTTTCTCACTATAATCTCCTAATAAGAATACGCCTTCAAAAATAGTTTCTAAGGTTTTAAATTCTTCGGAAAAATCTATCGTTTTTAAAGGTGCAATTTGGTATTCTTGAAATGCTAAAAATGCTTCTTTGTATGCTTCTTTTTTGGAAGCTTTTAAAAGAATTGCCTCTAACTCATTCGTTGCATTTGCTCTTGCCGAAACCACAACGGTTATACGTTCTTCTTTATTTACTTTATTCTTTATAATGGAAATAGCGTTGTTTAAACCTTCGTTATTCGCTAAAGATTTCCCACCAAACTTTAATATTTTCATTTTATTTTTTTTACAATTCGGATTAAAAATAGTTTCAATTATTTTTTCTAACTGCTCGAATTCTATTAAAAAAGCATCATGTCCATGATCGGAATTAATTTCATTATACGTCACATTTGGATGCAATAATGCTAATTGTTTTTGTGTTTCTCTGTTTTCTTCCGCAGTAAAAAACAAATCCGAATCTACACCTACAATGGTAATATTAGCATTGATATTTTTTAAAACAGTATCGAAATCACCTCTGTCTTTTGTGACATCTATACTTCTTAATAATTGGTTCATTAATTTATATGCCGACAACTGAAAACGCTCTTGCAATTTTTTACCATGATGCAGCAACCAGCTTTCCACATTAAAAATTTCTAACTCCTTATTTCTACTTCTTTTAAAACGTTCTTTAAAAGATTTTGGCGTTCTATAACAAAGCATAGCGTGCATTCTTGCGTCATGTACTGGATTGCTCGAATTCACTAAAAACTGCTCTTGTATTTGGCAATTTGCAATTAGCCAATCTGTAGATTTCCAATCGGTCGCTACGGCAATCAAATGCGTCGCTACATCTGGTGACAATACAGCCATCTCCCAGGCAATCCCACCTCCTAAAGAACCTCCTATCATTGCAAAAACGGAGGATATCTTCAATTTTTCTAGTCCTAATAAAAATAGTTTTGCTATATCTCTTGCTACGAAATCCTTGTAATTTGTTATGACAAAACCATCGTATCCATTTCCGGGAATATTGAATGCTAAAACAGTATATTTATTAGTATCAATTACTTTATCTGGCCCAATGACATCGCTCCACCAACCATCTTTCCCAGTTACATTACTATTTCCTGTAAGCGCATGATTCACCAATACAATTGGTGCTTGATGTAAAGGTTGTCCGAAAATTTGATACGACAATTCCACATCCTGATTCACGCCAGAAGCAAGTTGGAAACCAGAAATTTTTATGTAATGCAATGCAGCCATTATTACGTTTGGAGTAGTTAGAAATGCTACGCAAAAAATATTACGCCGCATTTATTTATGAACACGAATGAAGATGTATTAAGCCAGAACTGTTTTCTTTAAAACTTGAAAAGCTTCTTTTAAATCTGCTTTTAAGTCTTCAATATTTTCAATCCCAACAGACAAACGAATTAAATCTTTTGTAACTCCTGCTGATTCTTGAATTTCATCACTTAGCTGCTGGTGCGTTGTACTTGCTGGATGAATAATTAAGGATTTTGTATCGCCAATATTAGCCAGTAAAGAGAAAAGTTTTGTCGTATCTGCAATTTTTTTAGCAGACTCATAACCGCCATCTACGCCAAAAGTTACCACACCACTTTGTCCGTTTGGCAAATACTTTCTAGCCAAGTCTCTATATTTACTAGTTTCCAATCCTGGATAATTCACCCAATTTACTTCAGGTTGTTCTTGTAACCATTTTGCTAATTCGAGTGCATTTTGACTATGTTTCTTAATACGTAATTCTAAAGTCTCTAAACCTTGAATGATTTGAAAAGCATTAAAAGGACTCAATGCAGCACCATAATCACGAAGACCTTCAATTCGAACTTTTGCAATAAAAGCTGCTGCTCCAATAGCTTCGCTATATACTAAACCATGATAACCTGCAGAAGGCTCTGTGAATTCCGGGAATTTTCCGTTCGTCCAATCAAAAGTTCCAGCGTCGATAATAATTCCGCCAAGGGAAGTTCCGTTACCAGTAATATATTTTGTTAGCGAGTGAATTACAATGTTTGCACCATATGCTATTGGATTTAATAAATATGGAGTTGCCACGGTATTATCTACAATTAAAGGCACTTTACTACTTTTAGCTTCTTTAGAAATAGCTTCTAGATCTAAAACATCTAATTTTGGATTCCCTAAAGATTCTACAAAAAACGCTCTTGTATTCTCTTGGGTTGCATTTTTAAAATTTTCGGCATCAGAAGGATCTACAAAAGTGGTTGTAATACCGTGTCTTGGTAGCGTAACACTTAATAGATTATAGGTTCCTCCATACAAACTGCTCGATGCCACAATATGATCCCCTGCTTTTAAAAGTGTAAGTAATGTTGTAGAAATAGCTGCTGTTCCAGAAGCTGTTGCTACTGCTGCAATTCCGCCTTCCAAGGCAGCTAATCGTTGTTCTAAAATATCGTTTGTAGGATTATTTAATCGGGTATAAATAAAGCCTGGAACCGAAAGATTGAATCTTCCTGCTGCATCATCCGAATCGTTAAAAACATAAGATGTTGTTTGATAAATTGGAACGGCTCTGGTTCCTCCTGTTTTACTAACGTCGTGTCCTGCGTGCAACGCTTTGGTTGCGAATTTTTGTGTACTCATTTTTCTAAGTTTTTTTGAATTAAAATAAATTAAACCAAAAGCCAAATAAGCCTCGTTAGAAGCGTACTTAATAGAAAAATGTTAAAAAGAAAATACTAATTACAGATGGGTAATTAGATTTGAGTTATCTATCCAATATTTCGATTAATGAATCGAAAATTAAGTAGAATTTAGCACCTTCTTAGTAAATCTAAGGGTTGCTAAGGCTTCAACGAGTCTATCTCTCCGCCTTTCTTGATAACATTTCAGTAAGTGTTTGAACTTTGTGAGCACAAATATTGCATCACAAAAGTTTAATATCCAAATTTTTAAAGCTTTTTTTATTTCTTTTTTTTGAAATCAGATAAAAATCTAAGCATAGTTTTCAATATACTTGTCTTTGATAACCTGACCTACAGGCTTATTTTCAATTTTACTTTCCAGCCAAGAAATAATATCTAAATATAAAAATGCACGACGTTCATACGGATGATCTTCATATTGTTTTAAAACTTCTAATAGTTTTTTAAACTCTTTTTTAAGGTCTTGCGGATAAATATCTTGTAAACCTCTAATGAATTTTATCATCTCTTTTTGCACTTCATGCAAATCATTCATCTTGATTAAAAATTTATAAGTACTTCTTAACAAGGTTTCTAAATGATAATCTAAACCCGCTTCATAATGCGCAACAAGATTTAAAACTCTAGAAAAACAGAGCAAATCTTCTCGCATGGAAAGTGTTTTATTGGATATAATTTTATCTAAATATTTAATACATTCTTTATTATTCCCTGCTCCAAAATGCATACTTGCAAACTTGTAATAGAAAACCATTTTATGGTGTGCATCAATTTTAGTTTTGAATGGAATTAGCTCCTTTTCTATTTGAGGAATAAGCGACAAACCTTCGTCAAAACTACCATCGATAAAGTGTCCATTTATTTTATGAAAATTAGTATATAGAAAAACTAAGCTTGCTACATTTTCGTCTTTAGGGAAGTTTTCTGCATGAACTGCAGATTGAAACTCGTTTAGTTTTTCAAGAAATTTGGGTTTATTTCTAATAAAAAATATAGCCTCTAAAAGATAGTTATTTCCTTTTAAAAAGAAAACTGGATTTAGATTTATCATACTTGGATTCTGATAAAATAAATCCACCCATTTGGAAGCATATTTATAACAATTTAAAAAATCTTGTAACAAAAAGCTATACCATAAATGCGCTTTATAAAACCATAATTTCTCTCTAAAACCTACTTTAGCTATATTAAATTTGGGAAGCCTTTTATTAAAATAATCGGTTACTAAAAGGCTTTCTTCTTCGTTTTTAACATAACCTGTTTTTAAGATTATACTATATAATTGAAGTGATAAATTCGACAATTTACTAGCAATAACATTTAACGAACTAATCTCTTTTGCTTGCATTGCCAATGCATCTGCACGTGTACTTATACTTCGCGTAATGTATTGGGATTCGATTATTTTTTCTAATTCAATAATCTCAAAAGCAGCATTTTTTTCTTCGTTAACAATTGCCAACTCTTTTGCCTTATCCAGAATTTTTAGACTTTGTTTATACAATCCTTTATGATATAGAATAGACGCAAAATCTAACTGCTCTCTAATTTGAGAACGTATATTTTGATGGGAAGGATTTAATTTTAAACTTATTAAAATCTGCTTGTACAAATGCGCTTTTACATTAGCAACCTGTTGTTTTTTAACAATACCGCTTTTAATAATGGAAGCCTCGTCATACGTTGGGGCCTTATCTAACAGGTTAAACAATTTTAAAAACTTAGAATCTGAATTTACTCCAAGTCTGCCCACATACAATTTAAATTGTCGCTTTTCAGATTTAGTTAATGACTTAACTAATAAAAATAAATTATCTTTTTGTTCTTTAGTTATCAATAGAATATTGTTTTAACTATTTGATTTTCAATGCATTAAATTAAGTTTATGCTTTTGAGCGTCGTAAAAGTAAATCAAAAACAAATAATAATACCTAATCAAAATATAAATTCGTAATACAATACTAAAATATATTTTGATATATGTCAAATAACAATATACAAATATTCGATACAACACTGCGTGATGGAGAGCAAGTTCCTGGTTGTAAACTGAACACCGAACAAAAAGTTATAATCGCAGAGCAGCTAGACGCACTTGGAGTGGATGTCATTGAAGCGGGTTTTCCCGTCTCTAGTCCAGGAGATTTTAAATCGGTTCAAGAAATTTCTAGGATTGTAAAAAACGCTACGGTTTGTGGTTTAACTAGAGCTGTAGAAAACGATATTAAAGTTGCTGCAGAAGCACTAAAATACGCTAAAAAACCTAGAATACATACAGGAATCGGAACATCAGACTCTCATATTATTCATAAGTTTAAGTCGAATAAAGAAGCAATCATAGAGCGTGCTTTTGCCGCTGTAAAGTATGCAAAGTCGTTTGTTGAAGATGTGGAATTTTATGCAGAAGATGCAGGAAGAACAGATAACGAGTATTTAGCTAGAGTTTGCGAAGCTGCAATTAAAGCTGGCGCTACCGTTTTAAACATCCCAGATACTACAGGATATTGTTTACCAAGTGAATATGGTGCAAAAATCAAATATTTAAAAGAAAATGTAAAAGGCATTGAAAAGGCAATTTTATCTTGTCATTGCCATAACGATTTAGGTTTAGCAACTGCCAACTCTATTGAAGGCGTAATAAATGGCGCTCGCCAAATTGAATGCACCATTAACGGTATTGGTGAACGTGCAGGAAACACTGCTTTAGAGGAAGTAGTGATGGTATTAAAACAACATCCATATTTAAATTTAGATACCAATATTAAAACCGAAATGCTTTACGGAATTAGTCAATTAGTTTCCGATAGCATGGGGATTTATACCCAACCAAACAAAGCAATTGTTGGCGCAAATGCTTTTGCACACAGCTCAGGAATACACCAAGATGGCGTTATTAAAAACCGTGAAACGTACGAAATCATCAACCCCAAAGATGTTGGTGTAACAGAATCGGCTATTATTTTAACCGCTAGAAGTGGTAGAGCTGCTTTAGCATATAGATCTAAAAATATTGGTTACGAATTAACCAAATTACAATTAGATGAAATCTATGCAAGCTTTTTAACGTACGCCGATAATAAGAAAGAAATTAATGATCATGATATTCATCAAATCATTGAAACTAGTAAAGTATACCAACAAATAATTAGCGCTTAGTTAATTGAAATTACCGCTTTCGCGGAAATAAATATGAGTAAGAAAACACTATTCGATAAAGTCTGGGATGCACACGTGGTGGACACTATAGAAAATGGTCCACAAGTTCTTTATATAGACAAACATTTAATACACGAAGTAACAAGTCCGCAAGCTTTTAACGAATTAGAAGATCGCGGAATTCCTGTTTTTAGACCAGAACAAATTGTTGCAACAGCAGATCATAATACACCAACACAAAATCAAGATCAACCAATTAAAGATGAATTATCTAGAAAACAACTAGAACAACTATCTATTAATTGTAAAAAAAATAATATTACGCTTTACCAATTGGGCCACAAATACAATGGTATTGTACATGTAATGGCTCCCGAATTAGGTTTTACCCTACCAGGAATGACGATGGTTTGTGGCGACAGCCACACCTCAACACATGGTGCTTTTGGCACCATAGCATTTGGTATTGGAACCAGTCAAGTAGCACAAGTTTTTGCGAGCCAATGCTTACTACTCACAAAACCAAAAAGCTTAAGAGTTTCGGTAAACGGAAAGCTTAAAAAAGGGGTTTTACCAAAAGATGTTATTCTTTATATTATCTCGAAATTAGGCACCAATTCTGGAACCGGATATTTTTGTGAATATGCAGGAAATGTTTTTGAAGAAATGAGCATGGAAGGAAGAATGACCGTTTGCAATATGAGTATTGAAATGGGCGCTCGAGGCGGCATGATTGCTCCAGACCAAACGACATTTGATTATGTGGAAGGAAGAGAATTTGCTCCTAAAGGAAAAGAATTTGAAAACAAAGTAGCCTATTGGAAAACCTTACCAACAGATGAAGGCGCTACTTTTGATAAAGAATATTTTATAGATGCTGAAGATATAGAACCAATGATTACCTATGGTACTAATCCAGGAATGGGAATTAAAATCACCGAAAACATTCCTACAGACACTAGTGCTTCCTTTAAAAAATCTTTGGAGTACATGAATTTTGAAGCTGGAGAAAGCTTAATAAACAAACCTATTAATTTTGTATTTATAGGAAGCTGTACCAATTCTAGAATTGAAGATTTTAGAGTTGCCGCAAAATTTATAAAAGGAAAACAAAAAGCTAAAAATGTTACTGCTTGGCTAGTTCCTGGATCTAAACAAGTAGAAGCTCAAATTATAGAAGAAGGACTAAAAGATATTTTTGATGCCGCTGGATTTGAATTAAGACAACCAGGTTGTTCTGCATGTTTAGCCATGAATGATGATAAAATTCCGCAAGGCGAATATTGTGTTTCCACTTCTAACCGAAATTTTGAAGGCCGCCAAGGACAAGGTTCTAGAACCATTCTTGCTAGTCCGTTAGTTGCAGCCGCAACAGCTGTTGCAGGAAAAATAGTAGATGTGACGCAAGAAATTGAGGAATTAGAATTTGCTTAATTCTTAATGCACAAAAAAAAGACCTGTCAGGTTTGATAAATAAAACAATAACTAATTAAATAGAGATTCCTGTTTTTGCAGGAAGTTGAGATGGAAAAATTTACAACATTACAGTCTAGAGCAATTCCGTTACAAATTGAAAATGTCGATACCGATCAAATTATTCCTGCGCGTTTTTTAAAAGCGACAGATAAAAAAGGCTTTGGAGACAATGTTTTTAGAGATTGGAGATATAAAAAGGACGGATCTATAAACACAGAATTTGCACTTAATAACGAAAATTACTCTGGAACCATTTTAGTCGCTGGAGATAATTTTGGATGTGGTTCTAGTAGAGAACATGCAGCCTGGGCTTTAACCGATTATGGTTTTAAAGTAGTAGTTTCTAGTTTTTTTGCAGACATCTTTAAAGGAAATGCTTTAAATAATGGTTTGTTACCTGTTCAGGTTAGTGAAGTGTTTTTAAAAGAATTATTAAATACTATTGAAAACAAACCAGAAACAGAAATAATCGTTAATTTAGAACTACAAACCATTTCGGTAGCTGACACTAATTTATCGGAAGCTTTTGAAATTGACGCATACAAAAAAACCTGTATGATAAATGGTTATGATGATATTGATTATTTACTAAGCAAAAAAACAGTCATTGAGGCTTTTGAAAATGCAACTAGTTAACACGTGCGTTAGCGATTGCAGTGGCATCCTTTTTTGAGGCACGAAAAAAAGATATAACGAAAAGCGCGACCACACGAAGCTTTAGCGCAGTATGGTAACGCCCAAACAAAATAAAAATTAAGATTTCCGTTTTCACGGAATTGAAAAAAATAGCAAAGATGAAATTAAAAATAGCAGTTTTACCAGGAGATGGTATTGGTCCAGAAGTGACAAAGCAGGCAATAAAAGCTTTACAAGCAATTGCTTTAGAGTTTGATCATTCGTTTTCATTTACGCAAGCTTCTGTTGGCGCGATTGCAATTGACGAAACAGGAAATCCGTTGCCAGAGCAAACATTAGATTTATGCGAGGTCTCTGATGCTATTTTATTTGGTGCGATTGGAGCTCCGAAATACGATAACAATCCAGATGCAAAAGTGCGTCCGGAACAAGGTTTATTGCGTCTACGTAAATCTTTAGGTTTATACGCAAACATTAGACCTGTAAAGGCTTATGAAACTTTACTGGATCAATCGCCATTAAAAAGACACATCATAGAAGGTACAGATATTAGTATTTACAGGGAATTAACTGGCGGTATTTATTTTGGAGAAAAGCATTTGAGTGCAGATGGTAATACGGCTTCCGATTTATGTTTATACACAAAACCTGAAATTGAACGTATCGCACATTTAGCTTTTAAAGCTGCAGCAACTAGAAGAAATAAAGTGACTTTAGTGGATAAAGCAAATGTTTTAGAAAGCTCTAGACTTTGGCGAAGAGTAGTTACTGAAATCGCAAAAGAATACCCAAAGGTTAGCTTAGATTTCTTATTTGTAGATAATGCTGCGATGCAAATGATTTTAAACCCAAAACAGTTTGATGTTATTTTAACAGAGAATATGTTTGGTGATATTATTAGTGATGAAGCTAGTGTTATTGGCGGTTCTATTGGTTTATTAGCTTCGGCATCTGTGGGAGACAAATATGCCATGTTTGAGCCTATTCACGGTTCGTACCCGGAAGCTACAGGCAAAGGTATTGCAAACCCGATTGCCTCTATTTTATCTGCTGCCATGTTATTAGATCATTTTGGTTTATCTGAAGAAGCCGATCTTATTAGAAAAGCGGTTGAAAAATCATTACTCCTTAACATTACAACACCAGATTTAAATACAGAGTATAGCAATGTAACAACCTCTAAAGTTGGAGATTTTATTGCGGACTACATTTCGAACCCTAAAGATTCTAATCTTAATTTTAATAATATACATTTAGGTCAATCTACTATCATATAACACATGTCTACACAACCAAAACTAACAAGATTTAATCAAAACGTACTAGCAAAATACCAGATATACAATAGTATTTTCATGACTTTGCCTTTTGATTCTATTACAAAAACAGGTGTTTTATTGCCATTGTTTCATGAAACTTGTAAAAATGGTTTTGAAAACGGAGAAGACCCAACAACAATTGTAAATACGTTTTTCAAAAAATATCAAGCACGAAGATCCTCCGACAGTCAAATTAGTTTACTCTTTAAATTTATTCAATATATCGAACGTCAGGTAGTATTATTTGATGCTATTGAAGACGCTGCATTTCCTGTGGTGAATAACATGGACGGTATTGGCACTTTAAGAAGTTTAAAGGAGACCGCTTCTGCGGAAGGCAAACTAGAAACGCTTCAAAAATATTTGGAAGAATTTAAAGTCCGAATTGTTTTAACTGCGCATCCTACACAATTTTATCCAGGTTCTGTTTTAGGAATTATTACAGATTTAACCGAAGCTGTCAAAGAAAATGACTTGCTAAGAATTAATGATTTATTAGCACAATTAGGAAAAACGCCTTTCTTTAAACACACAAAACCAACACCTTATGACGAGGCAGTAAGTTTAATTTGGTATTTAGAGAATGTGTTTTATAAATCCTTCGGAAGCATTTACGATTATATTCAACAAAATATTTTTGACGGGAAACAAATAGATAACGACATTATAAATATTGGCTTTTGGCCTGGAGGAGACAGAGATGGAAACCCATTTGTAACTCCAGAAATAACACTTAATGTTGCTAAAAGATTGCGAGAAACCGTAATTAAAAACTACTATAGAGACGCTAGAAGATTAAAACGAAAGCTTACTTTTCATGGTGTTGAAGAAAAAATTGGGGCTTTAGAAAAAGAACTTTATAATATAATTACCAATAAAGAATCGAACTTAACGGTAGCATATTTTACTTCCGAATTAAAAGAGATTAAACAAGTTATTATAGATAAGCATCAGTCGCTTTATGTGTCTGAAGTGAATAGTCTTTTAAATAAGATTCACCTTTTCGGATTTCATTTTGCGAATTTAGACATTAGACAAGATAGCAGAAAGCACGACCAATTCTTTAAGGATATGGTGGATGCTTTAATTACAAGCGGAAGCGATATTTTCCCGAAGAATTATCACGATTTATCAGAAACAGAACAAATACAAATCCTATCTAAAGTAGAAGGAAACGTAGATCTTTCTTTAATAAAAGACGAAGAAACGCTAATGGCTTTAAAAACAATGCAAGCCATTAAAACCATTCAAGAATCTAATGGAGAAAAAGCAGCAAATCGCTATATCATAAGTAACAACCAGACTACTTTAAATGTCATGCAATTGTTTGCGATGTTAAAACTAGTTGCTTTTCAAGATACATTAACGGTAGACATAGGACCACTTTTTGAAACGATTACAGACCTAGAAAATGCGCCTGCTATTATGGAAGCGTTATATACAAATCCAGAATATGCCGCACATTTAAAAGCTAGAGGCAACAAACAAACCATTATGCTTGGTTTTAGCGATGGGACAAAAGATGGTGGTTATTTAATGGCAAACTGGGCTATTTATAACGCCAAAGAAAACCTAACAACCATTTCTAGAAAATATGGCATAACCGCTATTTTCTTTGATGGCCGCGGTGGACCTCCTGCTCGTGGTGGTGGAAAAACACATAATTTCTATGCGTCTTTAGGTCCAACTATAGAAGATAAAGAAGTACAATTAACTATACAAGGACAAACTATTAGTTCTAATTTTGGGACTTTAGATTCTTCGCAATACAATTTAGAACAACTTATTACTTCTGGAATTCATAATAGTTTTAGCGAAACCAGTTTAAGCATGCTTCCAGAAAACAGAGAAGTAATGAATGATATTGCTAAACTGAGTTATGATGCATATGTGAAATTTAAAGCACATCCTAAATTCATTTCGTATTTAGAACACATGAGTACTTTAAAATATTATGCAAAAACAAATATTGGTAGTCGCCCTTCTAAAAGAGGAAAAGCAGAAGGTTTAGTTTTTGAAGATTTAAGAGCAATACCTTTTGTAGGATCTTGGAGTCAATTAAAACAAAATGTTCCAGGATTTTATGGTGTTGGTACTGCATTAAAAAAATATGAAGACGCTGGTGAATTTGATAAAGCACAGCATTTATTTAAAACATCCGATTTCTTTAAAACATTAATAGAGAATAGCATGATGTCTTTATCTAAATCGTTTTTCGATTTAACGAAATACATGTCTGAAGACACTGAATACGGAGAATTTTGGAAAGTAATATACAACGAGTATGAAACATCAAAACGCCTTATACTCAAACTTACTGGCTATAAAGAATTAATGCAGGAAGAACCTGCAGGAAAAGCATCTATTGCCGTTAGAGAATCTATTGTTTTACCATTATTAACGATACAACAGTTTGCTTTAAAAAAGATTCAAGAACTTGAAAAAGCAGAAGTTAGAGATGAAGAACAAATTAAAATCTATGAAAAAATAGTAACGCGTTCCTTATTTGGAAATATAAACGCAAGCCGTAACTCTGCCTAACCTAAGTATTTTATTGTTAGTCTATTTATAAAAACCTCGAAACATTACGTTTCGAGGTTTTTTCTAACAAACAATTAAACTAACTAAATGAATACGCATTCATTCTAAAGTCAGGATATGCATTCCTACCATATTTACAAACATTAAGAACTTCTATTTCTGAAACCGTATTCCTAGTTCATTATTGTAACAGGATTAAAGCGGACAACTAAATAAAACCCCTAAAATGAGTAACGTGTTTACTATTAGAAAACACAAGTAGCAACACGACCTAAATACTTTTAAATTAATGTAATTAAAAAACCTCGAAACATTACATTCCGAGGTTTTTTCTAACAAACAATTAAACTAAATAAATTAATGTTCATTCATTCTAAAGTCTGGATATGCATCCATACCGTGTTCATGAACATCAAGACCTTCTAACTCTTCTTTTTCTGAAACTCGTATTCCTACTATTTTCTTCATGGTAAACAGGATTAAAAAGGACGACACTATACATATTGCAGCATAAGAAACGACACCTATAAGCTGACTTACAAATTGTGCTCCACTAGCCAATTCTCCAAAAAGACCAACAGCTAATGTTCCCCAAATACCACATACTAAATGTACCGCAATTGCTCCAACTGGATCATCTAGTTTTAATCTATCAATTAATGCTACTGCAAAAACAATAATAGATCCTGCTATCGCTCCAATTATAATAGCATCTGTTGGACTCATTTGATCTGCACCCGCAGTAATTCCAACTAAACCTCCAAGAATACCATTTAAAAACATGGTTAAATCTAAATTTTTATATAATAATGTAGATACTAATGCTGCTACTACTCCACCAGCTGCTGCTGCCAAACATGTAGTTACCAAAGTTAAAGATGTTAATCCTGGATCTGCAGATAATACAGAACCACCATTAAATCCAAACCAACCTAACCAAAGTATTAAAACTCCAGCTGTTGCTAATGGAATATTATGTCCTGGAATCGCTTGAATCTTACCATTTTTAAATTTCCCTATTCTGGATCCTAATAAACACACAGCTACTAAAGCTGCCCATCCACCAACAGAGTGTACTAATGTAGATCCTGCAAAATCATAAAAAGGAGTTTCTAATGTTTGTAAAAATCCGCCTCCCCATTTCCAAGAACCTGCAATTGGATAAATTAATCCAACATATATAATAGCGAATATCATAAAAGGTCCTATTTTCATACGCTCTGCAACTGCTCCAGAAACTATAGTCGCTGCTGTTGCTGCAAACATTCCTTGAAATAAGAAATCTGTCCAATACGTATATCCTTCACTGTACGTTAAATCTAATGCTCCTTCTGCTGTTAAAGGGGAATCTAATCCGAAACCAGCAAATCCTAAAAACCCATTAAATTCTCCTGGATACATTAAATTAAAACCAACTAAACAGTATAATAATAACCCAATGGTAATTATAAATATGTTTTTAAAAAGTATGTTAATTGTATTTTTTTGTCTTGTTAACCCAATCTCTAAAAATGCAAAACCTAAGTGCATAAAGAAAACGAGTGCTGTACAGATCATCATCCATACATTATTTATAGTAAGTAATTCCATGTTTTTTTTTTATTTTAAAGTGTTTCCTCCTTTTTCTCCTGTTCTTATTCTGTAAACGTCATCGATTTTCGAAACGAATATCTTACCATCCCCAACTTCACCAGTTGACGCAGCTTCAAGAATAGCTTTGATAGTAACTTCTTCAAAATCGTCGTTAACTACAATAGATAAGTAACGTCTTTGGATATCGCTAGTGCTATACGAAACACCTCTATATACATGTCCTTCTTTTTCGTTACCAAGTCCTGTAACATCCCAATACGAGAAGAAGTTTACGCCTACTTCATGCAGCGCTGTTTTTACCGCAGAAAACTTAGATTTTCTGATTATTGCTTCAACTTTTTTCATATAAAATTTGCTTAATTTATTCTACCACAGCAGAAAATTTGTTAGTTATTATTTAATTAAAACTGGTAAATAGCAGCCATCGTAAATGCAGCAAAACTCTTCGTGCTTTCTAAATCACTATCTGCATACACTTCTTGCGAATTGCTATCTAATCTTAATTCTGGTTTTATAGTTAAACTTTCGTAGGTATAACTTCCTGTTAACGTAAGCGCAAGTACATCTTGATCATCTACAGAAGTATCCGCATCACTTAACCAATCAAAGTATTCTCCTCTTAAACCAATAGAGAATTTATCGGATGCAGCAAACTGCGGATAGATAGCAGCTCCCATAAAACCTTCACCATCATTATCTGCATACGCAGCATTTAATCCTAAGTAGAAAGAATCAGAAACATCAAATCCACCGGTATAATCAATTTCAAAACCTAAAACCTCATTATCATCATAATAGAAGTTTAAAAATTGTCCCGAATATCCTAATTGCGCACCCAAGGCATAACCTCCAATGTAATTATTGTTAACATCTGTTGGGTTCATAACCGCCACCATTAAACTAAAATCATCTGATAAAGCAAAGTCTGCCTTTAAACCAACATGAGAGAATGGTCCACTAGAAAATAAATACGAAGTACTGTAGTTAAAATTTCCTGTTGGAGAAATTACCTCATAACCTAAATACGTATTAAAACGCCCTAAAGTTAAAGTGGTACTTTCTGTAACATTCCAATACGCATATAATTGATTTAAATTATAACCTCCTATAGCAGCATCTCCTCTTGGCCCAAAAACTAAGTCTGCAACAACTCCAGTTTTCCCCCCTTCATACTTGGCAATAATATTTGCCATACCTAAAGCAAAACCAGTTTCATCTGCGAATGAAGTTCCAAAAGATTGAAAGGCATCACCGTCGTCGCCAAAAATAGCTTTATCACTGGAAGTTAAATTTGTTTGATAGTATGCATCCACACTTCCTTCAAAAGAGAACTTTTTTTCCTTTGTTTCTGTTTCGGTAGTTTCTGTAACTTCTTGTGCAGAAATATATGATGTTGTTAATAGCATAGCAGAGAGTAATAATTTTTTCATAAAGTATATGTTTTAGTGGTTATTAGAATTCCAAATCTATATTAAAAACAAATCAACCCCTAAACTTTAAGGGGTGAAATAGTCATTTTTATCAATAAACCATTTTGAACCCTATTTTTTATAGGGTAAAATAAAATAATTATGTTTTTATTGATAAATCCATATTCGCAAAAAGTGATATTATCAACAATTTTGAATTTTTGATAAATTATATTCATCTTTTTCATATTTACGAAAACGTTTTCGCAAAAAAAGCTTATTTTCACTACACATTATTCATTGCTTATTTATTAGTATTCACTCATATTATTACCGAATTTTCATTTAGAACGAACTTAACTAGGGATATGAGAAAAGTGTTTCCTGCTTTTTTTTTATCAAACAATAGCTTCTATATTAGAGATATAATAAGGCTCTAAAAGCCTTTAAATTTTACTCATTATGCTTAAGAAACAAGGACTTTATTTACCAGAATTTGAACACGATAATTGTGGTGCGGGATTTATATGCAGTTTAACAGGAAAACGATCCAACGACATCATTCACAAAGCACTTGAAATCTTAGTGAAATTAGAGCATCGTGGCGCAGTAAGCGCTGATGGAGTTACAGGTGATGGCGCAGGTATTTTAATAGATATACCACATAAATTTTTTAAGATTTTTTGCGAGTTTGATTTACCTGAAGCTGGCGAATATGCAGTTAGTAATGTATTTCTTCCTAAAAAAGAAAACCAACGAGAATATTGTATTGGCATTTTTGAAAAAGAAATACAAAATCAAGGTCTTAAATTAATAGGCTGGAGAGACGTCCCTGTAAATAGCGATGTTTTAGGTAAAATCGCTAAAATAACAGAACCTTTTGTAAAGCAAATTTTTATAGGAAAGTCTAACGAAAAGCAAACAGAAAGAGAGTTCAACTTAAAATTATATGCTGCTAGAAAAATTGCAGAACACACTATATATGATTCTAAATTATCAGAATCTAAATTCTTTTACCTTCCAAGTCTATCTACCAAAATAATTATTTTCAAAGGCTTACTCATGCCAGAACATATTAATGAGTATTATCTGGATTTATTCAATTCGGCTTTAGACACTCGTTTAGCATTAGTACACCAACGTTTTTCTACCAACACATTTCCAACTTGGGATTTAGCACAACCTTTTAGATACATTTGTCATAATGGCGAAATAAACACCGTAAGAGGTAATGTATCGCGTATGTTTTCTCGTGAAGAAATCATGGAAAGCCCATTATTTGGTGAGGATATTAAAAAGATAATTCCGACTATCTTAAGAGGGAAATCCGATTCCGCAACCTTAGATATGGTTGTAGAATTATTATTAATGACAGGCCGCTCACTTCCTGAAGCCATGATGATGCTTGTTCCTGAAGCTTGGGAGAAAAACCCTAATATGTCGGATGCTAAAAAAGCATTTTACGAATTCAATTCTTGCCTGATGGAACCTTGGGACGGACCAGCTTCTATACCATTTACAGATGGTAATTTTATTGGTGCCGTTTTAGATAGAAACGGTTTACGCCCTTCTAGATATACGGTTACTAAAAAAGGAAATGTTATCATGTCTTCCGAAACCGGAGTGGTAGATATTAAACCTGAAAACGTAGAATTCCATGGTCGTTTAGAACCCGGAAAAATGTTTCTAGTAAACATGAGCGAAGGTCGAATCGTTAACGATGAAGAAATAAAAGAAGAAATTGCTTCTAAGTATCCGTACAGAAAATGGCTAGATGAAAATTTAGTACACTTACGAGATCTTTCCGCAAAACAAGGACATATTGAATATAACGAAATTGAATTAAAAAAACGGGAAGTTGTTTTTGGCTATACCGAAGAAGATTTAAATACCATCATTCGTCCGATGGCGCAACTAGGAAAAGAACCTATTGGATCTATGGGAAGCGACACGCCAATTGCGATTTTATCGGAAAGACCACAACTCATTTATAATTACTTCAAACAATTATTTGCACAAGTTACCAATCCGCCTTTAGACGGAATTCGCGAAGAACTAATTACAGATATCAGTTTAACTTTAGGAAGTGACGTAAACCTTTTCGATATTAACGCAGAGCATTGTAAAAAATTAAAAATACAGAATCCTGTAATTTCAAAACACGATTTAGACAAAATTAGAGATTATGATACGAATCCTGATTTTAAAGTCGAATCTATTTCGATGTTATATGAAGTAAATCGTGGACTAAACGAATTAGAAGTTGCTCTTGAAAACTTAGTAACTAAAGCCTCAAAAGCAATAGATGAAGGTGCAAACATTATTATTTTATCCGATAGATTTGTAGATGAAAATCACGCACCAATTCCTGCTCTTTTAGCATGTTCTTATGTAAATCATGCTTTGCACAAATTGAAAAAACGCTCCAGAATTAGTTTAATTATTGAATCTGCCGAACCTCGTGAAGTACACCATTTCGCTCTATTATTTGGTTATGGCGCAAGTGCTGTAAACCCATATATTGTAAACGAAATTGTTCAAGAACAAATTAACAATGCAGATCTTACTGATTTAGAATATTTAGCTGCCATTAAAAATTATAATAAAGCAGTGGGAAAAGGAATTCTGAAAGTAATGAACAAAATTGGAATCTCCACTCTAAACTCCTATCGCGGCTCCCAATTGTTTGAATGCATCGGAATAAATACGGCTACCGTTGAAAAATATTTCCCAAACACACCAACCAGAATTCAAGGTATTGGCTTAAGAGAAATTGAACAAGAAATTGTAAAACGTCATAAAAGAGCATTTCATAAAAACACAGAACCAGATATCGAAGTTGGTGGAGAATACAGATGGAGACGCGGACAAGAAAAGCACATGTTTAATCCATTAACGGTTGCAAAACTCCAAGAATCGGTAAGAACCAATAAAGCCTCTACTTTCAAAGAGTTTTCAGATTTAGTTAACGATCAATCTAAAAGTTTAATGACTATTAGAGGATTGTTTGAGTTTGATCAATTTGACCCAATTCCGCTAGAAGAAGTAGAACCTTGGACAGAAATAGTAAAACGCTTTAAAACGGGAGCCATGTCTTATGGTTCGATTAGTAAAGAAGCACATGAAAATTTAGCCGTTGCAATGAATAGAATTGGAGGAAAATCTAATTCTGGTGAAGGCGGAGAAGACCAAGAACGTTTCTACAAAAGCTCACAAGGAGATTGGAAAAACTCTGCAATCAAGCAAGTTGCTTCCGGTAGATTTGGTGTAACATCCAACTACCTAACAAGCGCGAGCGAAATTCAAATAAAAATAGCGCAAGGTGCAAAACCTGGTGAAGGCGGACAATTACCCGGACCAAAAGTAAATCCAGAAATTGCTAAGACAAGAAACTCCACTCCTTATGTTGGATTAATTTCTCCACCACCACATCACGATATTTATTCTATTGAAGATTTATCGCAATTAATTTACGATGTAAAATCAGCAAATAGAACAGCAAGAATCAATGTGAAACTGGTTTCCGAAATTGGAGTAGGTACCGTTGCAGCAGGAGTTGCAAAAGCAAAAGCAGATGTTATTTTAATCGCCGGTTTTGATGGAGGAACAGGAGCAACACCTTTAACTTCTCAAAAACATACAGGCTTACCTTGGGAACTTGGTGTTGCTGAAGCACAGCAAACTTTAGTAATGAACGACCTTAGAAATCGTATTGTTTTAGAATGCGACGGACAATTAAAAACGGGTCGGGATGTTGCAATCGCATGTTTATTAGGAGCAGAAGAATTTGGTTTTGCAACCGCACCTTTAGTAGCTTCTGGTTGTATTATGATGCGTGTTTGCCACCTAAACACTTGCCCAGTTGGTATAGCAACTCAGAATCCAGAATTACGTAAAAAGTTTAAAGGTAAACCGGAACACGTGGTTAACTACATGTATTTTGTAGCACAAGAGTTACGTGAAATTATGGCAAAACTCGGATTTAGAACCATCAACGAAATGGTTGGACAATCTCAAAAACTAAATAGAAACAAAGCGATTGACCATTATAAATCTTCAGGAATAGACTTAACACCTATTCTACACAAAGTAGAAGTTGCGGAAGATGTAAAATTATACAACACCTATTGTCAAGACCATAACCTGAATGTACATTTAGATTTTAAAATCATAAAACAAGCGCATCAAGCATTATTTAGAAGGCAAAAAACACATCTAGAAATGCCTATCACAAATGTAGACCGAGCAGTTGGCGCAGTAATAAGTAACGAGATTTCCAAAATTTATGGTGCAGATGGTTTACCAGAAGACACTATAGATATTCAATTTAGCGGTTCTGCCGGACAAAGTTTTGGCGCATTTGCTACCAAAGGATTAAAATTCACTGTCCACGGTAACACAAATGATTACTTAGGAAAAGGGTTATCTGGAGCAAAAATAATTATCAAAGTTCCCGAAAAATGTACCATTATTCCTGAAGATAACATCATTACCGGAAACGTAACTTTATATGGAGCAACCTCTGGTGAAGTGTATATAAACGGAAAAGCTGGAGAACGTTTTTGTGTTAGAAATTCTGGCGCAAAAGCAGTTGTAGAAGGTATTGGAGATCATGGATGTGAGTATATGACTGGTGGCGTTGCCGTTATTCTTGGGGCCGTTGGAAGAAATTTCGGAGCAGGAATGAGTGGCGGAGTTGCCTACGTTTTGGACCAAGACGACACCTTCCAACAAAATTGTAATGCGGATGATTTAAATATCGATCCATTAGACAACGAGACGGACATCCTTCAGTTGAAACAATTAATCGAAAATCATTTTGAAGCAACTGGAAGTCCGTTAGCGGAACGTATTTTAAAAGACTGGAACAAGTACCTTCCGAAGTTTAAAAAAGTATTACCAGAAGAATACAGACAAGCCTTAGTAAGATTAAAACAAGAACAATTAGAATTAGCGTAAATTATGGGAAAGATAACAGGATTTTTAGAGTTTGAACGCGAAAACGAAAGTTATATAGCGCCAGAAAAGCGTATAGAAAATTACAAAGAATTTACGATTCCGTTAAAAAAAGACCACCTGCAAGATCAAGGCGCAAGATGTATGGATTGCGGAATTCCGTTTTGCCATAGTGGTTGTCCGCTAGGTAATTTAATTCCAGATTTTAACGATAAAGTCTACAAAGGGAAATGGAAAGAAGCTGCTGAAATTTTACACAAAACCAACAACTTTCCAGAGTTCACTGGACGCTTATGTCCTGCTCCTTGTGAAGAAGCTTGCGTTTTAGGTATTAATGAAGATCCAGTAACCATAGAAAATATTGAAAAAAATATTGTAGAAACCGCCTTTAATGAAGGTTGGATTGTTGCACATCCTCCAAAAGTTAGAACCGAAAAAACCGTGGCTGTTATTGGCTCTGGACCTGCCGGTTTAGCTACTGCACAACAATTAAATCGCGCTGGACATAACGTTACTGTTTTTGAACGTGATGAAAAAGTTGGCGGTTTATTACGATATGGTATTCCAGATTTTAAAATGGAAAAGAATGTGATTGACAGACGTGTTGCGGTTTTAGAAGAAGAAGGAATTATATTTAAAACCAATGCTCATGTTGGCGTAAACGTGGACGCTACCCAATTAAAAGACGATTTTGACGCGGTTATTTTATGTGGTGGAGCAACGGTAAGGAGAAACATTCCTATACCTGGAGCAGATTTAAAAGGCGTGACGCAAGCGATGGATTTTCTTAAACTAAACAACCAATATGTAGATGGTTTAGTAGATTTTAAAGATGTAATTTCTGCTAAAGACAAAAACATCATCGTAATTGGTGGTGGTGACACAGGAAGTGATTGCATAGGAACTTCCAATCGTCATGGCGCAACATCCGTTACCAATTTTGAAATTTTAAGCAAACCTTCCGAAGGTAGACCAGCAAATCAACCTTGGCCATATTGGCCTATGAAGCTAAAAACAACTTCATCTCACCAAGAAGGTGTAGATCGTTTTTTTAGTATTTCTACTAAAGAATTTTTAGGAGACAAAAAAGGAAACTTAACCGGATTAAAAACCGTGGAAGTAGAATGGATTTTCACACCTGGAGAAAGACCACAACTTAAAGAAGTACCAAATACGGAAAAAGACTGGAAATGCGATATCGCATTATTAGCACTCGGATTTACAGGTGCTGAAAAAACGCTAGCTGACCAATTTGGTTTAAAAATGGATTTTAGAACCAATATCGAAGCAACTACCAAAGATTACAAAACGAATGTTCCAGGAGTTTTTGCCGCTGGAGATATGCGTCGCGGACAATCATTAATTGTTTGGGCAATCTCAGAAGGAAGACAAGCTGCATATCATATTGACACCTATTTAATGGGAGAATCTTGTTTACCATTAAAGGATGATAGTGATTTACCAAGGGTCTAGTTAAACTCATAAAATAATTCATCTACAACATTTACATTATGCTCCTTAAGCAAACGTATTAAAGATATCCATTGTGATTCTTTTAAACTGCTTGACTGAAATGAAGTAATACTGTAATCTTTGTAGATGATTTTTATGGATGGTTCTTTTTTTAATTTTTGCTCAAAACCTATTAACCTAACTTCATCTAGATTTATTTGAATTTTAGAATGTAAAAAAACATGGTTTTTTACTAATAAAAACTTACCATCTATAACAAAATAGTACGATTGAAAACCAAATACGAAAAGTGAAATAAGTGGAATCGCTAAAAGTACTAACACTCCCACAAAAGTCATAGAAGACCAACTATGCCATAGCATAAAACTAGACAAAACAATAAAAAAAACCATCAAACCCCCATTGAATGACATCTTAAAACTCCCTTTAAACACACTCTTATTAAATGGTTTAATTGATTCATTAGTATTATCATCATAGGAATTGGTAACTTTTAAATCCTTCTTATTTTTAAAATATCGTCTTAATGAAGGCATGTTTTTATAATACATTGAGAATAACTCTAGCACTTCTCCACTTTTCAAATGAATAGTAAGAGTATCTTCTTTTAAATATTGCATTAATATTTTTTCATATCTATTTTTAACAATAGAAACTTTTTTAACATCATTCCATGAATAAAATTCTTTTCCAAACACATTTTTAACTTCAATTCCCTTTTCAAAAAAAACATATTTCTTAAAAACTATTAAATAATGACGAATACTCCAGAATAACAGCAAGACAAACACCAAAACACACCAAATAGGAGTTTTATATAATGGTGCACCATCAATTGTCATTTCAACAGACAGAAAAGATATAATTGAAATTAAAAAAACAACAAACAAACTTGTGATTATTGGAAATACAACAACCTGTTTTATTGAAAATTTACTTGAAATAATTTTCATCAAATTTAATAAATATTTTAATTTATAAGTCAAGTAAAAACCATAAACGTTACAATCTACCTAGGATATTTAGTTCTAATCCCATCCAAACACAAATTACCAATACTACCAACATGCGTATGTTTTTTAGAAGTATCTGGCACATAGGTTCCATTCTCCACTTCACCACCAATCTTTTGATACGCTTCCCTAAAAGGCATTCCTTCTACCACCAAAGTATTAATATTATCTACCGTAAACAGGTATTGGTATTTGGCATCGTTTAAATCGATATGTTTTACAATTACTTGCTGAATGGCATAATTAAAAATATCCAACAGATCTTTTACATCTTCAATAGCAGCAATTATATTCTCTTTTAATAACTGAAAATCTCTGTGGTAACCACTTGGTAAATTATTGGTGATTAAAACCATTTCGGTATGCAACGCTTGGATTTTATTTGCCTTTCCTCTAATCAATTCAAAAACATCCGGATTCTTTTTATGTGGCATGATACTACTTCCTGTAGTTAACTCATCAGGAAAAGCGATGAAGCCAAAATTCTGACTGTTATACACACAAATATCCATTGCAAAACGCGCCAATGTATTACACACACTTCCTAAAGCTAATGCAATAGTACGTTCACTTTTTCCTCTGCTCATTTGTGCGGCAACCACATTATATTTTAAGGTGGTAAAATTCAATTCTTTAGTTGTTAATTCTCTATCAATAGGAAATGAACTTCCGTAACCTGCAGCAGAACCTAACGGATTTTGATCTACCGTTTTTAAGGCTGCGTTTAGTAAATATACATCATCAATTAAAACCTCAGCATAGGCAGAAAACCACAATCCGAAGGAAGACGGCATGGCAACTTGTAAATGCGTATAACCAGGAAGCAATGCTTCTTTATGTGTTTCGGCTAAACCCAAAAGTGTTTCAAAAAACGTTTTTGTTTTATCGTTAATTTCTTGTAAATTCTCTTTGTAGTATAATTGAAGTGCCACTAAAACTTGATCGTTTCTAGAACGCGCAGTATGGATTTTCTTTCCTACATCCCCCAAAGTTTTGGTAAGTTCATATTCTATTTTAGAATGCACATCTTCAAACGAAGCTTCAATGACAAAGGTTCCATTTTCTATAGTTTCAGCAATCTCGTTTAATCCACTTTTAAGTTGTTGTAATTCTTCCGAAGAAATTATTCCGATAGATTCCAACATTATAGCATGTGCTAAAGACGCTTGCACATCATACTTTGCAATATGCATGTCAATCTCTCTATCGTTTCCAACCGTAAATTGTTCTATTTTTTTGTCGATACTTATTCCTTTGTCCCAGAGTTTCATAATTTGATTTTTTATTGTCATTGCGAGGAAGAGTGACGAAGCAATCTGCTCCTTAACCATGAGGTTGCTTCACTTTGTTCGCAAGGACGTTTCACTTTTTTAAAGTACTTTTTCTAACAATTCAATATAAATTTTAATCCCTTCTTCAATCTCATGCACGTAAATATATTCATCGGCAGAATGCGATCTTGTACTATCACCAGGTCCTAATTTTAAAGAAGCACAAGTTAAAACTGCTTGATCGGAAAGTGTTGGCGAACCATAAGTACTTCTGCCAATTTGAATTCCTGCAATTACCAATGGATGATCGATTGGAATAGACGACGAATTTAATTTTATACTTCTTGGAATAATACTATCACAAGGCGCTTCCTTTTGAAGGATATCTACAATATTTTGATTGGTATACTTATCATTTACACGAACATCCACCACTAATTTAACATCTGCAGGAACCGCATTATGTTGTTTCCCTGCATTTATTTGTGTGACAGTCATCTTCACTTCCCCTAAAGCTTCCGAGGCTTTATCAAACTTGTAATTTTTAAACCATTCTAAAATCGAAATCGAATTATAAATCGCATTATTATCGTTTGGATGTGCAGCATGACTTGGCGTTCCTTTTACAACGGCATCAAATACTACTAAACCTTTTTCGGCAACAGCAAGATGCATCAGCGTTGGTTCCCCAACAATAGCAACATCCACTTTAGGAATTACTTTCAACATGCTATTTAAACCATTATCGCCACTACTTTCTTCTTCCGCGGAAGCGACAATAACCAGATTATAATTTAGGTCTTGTTTGTTATAAAAATACGCAAAAGTTGCCAATAAACTCACCAAACAACCTCCAGCATCATTACTGCCCAAACCATATAATTTCCCATCTTCTACAATCGCTTTAAACGGATCTTTAGTATAGCCATTATTGGGTTTTACCGTGTCGTGATGGGAGTTTAACAATAACGTTGGCTTGCTATCGTCAAAATGTTTATTGGTAGCCCAAACATTATGTTTCGTTCTATTAAAAGGAATATCTTGTTGTACAAACCACTGTTCAATATGTGCTGCCGTCGGACCTTCTTCCGAAGAAAACGATTGTGTTTCTATTAACTGCTTTAATAAAGCAATTGCTCTTGTTGTTAATTTTTCTATCATTTGGTAATGGTTGTGTGTTTACTGTTTTTATGAAAAAGCATGTCTGATTTTCCAATACAAACTTTCTGAACTTGATGCTGTATCGCATGAAAACAATTGTTTAATTTAGGAAGCATGCCTTCGTAAATAATTCCGTTTTCAACAAGTGCTTTATAGGTTTCTGTGTTTATATTTTCGATTACGGAAGCATCATTATTCACATCTTCTAAAACACCATTTTTTTCAAAACAATAATATAATTCGGTGTTATAAACAGACGCAAAACCAATTGCTAATTCGGAAGCAATCGTATCTGCATTTGTATTTAAAAGCTGCCCTTTTTCATCGTGCGTGATCGCACAAAAAACAGGAGTTACACTATTATTTAAAAGCAGTTCCACCGTTTTTGTATTTACCTTTTTAACGTCTCCAGCAAAACCATAATCGATAGGTTTTGATGGTCTTAAATCGGAAACTATCGTATTCCCATCTGCTCCCGAAAAACCAATAGCATTACATTTATTGGCTTGCAATTGTGCTACTATATTTTTATTTATCTTTCCAGCATACACCATCGTGATAATATCTAAAGTCACTTGATCGGTTACGCGTCGTCCATCTATCATTTTAACTTCCACTTGCATTTGTTCTGCAAGCTTGGTAGCTAATTTTCCACCGCCATGCACTAGAATCTTAGGAGTATCTATCGTTGCAAATTCTTTTAAGAATTGTTGCAAAGCAGCAGCGTCATCAATAATGTTTCCGCCTATTTTTATGATTTTTAGTGTTTTCATTCCCATCCTAACCTTCCCAAAGGGAAGGATTTTATCTTTTAGTTTTAGACCTACAAGGTTTTTAAAACCTCGCAGGACTTATAATTCAAAATATTACAATGCTTCCAAAATCTGCTTCAGCACAATTTGCGCTGCAAAAGTTCTATTATTAGCTTGCTGCATCACCAGAGAATTTTCACCATCTAAAACAGCATCTTCCACCACCACATTTCGTCTAACTGGTAGGCAATGCATAAATTTTGCCTTTCCTAGTTTCGCTTTGGTCATCATCCAATTTTTATCTTGGCTCAACACTTTTCCGTAGTCACTATAACAACTCCAATTTTTTACATACACAAAATCGGCATCTTTTAATGCTTCTTCTTGGTTGTAATTTATTGGCGTATTTTTCGATATCTCTTCGCTCAACTCATATCCTTTAGGATGCGTAATGATTAAATCAACATCCATGTTTTGCATCATTTCTACAAACGAGTTTGCAACTGCTTGCGGCAACGCTTTTGGATGTGGTGCCCAAGACAATACGACTTTTGGTTTCGCTTTTTCGGTTAATTCGGTAATGGTAATCGCATCTGCCAAAGCCTGCAAAGGATGTGCTATTGCGCTTTCCATATTTACAATTGGCACTGTCGCATATTTAACAAAGCTATTCATTACAAATTCACTTGCATCTTTTTGCTTATCTGTTAAACTTGGAAATGCTCTAACAGCAATTACATCGGCATATTGCGATATCACTTGCGCAGCTTCTTTTATATGTTCCGACGTATTCGCATTCATGATCGTCCCATCTTCAAACTCTAGATTCCAAGCGTCATTCACATTTAGAATCATGACCTGCATGCCTAAGTTTTTCGCCGCTTTTTCGGTACTTAATCGCGTACGTAAACTGGCATTAAAGAATAACATAACCAAGGTTTTATTTTTTCCTAAGTCTTGGAATTCAAAAGGATTCATTTTTAATAGAATGGCTTCCTTAATGGTTTCTTGAAGATTAGATATATCTTTTATGTTGGTGTATTTTTTCATATTCATTTCCCACAAAAGTGGAAATCTTTTATTAAACTTTAATTCTAAGGCTATACACCCTTAAATTATTTCATTTCACTATCTTAATTCACTTTTCAAAGCCTCAAAAAACAAATCGATATGTTCTTTTTGGATCGTTAAAGGCGGAAGAATTCGTATTAAATTAGGATTCTTTGCACTTCCTGTAAATATTTTATGATCGAAAATCAGCTTTTTACGAAGTTCCGAAATTGGAAAATCAAATTCCAAACCAAGCATTAAACCTCTTCCTTTTACCTTTTTTATTGCAGAAATTTCATTCGCTTTTTCTACAAAATACGCGGAGATTTCTTTTACATTTTGCATCAAATTCTCTTCTTCAATAACTTCTAGAACAGCGGAAGAAGCAACACATGCTAAATGATTTCCGCCAAAAGTGGTCCCTAACAAACCAAAAGAAGCTTTGATATCTGGATGAATTAAAATGCCTCCAATTGGAAAACCATTTCCCATTCCTTTTGCAATCGAAATAATATCCGGAGTTAGGTTATACTTTTGAAAAGCGAAGAAATCGCCAGTTCTTCCAAAGCCAGATTGTACCTCATCGGCAATAAAACAAGTATTGTACTTTTTACACAATGCATCGATGCCTTCGTAGAACGCAGCAGTACTTTCATCTAAGCCGCCAACACCCTGAATACACTCGATAATAACAGCACAAACATCTTCTTTTGCTAATGCTTTTTCGACGGATTCTAAATCGCCTAATTCTAAAATTTCAACTTCCTGTTGTGCGTTTATTGGCGCAATAATTTTAGGATTATCGGTTGCTGCAACTGCTGCCGACGTACGCCCATGAAATCCGTTTTTAAAAGCGACAATCTTTTTCTTACCATTATGAAAAGATGCTAATTTTAATGCATTTTCATTCGCTTCTGCTCCAGAATTACATAAAAACAACTGATAGTCTTTACAACCAGAAACCTCTTCCAACTTATTTGCCAAAGCAACTTGTAACGGATTCTGAATCGAGTTACTATAAAACCCTAATTTAGCAACTTGATCGCTAATATTTTTCACATATTTAGGATGCGAATGCCCAATAGAAATCACGGCATGTCCACCATACAAATCTAAATATTTGGTGTTATTTTCATCAAAAACAAAGACATCTTCTGCTTTTACAGGAGTGATATCAAACAATGGATACACATTAAATAAACTCATATTTATTCTTTTTTATCCTACAAGATTTTTAAAACGTTGTAGGTATTTCACTTATCAAAAAACAAACCTACAAGGTCTTAGATACTTTGCAGGAGTTTCTAAATTTGCTCTTTTTTGATGTTGCTTATTTTATTAAACGAAGCAACCATACCTTGAATTAATGACGAACTCAATCCTTTATGTTCCATTTCATTTAAACCTTCAATAGTACAGCCTTTTGGCGTGGTTACTCTATCTATTTCTTCTTCTGGATGATTCCCATTGGTAATCAATAAACTCGCAGCTCCTTCACTAGTATACATGGCTAATTCTTGCGCTTCTTTTGCATCAAAACCCAACTGAATTGCCGCTTGTGTTGTCGCTCTAATTAAACGCATCCAAAAGGCAACACCACTTGCACAAACTACCGTCGCTGCTTGCATCTGGTTTTCTGGGATACTTAATGAATGTCCTAAACGATTAAAAATAGCTTCTGCAATTTTAATACGTTTTTTTCCTTGTTCATTACAACACAAACAAGTCATCGACTTACCAACTGCAATTGCCGTATTTGGCATGGCACGAATGATATATTTATCTGCACCAACGATTTCCTCCATCTTCGGAATTAAAAACCCTGTAATAGTAGAAATTAACACATGCTTTTCGGTTAAATGTTCTTTTACGTCCTTTAAAATCCTTTCAAAATGGGCTGGTTGCACAGCAAAAATGATAATATCCGACTGTTTTACAGCTTCCATATTATCTGTAGTTAAATGCACATTTTTATAACCATCAAACTCTTGAATGCCTTCTAAATTCCGCTTGGTTAAATATAAACTGGTAATCGCATTGTTGGTTATTAATCCTTTTGCGATGGATTTCCCTAAGTTTCCTGTTCCTATGATTGCTATTTTCATTCTTTTTCCTTTTTTCATTTCCGCAAAAGCGGAAATCTTTATTTTCTTTTTTTTGGCGTTACCACAAGGGTCGCGCTTTACACTATATCTTTTTTGTCTTGTTCTCGATACAAATTTGCTCATGCTTCACAAATTCACTCGAACTGACATCAAAAAAGGATGCCGTTCCAATCGCTAACGCAGCAGCAGCACTTCTAAAAATAATTTGCTTTCAATTTCAAACCTTCCGATTCTTCAAAACCATACATTAAATTCATATTTTGAACTGCTTGTCCGGAAGCACCTTTTAAAAGGTTATCAATAATACTTGTTACTAATAATTTATCTTCATGCTTATACAAATGAAGGATACATTTATTGGTATTTACCACTTGTTTTAAATGAATCTCTTCATCAGAAACTGCGGTGAAAGCAGCATCTTTATAAAACTCGAAATACAACTTCTTTGCATCTTCTAAACTGCCGGCATATTTGGTATACATGGTAGCAAAAATCCCTCTGGAAAAATCACCACGATTGGGCATGAAATTGATTTCAGAAGCAAAGTCAGATTGCAAAATTTTAACCGACTGATTAATCTCTCCTAAATGCTGATGTGTAAAAGCTTTATAATGCGAAAAATTATTATCTCTCCATGTAAAATGTGTGGTTTCCGACAAGGATGTTCCTGCTCCCGTTGCTCCTGTCACTGCATTAATATGCACATCGTTTTGTAAAACTCCCGCTTTAGCTAAAGGCAATAATGCCGATTGAATTGCGGTTGCAAAACAACCTGGATTCGCAATATAACTCGCTTTTCTAATGGCTTCTTTATTTAATTCTGGCAAACCATAAACAAAGGTTTTATTATCTAAAACAGCATCTTCAATCAATCTAAAATCATTACTTAAATCGATGATCTTAGTGCTTTCTGAAAATGTATTTTTATCTAAAAAAACTTTGGAATTCCCATGCCCTAAACACAAAAACAATACATCGATTTCCGTATTAATTTCGCTGGAGAACACCAATTCTGTAGAACCTATTAAATCCTGATGCACTTTATATAATTTGTTTCCCGCATTAGAAGTACTGAATACAAAATCGATTTCTACTTTAGAATGATGCATCAATAATCTTATTAATTCTCCTGCTGTATATCCGGCTCCTCCTATTATTCCCGCTTTTATTTTTTTCATTTCAATTCTATTTTCACACCCCTAAAATTTCCTCAAGGGGACAATTGTCTAATTTAAAAGATTGCCTTGCCACTTGAGCGGACTTGAGGGGTGTTTTGTACCTGACAGGTCTGTACTCCTATTTAGAGTTTACTTGTTGATAGATTTTGTTTTGATTCCCAAGAATCTTAATAAACCCTTTTGCCTCCTCTGCAGTCCAACCTTTATTTTCTTCCCCATAACTTCCAAATTTCGCGTTCATTAAATCGTGCTTTGAAATAATTCCGTCTAAAGAAAAATGATACGGTTTCAAGGTTACAAAAACATCTCCCGATACTTTGTCTTGGCTACTTTGTAAAAAGGCTTCCATGTCACGCATTACAGGATCTAAATATTGACCTTCATGTAAGTGCATTCCATAGAAACTAGACAAATAATCTTTATGCTGTAATTGCCATTTGGTCAACGTATGTTTCTCTAATAAATGATGTGCTTTTATAGTTACCAAAGCTCCTGCAGCTTCAAAACCAACACGACCTTTAATGCCTACAATCGTATCTCCAACATGAATATCTCTACCAATAGCGTAGGCAGATGCCAGATTATTTAAAATTTCAATGTTTTTTTGAGAAGAACCTTTCCTTCCATTTACCGCAACGAACTCGCCTTTATCAAAAGTTAACACCACTTTATCTTCTCCTTCTTTTTTTAATTGTGAAGGATAAGCACTTTCTGGCAATGCTTTTTCCGACGTTAATGTTTCTTCTCCACCAACACTTGTTCCCCAAAGCCCTTTATTGACCGAGTATTTTGCTTTTTCCCAAGATGCTTCAATTCCGTTTTCCTTAAGGTAATCAATCTCTTGTTGCCTGGTTAGTTTCCCATCTCTAATTGGTGTGATGATTTTAATCTGTGGGGCCAATGTTTGAAAAATCATATCAAAACGTACTTGATCATTTCCTGCTCCTGTGCTTCCGTGGGCAATATATGCTGCGCCAATACTTTTAGCATATTCTACAATTTCTATTGCTTGAATGATACGCTCTGCACTTACAGATAAAGGATACGTGTTATTTTTAAGTACATTTCCGAAGATTAAATACTTCACCACTTTTTTATAAAAAGTAGCAACTGCATCTATATTCTTATACGTAGAAACACCCATTTTGTATGCATTACTTTCAATCTCCTTTATTTCTTCCGAAGTAAAACCACCTGTATTTACACTTACCGCATGCACCTCGTATCCAGCTTTACTTAAACTTACTGCGCAATAGGATGTATCTAATCCTCCGCTATATGCTATGACTAATTTTTTACTCATCTTTCTTTTCTTTTTTTAAAAACATGGTCTGTTTTATGTTCTTTAATCTCGTCCACACTTTTTTATCGTACGTATGTTCGTGCGTTTTTTTCATTTCTTTAGAAGGATCATAAAGCATACCTGTACACAAGCACATTTTTTGCTCCGTTCTTGTTAAAACATCGAAATTTTTGCAGGTTTGACAGCCATTCCAAAAGGACTGATCTTCTGTTAATTCTGAAAATGTAACTGGCTTATAACCTAAGTTACTATTCATTTTCATAACCGCTAAACCTGTAGTAATACTAAAGACTTTTGCATCCGGGAACTTGGTTCTAGAATGCTCGAATATTTTCTTCTTAATTTGCTTAGCTAAACCTAGATTTCTAAAATCTGGATGCACAATTAGCCCAGAATTGGCTACAAATTTGCCATGACTCCATTGTTCTATATAGCAAAAACCAGCAAATTTATCGCCGTCTAAAGCAATAACCGCATTACCATTTTCCATTTTGGTAATCACGTATTCTGGTTTGCGCTTTGCAATCCCAGTTCCTCTAACTTGAGCTGCATCTGCAATAGTTTCGCAAATAATGTCTGCGTAAATACTGTGTGATTTATTCGCAATAACAATTTCCATTGTAATTGATTTTAAATTATAAATAGGTTGATTTTGATTTTTTTCTGAAAGCAGAACCGGACTCACCTTAGTTCTATATATAGAAGCACACCCTAAGGGCGACGACGGAAAATTGGACGTATGTTCATCTTGTTATTATTTCTAATAACTATATTTAATACTGTAAATATTTGTGATGGATTGTTCAATGTGAAAAAAAATAAAAACGATTAACGAAATAGCTTGAAGTATGCGTATTAGCGACAGCGTCTACGCGTTGGTAAACTTATGGGTGTTTCGTTTTTATTTATTGTTTTAAACATAATGTAAAGCTATAAATTAATTTGATACGAACTAAGAAAATATTCATTTTATATGAATTATTATGATAATCGTTATTCTTAAGCCTAATAATTATACAAATCTCATTATTAGGCGTTACCGCATTAAAAAAACTATAAAATATAATCTGTACTCACAAAATTGGAAGCTCTAGAATCTAATAATTCCTTTAAAATAGCATTATTATAATCGTTGTCTTTAGAAGCCACAAAAGTTCTAATAGAAAAAGAACGCAAAGCATCATGTACACTTAATGTTGCAACAGCAGAATCTTTTCTTCCTGTAAATGGATATACATCTGGTCCACGCTGACAAGAGCTATTTAAGTTTACACGACAAACTAAGTTCACCAAAGTATCAATTAATGGCGCTAATGTTTTCACATCTTGCCCAAACAAACTTACTTGTTGTCCGTAATTAGAAGCCGCCATATCATCTAAAGGCTCTTCAATATCACTAAATGGAACCACAGGAATTACGGGTCCGAATTGCTCTTCTTGAAATACGCGCATGTCTTTAGTTACCGGATACAAAACAGCAGGAAAAATATAATTCTCAGTAGTTTCACCACCTTTTGCATTAATAATTGTTGCTCCTTTTGCAGTAGCATCATCCATTAATTCTTGAATATATGCTGGTTTATCTGGTTCTGGTAATGGTGTTAATTTGGCACCATCTTCCCAAGGATTTCCAAATTTAAGCGCATCTACTTTCGCGGAGAAGCGTTTATTAAATTCTTCTACTACATCTTCATGCACATATAACACTTTTAATGCAGTACAACGTTGTCCGTTAAAAGATGTAGCGCCTGCAATACATTCGTCTATTGCTAAATCTAAATCCGCATCTTTTAATACAATCGCAGGATTTTTAGCTTCCAAACCTAAAACCAAACGCAGTCTATTACTTTTTGGATGTTGATTCTGTAACGCATTTGCTGATTTACTATTTCCAATTAAGGCTAACACATCGACTTTACCAGATTGCATGATTGGCGTTGCGACTGTTCTTCCTCTTCCATAAATAATATTAACAACACCTTTTGGAAAACTAGTTTGGAAAGCTTCCAATAAAGAAGAAATTAACAAAACACCATGCTTTGCTGGCTTAAAAATGGCTGTATTCCCCATAATTAAAGCAGGAATTAAAAGTGCAAAGGTTTCATTTAAAGGATAATTATAAGGTCCTAAACATAGAACAACACCTAAAGGTCCACGACGAATATGTGCATTTACTCCGGCATTTTTTTCAAACTTCGCACTATCGCGATCCATTTGTTTATAATCTTCAATAGTATCATAAATATACTCGACTGTTCTATCGAACTCTTTTTCAGAATCTGGTAGATTTTTACCAATTTCCCACATTAAGAGTTTCACTATTTCTGCTCGTTTGGTTTTCATTTGCGAAACAAACTTTTCCATACAAGCAATACGATCTACCACTTTCATGGTTGGCCATAAACCTTGTCCTTTATTATACGCTAAAGATGCAGCATCTAAAGCCTCTAAAGCCTCCTTTTCTCCTAAAGTTGGAATGCTTCCTAACAAAGTAGGTTTATATTCTTCAGTAGAAGATATGGTAGAAAACACTTGTGAAGTTTCTCCACTCCAAGGTATTAATTCTCCTCCAACCAAATAAGTATCTTGATTAGTTTGATTTGTGATTTGAAAGGCTTCTGGAATAATCGAAAAAGGTGTTTTCATTTGTGAAATATTAAAATATTATAGCGCTAATTTCAAACAAAAAGCCCACGTAACCAATTATAAATAAAAGATTTAGTGAATTATCATAAATTTAAACTTTTAAATATTTATAACTCATTACTAAAACGTTTTAGCAAAAACATAATTCATTTTTATAAATTATTCAAATGAAATATTACACTAAAAACTGAAATAAATCTGGTTTATCATTTAAATAGTCTCCATAAAAATTATGAAGTTTCATTTTAGTAATTAATGGCTCTAAATCGTCTGGAGATTTTAACTCCAATCCAACGACAGCCACATCATTTTCGCGGTTTGCTTTTTTAGTATATTCAAAATGCGTAATATCATCATTCGGACCTAAAATATCGACTACAAAATCTCTTAAAGCTCCTGAACGCTGTGGGAACTTTACAATAAAATAATGTTTTAGATTGGCGTACAACAATGCACGTTCCTTGATTTCGGCAGTACGTGTAATATCGTTATTACTTCCGCTAATTACGCAAACCACATTTTTACCTTTTATTTCTTCGGAAAACTGTTCTAAAGCAGAAAGACTTAAAGCTCCGGCTGGTTCTACAATAATAGCATCTTTATTATATAAATCTAAAATAGTCTGGCAAACCTTACCTTCATCAACGGTAACCACACGATGTAATGTCTCTTTACAAATTGCAAAATTTAAATCTCCAACGCGTTTCACGGCAGCACCATCGACAAAGCTGTCTATGGTTTTTAATTCTGTATTTCTATTTGCTCGAATAGAAGTTAACATAGCAGGCGCACCTTTTGGCTCTACACTAATAATTTTTGTTTGCGGGGATAAAATTTTAAAAACAGACGACAATCCAGATGCAAGTCCGCCACCACCTACCGGTACAAAAACATAATCGATAGGGTGCTCTTTTGCTTGATCTATAATTTCTAAACCAACCGTTGCCTGACCTTCAATTACTTTTTCATCATTAAAAGGATGAATAAACGTTTTATTCAATGCTTCACATTGCTCCATTGCAGCGTGGTAAGCATCATCAAAAGTATCCCCAACCAAAATAACATCTACATATTCTTCACCAAACATTTTTACCTGCTCAATTTTCTGATTAGGTGTTGGCGAAGGCATAAAAATAGTGCCTTTAATTTTTAAAAGCTTACATGAAATCGCGACACCTTGTGCATGATTTCCTGCACTTGCGCATACAATCTCGTTTTCAATTTGAGAGGCATTTAATGACGAAATTTTATTATAAGATCCACGAATTTTATAAGAGCGCACTTCTTGCAGGTCTTCTCTTTTAAAAAAAATATTAGCACCAAAATGCTTAGAATAGCGTGCGTTTCTAATTAAAGGTGTTACAGATGCGATCCCTTTCAATCTTTCGGCAGCAGCTTCAATAGCTTCTAGTGTTGGTCTGTATGTTGTTTTGATTTCTTCCATGTTTACTTCCCACGAAAGTGGGAATCTTATTTATGATATGTACTGTCTGGTCGAGCGCAGTCGAGACCTCAATAAACTCTCGACTGCGCTCGAGGAGACATACATTTAAACTTTATGCTAAAACAGAATCTTCCGTTTTTACATCCGATTTTATAATTTTCATTGCAGTCATTGCAGTTCTTAAACGTTTACCAACGGCTTCAATTGGATGATTTCTAATCGCATCATTTACCGCAATTAACTCCATATTATCTACGCCATTTCCAGTTGAAAAGGAATTACCAATAATATCTGTTTTCACCGTTTTCATAAAATCGGTAAGTAACGGTTTGCAAGCATGATCAAATAAATAACAACCATATTCTGCAGTATCTGAAATTACGCGGTTCATTTCAAATAATTTTTTTCTAGCAATGGTATTTGCTATTAATGGTAATTCGTGTAAAGATTCGTAGTACGCTGAGTCTTCAATAATACCTGCGCTAATCATAGATTCGAAAGCTAATTCTACTCCTGATTTCACAAAGGCAACTAATAAAACACCATGATCAAAATATTCTTGTTCTGAAATATGATCGGAAGTTAATGCTGTTTTTTCAAACGCAGTTTCCCCTGTTGCTTCTCTCCATTTTAAAAGATTCACATCATCATTTGCCCAATCTTCCATCATGGTTTTAGAAAAATGCCCAGAGATAATATCGTCCATATGCTTTTCGAATAATGGACGCATGATATCTTTTAATTCTTCCGATAATTGGTATGCTTTTATTTTTGCTGGATTCGATAAGCGATCCATCATGTTTGTAATTCCACCATGCTTTAAAGCTTCGGTAATGGTTTCCCAACCAAACTGAATTAATTTTGCTGCATAACCAGCTTCAATTCCTTCTGCAACCATTTTATCAAAAGATAAGATTGCTCCTGTTTGTAACAAACCACATAAAATAGTTTGCTCTCCCATTAAATCACTTTTTACTTCCGCAATAAATGAAGATTGTAAAACTCCTGCCTTATCTCCACCTGTTGCAACGGCGTAGGCTTTTGCTTGTGCCCAACCTTTATTTTCAGGATCGTTTTCTGGATGCACGGCAATTAATGTTGGCACACCAAAACCACGTTTATATTCTTCTCTAACTTCTGTTCCAGGGCATTTAGGCGCCACCATAATTACAGTTAAATCTTCACGAACTTGTGTTCCTTCTTCTACAATATTGAATCCGTGAGAATAGCTCAATGTTGCTCCTTTTTTCATTAAAGGCATTACCGCTTTTACTACACTTGTATGTTGTTTGTCTGGTGTTAAATTTAAAACCAAATCTGCTGTCGGAATCAACTCTTCATAAGTACCAACAGTGAAATTATTAGAAGTTGCGTTTTTAAACGAATCCCGTTTTTGATCGATAGCTGCTTGACGCAAAGCGTAAGAAATATCTAAACCAGAATCACGCATGTTTAAACCTTGATTTAAACCTTGTGCACCACAACCAATAATTACTATTTTTTTTCCTTTTAATGCGTTTACACCATCTTCAAACTCTGAAGCATCCATGAATCTACATTTCCCTAATTGATCTAATTGATTTCTTAATGATAATGTGTTAAAGTAATTTGACATTTTCTTTGTATTTAATTATTGCTTATGCTTGAAAAGCTTCTAGCATTGTTGATATTTTCATTTCTTCTTTAGATACTGCAATACGTCCGGAACGTGTAAATTGCATAATACCAAAAGCACTTAATTCTCTATATAATAATTCTATTTCCTCTTTTCTTCCTGATTTTTCAATCACGAAAAAATCACGATTTACGGTTACTATTCTTGCATTACTTTCTTTAATTATATTCTGAATTTCGCGTTCATCAAACAATAAGCCCGATTTCATTTTAAAGATGCAAGATTCTTGATAAATAATTTCATCTTCGGTATGACAGTATACTTTGATAACCTCTACTTGTTTTTCTATTTGACCCATTATTTTCTTGATATTTTCTTCGGTCATATTTACTACAATGGTAAATCTAGAAACACTTTCAATTTCGGAAGGAGAAGTATTTAAACTCTCTATATTGATATGTCTTCTTTGAAAAATTGCTGAAATTCTATTCAACAATCCTATGTTGTTTTCCGTGTAAATGGAAACTGTAAATAGTTGTTTTTCTGTGCTCATTTACTTTATGCTTTTAGCTTTTGGCTACTTGCCTTTAGCATTTTTATTTATGGATTCTTTCCATCTAATTTCAAATCATTTATACTTCTTTGAAATATAACAGAACGAACATTTATTCTAATCTTATATCGGAAACGGAAGCTCCTGTTGGTATCATAGGAAATACATTTCCTTCTTTTTCTACACAAACCTCTAAAAAGTAAGCCTCTTTACTTGCCATCATTTCTGCAACAGCTTCTGCTAATTCTTCTCGTTTAGTAACTCTTCTTGCATTTAAATAATATCCTTTTGCAATAGCTACAAAATCTGGATTTGTCATTTCTGTAGACGCATAGCGTTTATCGAAAAATAGCTGTTGCCACTGACGAACCATTCCTAAAAACTCATTGTTTAGCACCACAATTTTCACTGCTGCTTTTTGCTGAAAAATAGTACCTAATTCTTGAATGGTCATTTGGTAACCACCATCTCCAGAAATAGAGACCACATCGCGTTCTGGTCTTGCCATTTTAGCTCCAATAGCAGCCGGAAGACCAAAGCCCATGGTACCTAAACCTCCAGAAGTAATATTACTTTTAGTTTGATTAAACTTCGCATAACGACAAGCAATCATTTGGTGCTGACCAACATCACTTACAATAGCAGCTTCCCCTTTAGACTGCATGTTTATTTGGTTTATAACCTCACCCATTGTTAATCCTTCTTTGGTAGGATGCAAATCGTCTTTAATTACTTTTTCATACTCAATAGCATATAAATCCTTAAATTTTTGATGCCATTCTGGATGTGTATTTTTATTTAATAACGGAAGTATAGCTTCTAAGCTCGCTTTTGCATCGCCTAAAACTGCTACATCTGCTTTTACATTTTTATTTATTTCTGCAGGATCTATTTCAAAATGAATCACTTTTGCTTGTGTAGCATATTCATCTAATTTACCAGTAACACGATCATCAAAACGCATTCCGACAGCAATTAAAAGGTCACATTGATTGGTTAAAACATTTGGCGCATAATTACCATGCATACCAACCATACCAATATTTAAAGGATGTGATGTTGGTATTGCCGAAGCTCCCATAATGGTCCAAGCGGAAGGAATTCCTGCTTTTTCAATTACTGCTTTAAAAGCCTCTTCTGCTTTACTTAAAATCACGCCTTGTCCCCAAACTACCATTGGTTTTTTAGCGGCATTAATTAATTTTGCAGCGGCTTCCACCGAAGCCATTTCTGTTTTAGGAACGGGAATATAACTTCGTACTCCAGTACATTTTTTATATTTAAAATCAAACTCTTCAAATTGCGCATCTTTAGTAATATCTACTAAAACTGGACCTGGACGACCACTTTTAGCAATATAAAATGCTTTAGCCATCACTTCCGGAATATCGGAAGCTTTGGTTACTTGGCAATTCCATTTGGTAACTGGTGTTGAAATACCAACAATATCTGTTTCTTGAAATGCATCACTACCTAACAAATGCGAAGCTACTTGTCCTGTAATACAAACCATTGGTGTACTATCTATTTGCGCATCTGCAATCCCTGTAATTAAATTTGTTGCTCCAGGTCCTGAAGTTGCAATTGCGACTCCAACTTCTCCCGAAATTCTTGCATAACCTTGTGCAGCATGTGTTGCACCTTGTTCATGGCGTGCTAATACGTGATGAATTTTATCTTGGTATTTATATAATTCATCATAAACCGGCATAATAGCTCCTCCAGGATAGCCATAAAGTACTTTTACACCTTCTTCTAAAAGACATCTTACAACAGCTTCGCTTCCTGAGATACGTTCGGTTATTTCTGTACTTTTCGTTTTGTTTTCTACGGTTTGTGTTTCTTTCATCTCGTTACAAATTTGGAAACCTTTCGACTGCGCTCAAGGTGACAACATTTAATTTAATATTTAGTTAGAACTCATCCGTTACACATCCTTTAGATGCAGACGAAACTGTTTTGGCATATTTATAAAGAACACCACGTTCAAACTTTAAATCTGGTGCTTTCCATGTTTTTCTTCTTTGGTTTAACTCTGCATCTGAAACCTCTAGAACTATAGAGTTAGTTTCTGCATCTATGGTAATAATATCTCCATCTTTCACTAAGGCTAGATTTCCTCCTTCTTGTGCTTCTGGTGTAATATGACCAACTACAAATCCATGTGTTCCTCCAGAGAAACGACCATCTGTAATTAATGCGACATCTTTACCTAAACCTGCTCCCATAATTGCTGCAGTTGGTTTTAACATTTCGGGCATTCCTGGTCCTCCTTTTGGTCCTTCGTAACGAATAACGACCACATCTCCTTTTTCTACTTTACCATCTCTTATTCCGTCATTAGCTGCATATTCTCCTTCAAAAACTTTTGCTTTTCCTTGAAATTTCAAACCTTCTTTTCCGGTAATTTTAGCAACACTTCCTTCGGTTGCTAAGTTTCCGTAAAGCATACGTAAGTGTCCAGAAATTTTAATAGGGTTTTCAATTGGTTTTATGACCTCTTGACCTTCCTTTAAATCTGGAACATCTAATAAATTTTCGGCAATCGTTTTTCCGGTAACGGTTAAACAGTCTCCATGAATTAGTCCTTTCTTTAAAAGGTATTTTAATACTGCAGGAATTCCGCCAACTGCGTGAACGTCTTCCATTAAATATTTTCCGCTAGGTTTTAAATCTGCTAAAAACGGCGTAGTATCACTTATTTTTTGAAAATCTTTTAATGTAAAATCTATTTGCGCTGCTCTTGCTATTGCTAAAAAGTGTAGCACTGCATTTGTAGAACCTCCAAGAATAGTAACTAATCGGATTGCATTCTCTAAAGACTTTCTGGTAATAATATCACTAGGTTTAATATCTTTTTCTAAAAGTAATCGTAAAGCTTCACCAGCTTTTACCGACTCTTCTTTTTTAGCATCACTTAATGCAGGATTTGAAGAATTAAAAGGTAAAGTCATTCCTAAAGCTTCAATTGCAGAAGCCATTGTATTTGCAGTATACATTCCTCCACAAGCTCCTGCTCCCGGACATGCTTTTTCTACAATACTTTGGTATTCGGCTTCTTCCATGGTTCCAGCAACTTTACTTCCCCAAGCTTCAAAAGCAGAAACGACATCTAGTTTTTTCCCGTTATGACAACCAGAATCTATCGTTCCTCCATACACTAATATAGACGGACGATCTAAACGAATCATTGCGATTAAAGCACCAGGCATGTTTTTATCACAACCAACAACGGTAACTAAACCATCATAACTCATTGCTTGCACAACGGTTTCCATAGAATCTGCAATAATATCACGAGATGGTAAGGAGTAACGCATTCCAGGAGTTCCCATAGAAATACCGTCACTAACGCCAATCGTATTAAAAATTAGACCTATAATATCTTCGTTTTTGGTTCCTTTTTTAACCAGTTTTGCAAGGTCATTTAAGTGCATATTACAAGGATTACCCTCATAACCTGTACTTGCTATTCCTACAATAGGTTTAAAAAAATCTTCTTTTGTTAACCCAATAGCGTGCAACATTGCCTGTGCAGCTGGTTGTGTTGGGTCTTGTGTAACTGTTTTACTGTATTTGTTTAATTGACTCATATTTTAATGCAAATTGTATTTGCTAGAACTAAATTAAAGTTTTAGCAGACTATTTATAATATCATTCGTTTTATCCAGCTAAATCCAATGCTAAAAATTAATGATTAATTTATTGATTACCAGTAATTTACACCTCTTCAAATATGACACTCAAATGGTTTACTTTTTTTTATTCTTACCTACTGTATTCGATAATACTTTCTTGTTTGAAAAGAAATTATATTTGATCCAATTTTAGAACTTTACATTACGGCCCATTTTAACTTGTCTTTTAAGCATAAAAAAAGCCTTCCGATTATGGAAGGCTTAAAATATATTTTTATGTATAATTATTTATAGCATTCCCTGGCTTCGTGAAATAATCACGATGCGAATAATGGAAATACTATTTACTATTTGTTTTTTCACTGGATGGTATAAATGTATAAAACTCTTTTTAATATTCTATCCTTATTCTTAAAAGATACTATAGAATTTGTTTTTTCACCTTCCGTTGTTATTCTATTTTTTTATTCAGAATCTTTTGAAAAGTACTTAATCCAATTCCAAATTGGAATGGAAAACCACTTTTTACTAATGCAAACTCTATAGCACTTAAAGTACTAATGATATCACTAGAGGTAACCGCTCCCATGTGGCCCACTCTAAAATATTTCGTTTTTAATTCAGGCAATAATCCACCAGCAACAATGACATCTAATTTAGATATCTGTTTTAAAAACGAAGCTGCCTCTATTCCTTCCGGATAATAAACGGCGGTTAAGGTATTTGCTGCATTTTCCGTTTTTGAAGGTAATATATTCAAACCTAAAGCAGCTATTGCTTCCCGAAAAGCACCAGCTAATTGTTTATGCTTTTTAACTCTAGCTCCAATTCCTTCCGAATTAATTAGCTTTAAACTAGTTTCTAAGGCCATTATTAAATTTACTGGTGGCGTCCCAAAATAAGATGGTTTTCTTGCTTGGTATGCTTTCATAATTGGCAACCAATTTTTCCAATCGGCATAATAATTAGGCACTAGTGTTTTTCTATGCTCCCAGGTTTGAATCGCTTTTTTAGAAGCCACTAACAACGCTAATCCTGGAGGTACACCAACCGCTTTTTGAGATGCTGTTAAAACCACGTCAATTCCCCATTCCTCTTGTTTTATTTCTTCACCTGCAACAGAGCAAACACCATCTAAAATACTTAGTGCATTATACTTTTTTGCTAGTGCGGCAATTTCTTTAGGGCGTACCAAAACTCCTGTAGACGTATCTACATGTGTCATGGTTACGACTTTATAAACTTTATTTTTTAATGCATTTTCTATAGCTTCTAAACTAGGTACTTCTCCAACAGCGACCTCTAAAATAGTTACATCCACTTGATAGCGTTCTAAAATATCTTTATAACGCGTACCAAAATAACCTGTAGAAATTACTAATGCATTATCTCCAGCTTCCACTAAATTCGCAACCGCCATATCCATAGCCAAGGTTCCACTTCCTGCTACCACAAAAGGCTGCCCTGTTGGCGCCTGCCAAACCTTTTTCATTGCATCTAATGCATTCCCAAAACTATTAATAAAACTAGGAGCTACATGACTTGTTGTAACCGCACTCATTGCCCTTAAAACTTCGGGTTCGAATTCTATTGGTCCGGGAATCATTAAAAGTTTTCTTCCTTTCATTTCTTTTTAGTTATTAATGTATGCACTAAATTAGTTTATTCTTTGCTTTTATTTTTTAACTTCCGTTATCTAAGACTAAATCCATAGTGAAAAATCCATTTTTAAAACACTATTAATCAAAGTATTAAACACCAAAACATATGATGTTCAATTCCTAAAAACCATATAAAACCCACTTCTATTTCTATTACTAGACATCCCATTAAATTGAGTAATATATTGGTGCACTAAGTTATATAAATTAAAAGTTCTTTAAAAAAGGTTAAATTGGTATGCGTTCCGTTTTATTTTTCTACTTTTGCTGTATTAAAATTAAGAGGAAAAATTTGTCTGATTGCAACCTCTTCAAATCCATTTAGGTATCTAGACTAAGATTCCAAATTAAATTTGAAATAAAATGCTAAAGCAGTAAGTTATTCACTTCTCTAGCGACCAAGCAATCCAACAAATTTATAATTAAACTATAATTAAAAATTAGGATTTATGCCATATTTATTTACTTCGGAAAGTGTATCAGAAGGACATCCAGATAAAGTAGCAGACCAAATAAGTGATGCTTTAATTGATCATTTTTTAGCTTTTGATTCAGAGGCTAAAGTTGCATGCGAAACATTAGTAACTACAGGACAAGTTGTACTTGCTGGTGAAGTAAAATCGAACACCTATTTAGACGTACAAAAAATTGCACGTGATACCATTAATAAAATTGGTTACACGAAAAGCGCATATATGTTTGACGGAAATTCTTGCGGTGTTTTCTCTGCAATACACGAACAGTCTGAAGACATTAATCGTGGTGTAGATAGAGCTAGCAAAGAAGAGCAAGGAGCAGGAGATCAAGGAATGATGTTTGGTTACGCAACCAATGAAACCGAAAACTATATGCCATTAGCATTAGATCTTTCGCATAAAATCATGTTTGAACTTGCTGAATTACGAAGAGAAAACAAAGAAATCACCTATTTACGTCCAGATTCTAAAAGTCAGGTAACTATTGAATATAGTGATGACAATGTACCGCAACGTATTGAAGCTATTGTAGTTTCTACGCAACATGACGATTTTGATACCAATGACGATGTGATGTTAGCGAAAATCAGAAAAGATATTGTAGACATATTAATTCCGAGAGTAATTGCAAAATTACCAGAGAATTTACACGCACTTTTTAATGCGGATATCAAATACCATATAAACCCAACAGGGAAGTTTGTAATTGGTGGACCTCATGGTGACACCGGACTTACAGGAAGAAAAATCATTGTAGATACTTATGGAGGAAAAGGTGCTCATGGTGGAGGTGCTTTTTCAGGAAAAGATCCAAGTAAAGTAGACAGAAGTGCTGCTTATGCGACAAGACATATTGCTAAAAATCTAGTTGCTGCAGGAATTTGTGACGAAATTTTAGTACAAGTAAGTTATGCAATTGGCGTTGTAGAACCAATGGGGATTTTTGTTGACACCTATGGAACTTGTCCTTTTAATATGACCGATGGAGAAATAGCTCAAAAGGTTTCTGAAATTTTTGACATGCGTCCATCTTCTATTGAAACACGTTTAAAACTGCGTAACCCAATGTACAGCGAAACTGCTGCCTATGGACACATGGGAAGAGTAAATGAAACAGTTACAAAAACATTCTCGCAACCAAATGGAGATGATCTTACCGTAGATGTAGAATTATTTACTTGGGAAAAATTAGATTATGTAGATAAAGTGAAAGCTGCCTTTGGGTTGTAAGAAACTATTATCCTACCCCTTTTTAAAGCCGTTACTATTTTTAGTAGCGGTTTTTTTATTCTCTAAACAAAAATATGTATTCCCAAAAACATGTGTAAACAATTAATTCACAAAGACATAACCACCACTACTTTTTGTCTGAAAAAAATATCTTTACATTTTTTAAAAAAAGTACAAATTATATAGCGGTAAAACAGTAAAACTTAAATATATTTGCACTCGTTTGGGGAGATACTCAAGCGGCCAACGAGGACAGACTGTAACTCTGTTGTTTTTAACTTCGTAGGTTCGAATCCTACTCTCCCCACTTTAATTCGAAAAGTCTGCATGTAAATGCAGACTTTTTTGTTTTTAGAAAAAGCTGAAATGTTGCTTTGAAAAGACACTGTTAGTTTTTAAGCAAAAAAAGCCTTCTTTTTCAAGAAGGCTTTTTTGCGTTAAGGATGGAAGTGGCATCCTTTTTTATGTCTGTTCGAGTGCTTTGTGAAGCATGAGCAAATAGTATCGAGAACAAGTAAAAAAGATACAACGGACAGCCTGA